>NZ_JBGTDD010000159.1:0-10872 GCF_041748495.1 Parasphingorhabdus sp.
ACGATCGCGCCCTGGTCTATGCGCGCGCCAAAGGTGATAATTCCTCGCACCCATTCGGAACGGAATTAAACGTCTATTCGGAAGAGTATGACTGGCTCAACCATTCGATGATGCCCAATGAACGGGTCGAGAAGGAATTTCGCGTCAAGGTAGGCGGCCCCCAATGCAAGAAGCCCTATTCAGCTGCGATTTTAAATATTTCAGCCATGAGCTTTGGTTCGCTCGGCGCGAAGGCTATAGAAACCCTGAATTTGGGTGCGCGGCGAGGTGGGTTCTACCATGACACCGGCGAAGGCGGTTTCAGCCCCTATCATGCAAAACATGGCGGTGATATAGTCTGGGAAATTGGAAGCGGCTATTTTGGATGTCGCACCGACGATGGTCATTTTGATCCTGATAAATTTGCAAAAACTGCGGTCCTCGACCAGATCAAGATGATCGAGATCAAACTCAGTCAGGGTGCCAAGCCTGGCCAGGGAGGGATGCTTCCCGGCGCAAAGGTTTCGGCGGAAATTGCCGCAACGCGAGGTATACCAGAGGGCAAGGACTGCATTTCGCCTGCAGCCCATACGGCATTTACCACTCCGCTCGAGTTGCTTGATTTTGTCCGGCAGCTAAGGACCCTTTCCGGAGGAAAGCCCGTAGGTATAAAACTGTGTGTGGGTCAACCGCACGAAATATTTGCAGTGATGAAAGCGATGCTGCAAACCGGCATCAAGCTGGACTTCATTGTTGTAGACGGCGGGGAAGGTGGAACCGGAGCCGCACCGGTTGAACTTTCAGACCGTGTAGGCATGCCACTCAGAGAGGGGCTTATTCTTGTCAATAACGCGCTGATTGGATCCGGACTGCGCGGGGACATCCGACTAGCGGCATCCGGCAAGGTTATCAGCGGTGCAAGCCTGGCGATGAATGCAGCTCTCGGTGCAGACTGGTCTAACGCTGCCCGTGGGTTCATGTTCTCGTTGGGCTGCGTCCAGTCCATGCAATGCCATACCGGCAACTGCCCTACTGGCATCGCGACTCAGAGCGTATCACGTCAGCGTGGTCTGGCAATCAAAGACAAGTCCGAGCGCGTGTACCGGTTTCAAAAGCAAACCGCAGCGGCTTTGCGCGACATCGTCGTTGCGATGGGGCTCGAGAACCCATCGCAAATCCGGCCGCATCATTTGCACGAACGGTTGAACGCCGTTAAATCCAGTTCGATTGACGGAATCTATCCATTTCTAAAGGCGAACGCGCTGATCGATAATCCGGCAGCCACGCCCTATTCCCGTTTCTGGGCCGCGGCGCAAACGGAGAGTTTCCGGGCTCTTCCAGATATTCGCCAGACGAGTTACAATTGAGAACATAGGATCATTGCATTGGTGTTTCGGGAGAATAATCCTCGCCCACCACCTTAAAGCAGGAAACCAGCCTGGCCTGTATCCGAACAAAGGGGGATCGACTGAATTCGTTCTGCAAGGGCTGGCTCTGCAAATTTGAGGCCTTTTTAATTTCGCCTCTGCTCTTGCCCGTGATCAGGAAGTCGCCCGAACTCGCGAAATTGGCCGCGGGCAACTCTGCCATGCGGTTTCCATTTCGGTTGCACCAGGCCGGCTCCGGACTGTTTCACCAATTGAACATGGCCGATAATCCGGCCCTTGGCGTCCAGGATCGGCATGCCAGGTGCAACCGCGAACATAACACCGGCATTTGCAGCCCTGCTTCCCGAGGCAGCTAGTTGGCCAAGATCGCCCATAGCCATGGCACTGCCGATTCCGCTCGCGCTTCTGGCAAATCAACCTGCGGCGGATGTGTTATTGACCACAGATGATGTATCGCCGTTTGCAACCGAGTTTGCACGTCCCGCCGTATTGCACGCGGTACCGACAACCTGGCCAGCAGTCGAGCGAACAGCTTCAGTCTCGATGAGATTTGTTGCACTGCCTTTTGCAGAGCTTGAAGCGGAACCATTCGCTGAGCTGGTGACGGCATTGCTCGGCAGTTCGGCGGCTCCGATCAGGGAACCATTGGCGCCGGAATTACTGGACGTATCGGTAGCGATCTTTCCAGACCGTGTATCGACCGAGAGGTCAATCCGGATGAAACCACAGTACCGGTCACTGTGCAGCGAGAATGCAGAAAATATCCGCCAGCATCACATTCGCCGATGGCTGCGCATCGCGAAGCTGGAGGTGATACTCGTGACACCGGGCAATCGCGATAGAACATCACGATGAAAAGCCCCATAGTCATCAATACCGGCGACTTGCACGCGAAGAATATAATCGCCGTCGCCTGTCATTAAATACCATTCCTCAATTTCGGGGTGGCGGCGCAGCGCGGTTTCAAATCGGATCAGATATTCTTCTGTCTGCCGTTCAAGTTCAATCTGAACGATCGCCGTAGTCCCCTCATCAATGGCAGCACCCGAAACGATAGCGGTATAGCCGCGGATGACACCGGATCGTTCAAGCAACCGGACCCGGCGCAGGCAGGCGGACGGGGACATGCCGACCTCTGCTGCAAGTGCATTGTTGGTGATCCTGGCGTCAAGACGCAGACAGTTCAGTATACGGCGATCAGTTCCATCAATCGCGGCCATGCACGAAACTCCATTTTTTCGGATTTTATGCGAATTATAGTCGAAAACCAGAATTTCACACTCTGAATAGGTGAAAACTTCACAACAAAATTCATTATCCATCGTTCTTGTAGGAGCAAAAATGGATAGCAGATATTTTGAGGCTTGTTCGAGTCGCCTTTGCATCGATCTCGACGGCATTCGTGCCAACTATCGCATCCTTGCCAATCAAGTGGCGCCCGCCCTGTGTGGCGGAGTCATCAAAGCAAATGCTTATGGTTTAGGCGTGACCAATGTCGGTCCCGCGCTCTATCGCGAGGGTTGCCGACATTTCTTCGTTGCCCATTTGAACGAGGCCGGTCCGCTTGCACGCGTCATCGGTCCCGACGCCGCAATTTTCATCTTGAACGGCCTCAATCCTGGCGATGAAGCGATTTGCGCGGAACAGGGAGCGATTCCTGTGCTCAGCTCACTGTCTCAAGTCGATCGCTGGCGTCAATTCGCTCGGACGATAAAAACACCGCTGACTGCCGCATTGCAAGTTGACAGCGGCATGTCTCGGCTTGGTTTGTCGCCTGCGGCCGCCATCGCGATCGCACGCGACGCGAATCTGTCAAACGAGATCGACCTACGCCTGATCATGACCCACCTCGCCTGTGCCGACGAACCATCGCACGCAGCTAACAAGGCTCAGCTAGAAAGTTTTCGCATTGTCCATGCTCATTTTCCAAACATAACCACCTCAGTAGCCAATAGTGGCGCTGCGTTTTTGTCGCACGAATTCCATGGCGATATCGCCCGCCCTGGAATCGCCCTGTTCGGGGTTTGCCCAAAGACGCATACAGATGGACTGCACCCCGTCGTCAGACTTGACGCGCGCATTCTGCAAATCCGTAAAGTCGAGCCCGGGATCGGCGTTGGCTATGGTCTGACCTATATCGTGCCGACTCCAAGTCGGCTAGCGACAATCGCAATCGGTTACGCCGACGGTTGGCCGCGCAGTCTCAGCAATATGGGCGCGGCTTGGCATAGAGGAGAGCGGCTCCCGATTCTGGGACGGGTATCGATGGACAGTTTGACCGTGGATATCACCGTTTTACCCGCAAATACACTGGCAGAAGGCGATTTCGTCGAACTGCTCGGTCCATCGCAGTCACTCGCCGATGTGGCACGTGATGCGGGTACTATCCCCTACGAAATATTATCGCGGATGGGTCCGCGGCATGGGCGTATATTCATTAACGACGGGATCGCGGCACCGGGAGCAGAAATATGAGAATCATCGTCTTGGGCGCGGGTGTCGTCGGTGTCACATCCGCTTGGTATCTGGCCGAGGCGGGACATGAAGTAGTGCTCGTTGACCGGCAGCCGGGACCGGCATTGGAGACGAGTTTCGCGAATGCTGGCGAAATCTCACCCGGTTATGCCTCACCTTGGGCAGCACCGGGCATCCCGGCAAGGGCAATACGCTGGCTATTCATGAAACATTCTCCGCTGATCATTCAACCGCAACCCGATATTGCGATGCTATGCTGGCTCTTCGCAGTGCTGCGCAATTGCACCGCGGATCGCTGTACAATCAACAAAAGACGAATGGTACGCCTAGCTGAATTTAGCCGCGATGAATTGATTGCACTGCGAGCGAGGATAGGCATTGAGTATGACCAGCGTTCACAAGGCACGCTGCAACTATTCCGCACAGAAAAGCAGTTCGCTGCAAGCGCCGTTGATGTCAGCGTATTGCAAGGCTATGGTGTCCCATATGAACTGCTCGACCGCAACGGTTGCGTAAGTGTCGAGCCGGGTCTGGAGGCATCGCGCAATCGCTTCGTAGGTGGATTGCGACTACCCCAAGACGAAACAGGAGATTGCCATGTCTTCACCCGCGCATTGGCTGAACTACTACCCACGATGGGGGTCGAGCTACGCTACAACACAAACATCACAGCACTAGAAAGTAATGGTGATCGCATTATCGGGGTGCGTGCCGATGGCGATATCATTCGCGGCGACGCCTATCTGGTTGCGCTAGCGAGCCACTCTCCTACTCTGCTGCGCCCCGTCGGCATCACTTTGCCCATTTATCCGGTAAAAGGCTATTCGATCACACTGCCTGTCTCCGATGAGACGCATGCGCCAGTGTCAACCTTGCTGGATGAAAATTACAAAATTGCGATCACACGGCTGGGAAAACGCATCCGCGTCGGCGGCATGGCTGAACTGACAGGCTTTGACCGAAGCTTGCCGCCGCGCCGCGAACAAACACTGCGTCATTCGTTAAACGATCTTTTCCCCGGTGCCGCAGCGAACGACGAACCGTCGAATTTCTGGAGCGGGCTGCGTCCGATGACGCCGGACAGTACGCCGATAATCGGGAGGACGCACCTTTCCAACCTGTTTCTTAATACTGGTCATGGTACCTTGGGATGGACGATGGCGTGTGGATCGGGACGGCTCATAACCAGCATTATTGAAGGTGGTTTTTCTCCGATCGATCTGGAGGGTCTTGACCTTACCCGCTATTCGAGACGATTTTACTAGGCCCGGGATATCTTATTCGGCTTCTGTGACAGAACAATACAAGTCGTGCGTCGCAGAATTTGATTTCACCGTGCAGATAGCGGGCTTTTTCGCGGCGCGATCAAACGCATCCGCGGCCAATTCCCTGCCACCATGCGGGCAAAGAGAGAGTTCGTCACACATGTCCTTAATCCCACGCAGGACCGGCGATATATTCCCGAATGGGAATCTGCCGGAACAAACAACCGGCACGATTGCTCGGTCACCATGGCCAGCGGCAAGAGGGCTGCCTTGATGGCAACAACATTAACATTTTCGAGGGGCCGCCGCACGCGAACGAGTTCGTTTTGTGGAGCGTTTACACCAGTCCAGGTGCCGATTCGCGCCACAACCTGTGGTCCGGTGTCCACATCCCTCTGAGTGCGGAAATTATCGCAAGGTCGCAGCTCATCGATGGGCCGATCGTTTGGGACATGGTGTACGGTACCATTGGAAGGCCCTGTCAGAAAATTATCGGGAAAGATGCGAGCTCAACGAAGTGGGACCATATCGGTTGCCAGCGCCATGCATCTATTTTTTTCCCGCTGGCATAGCCGCACCGCGTAACAATCCGTCGCCTTCGGCGCCTGTTTCCTAGGCGAGCCCGATGAAATCAATTTCGTCGATTTCGACGTGGAGAAGCGCGGCGCCAAAACGCTGAGAACCACAAGAAAACGACGTGGTGGCAATGTCTCACAGAAATCAGCTCCGACCGCGATCCGGCGGACCTGAACACACATCGCCTTTTACCGATTTCGCACGATGTTTGCGCAAACTGAACGTAACGATTTGCGAGATCGAAGACAGGTAGGTTTAGGCTGCCACTGCGTCAGTATTGCCTGACGTAGCCGCTTGGCACTTCTTACCAGAACCGCCGATCTCCGAGGGGAAAGCCTTCCCCTGAGCCGGAGCCACTGCGTCGTCTCCGACTACCCCTTCTAGCGGGGATGCTCCCCGCAACGCCCCTTATGTTGAGCGGGGCTGATGACGCACTCTCTCCCGCGCGCCAAAGGCGCGCTCCTTAGTGTGCGGCATTTGACGAGAATGGCCCCGCGCGCACACTGAACCGGCAGAGACGGGAATAAGTGCAGGCGTCAAAAGACGACAGGCCCCGCCTTTTCGCCTGCACGGGCAGGTCAGCGATTTTCTGCCTCCTTTCTGGGTGCGAGTCCTTTGATCTGGTCAAGTCGCTGGCCGCTCGGATTCATTCAAGCATGTGTCGGGGTCTATGGACGGCGCGGGTGCGCCGGCGTTGTTTGTACCGGCTCCGGAGAGACGGGGTGGGCGGCGCTTCCGCCTAGGGTCGCACTGCCCCGGGCGACAACCCCTGACGGGGTCTTTCTCTTCGTTACAGCCCTTCGGGTGTGCCCGGCACAGTCCGCCCCTCTCTGGTCGCTGCTTGCCGCCCACCCCGCCTCTCCGGGGCCGGTTGCGGCAGATTTTGGGATCGAGGAGGCGGTGATGGCAGTTGGTAATCGGAAACGGACGGGACGCGGCAAGAGCAGAAAGGCGGCGCTTCGCGCCGTGCGCAGCGATGGGTCTCGCGTCTCGCTATATGAAGAGGTGACCGCCAGGATCATCTCGCAACTGGAAGCGGGTATTTATCCTTGGGCGCAGCCCTGGAGTTCGGCCGCTGCCTTGCCGGGACTTCCCCGTAACGCGATTTCGGGGCGGGCCTATTCGGGCATAAATGTGCTGATATTGTGGGGTGCGGTCATTGACGGCGGTTTTGCATCGCAGGACTGGCTGACCTTCAAGCAAGCGCTTGCAGCAGGCGGATGCGTCCGCAAGGGCGAGCGCGGCCAGACGATTTTCTATGCCGACCGCTTTACGCCCGAGAGTGGGCACGAGCAGGGAAATGACGGGAAAGAGTCTGGTGAGAAGCCATCGATTCCGTTTCTCAAGCGCTTCACGGTGTTTAACGCAGCGCAATGCGACGGGCTGCCGCAGCGCCTGTCCGCCGACCTGACACCGCTACCGGAACGCGAATTACATCACGCCGCCGAGGCGCTGATCAAAGCAACAGGCGCTGATTTCAGAACCGGCGGCGCGCGCGCTTATTATTCGCCGTCAGATGACCATGTGCAGGTTCCGCCGCAACCCGCATTTCCTGCCCAGATCGATTATTACCGCACTGCCCTACACGAACTTGGCCACTGGACCGGACACGGTTCGCGCCTTGGCCGCGACCAGTCGGGCCGATTTGGAAGCGCCGCCTATGCCCGGGAGGAACTGTGCGCTGAACTGGCTTCGGCATTCTTGTGCGCGGCGCTCGGTATCGTCCCGTCCGTACGTCATGCCGATTATCTGGGGTCCTGGCTCACCGTGCTGCGCGCAGATAGCCGCGCAATCTTCAAGGCCGCTTCGCAGGCCAGCAAAGCTGCCGACTATCTCCTGGCCTTTGTCGATCAATCCCGCTTGGAAGGGGCGGCGTGAGCGCCCTTCCCGCCCTGGCGTCAGAGCAGACGCAAATCGGCGAGCAAGTGCTTGTGCCCGGTGTCCCGCCGATCACGCCAGCCGAGCGGCTGGCGATACTGGCCAATGCGCCGATGCAGCCGCGCCGCCCGCAGCGTCCAGCGGATCACGGATTGTTCGATTTGGGCGCCCGCAACCAGCTCGAGATGTTTTGATGAGGTTCGCCGCCCCTTCACCCCCCCCGAAGGACGGCAACCCCGCACCGCAATCCCTGCGGCGCGGGCAACCGGCCCCGCCTCCACCGCACCCTCCTATGCACCGGAGGCGGGGCCACCCAAACCAAGGAGTAAAGAGCATGCAAATCGATCATATCCCGCTGGACCGCCTGTCGGTCTCCAAAACCAACATGAGGGCGGGCAAGAAGCCGCCCGATGTGAGCGACATCCTGCCATCGATCATCAAGCGCGGCGTTATCTCACCATTATTTGTGCGGCCCGATCCTGCCCCGAGCAGCGGCGATGAATGGTGCGCGTGCCATTTCGAGATCATTGCAGGGAAAAGGCGCTATTATGCCAGCCTTGAAGCCGCCAGGCAGGGCAAACATGATATCACCCTGCCGTGCATAACGCTCGGTGAAGGCGACGATGCCGAAGCCTTGGAAATCTCGATGATCGAGAATATGCTGCGCCAGAACCCCGATGCGGTCACGCAGTGGGAAAGCTACACGCGATTGGTCAAGCAAGGCCGCAGCGTCAAGGACATATCCGCGACCTTTGCGCTTACCGAATTGCAGGTCAAACGCATCCTCGCGCTCGGCAATCTGTTGCCGCGTATCCGCGAGGCCTACCGCTCCGAGGAAATCGACGCGGCCACGGTAAGGCATCTGACCCTTGCGACCAAGGCACAGCAAAAGGCATGGCTGGCTTTGTTCAAGGATGGCGACAGCCATGCGCCGCGCGGGCAGCAGCTGAAAGCGTGGCTGTTTGGCGGCGCGTCCATATCGGTCAGCATGGCCTTGTTCGATATGGACGCGTTCCGCGGCCAGATCGTGACCAATCTGTTCGAGGAAGACGGCTATTTTGCGGATGCCGACCAGTTCTGGGCGGCGCAATCCGTCGAGATCGAACAGCGCAAGGCCGCCTATCTCGCCGCCGGATGGAGCGATGTCCAGATCATCCCGCCGCATGAGCATTTTTCGTCCTGGGAATATGAGAAGACCCCAAAACGCAAGGGCGGGCGCGTCTATATCCAGTGCCGCGACAACGGCGAGGTGATCTTCCACGAAGGCTATCTCACCCGAAAGGAAGCGCAGCGCATCGGCAAGGGCGACGGCGATACCGGTGCGGGCATGACCAAGCCAGCGCGGCCCGAACTGACTTCTGCGCTGACAAGCTATGTCGATCTGCACCGCCATGCGGCGGTGCGGACCGCACTTGCCGCCCGGCCACATGTCGCCTTGTGCGTCATGGTCGCCCATGCCGTCTGCGGTTCGCCGCTCTGGAGCGTGAAGGTGCAGGAGCAACATTCGCGCAATGATGCGGTCAATGAAAGCATCGAAACCTCGATTGCCGAAACCCGCTTCGATGAACGCCGCCGTGCGGTATTGGGAATTCTGGGATTTGACCCCGAACGGGCCAGCGTGACGCAGCAGCGTTATGACGGCGCGGACCTCGTCGCTGTGGTGACGCGATTGCTCGAACTGCGCGAAACGGTGGTGCTGGACGTGGCAGCCGTGGTGATGGCCGAGACGCTGGCCAGCGGCAGCGCGTTGATCGAGATGCTTGGGGTCACGCTTGGTGTGAGCATGACCGATTACTGGCAGCCCGATCAGGCCTTTTACGATCTGCTCCGCGACAAGGAAGTGGCAACGGCGGTTCTCGCCGAGGTCGGCGGCAGTTCGGTGGCAGAGGCTAATGCCGGAGAAACGGGCAAGGTCATCAAAGGTGTAATTGCGGATTGCCTCAACGGCGAGAATGGTCGCAAAAAGCAAGAGGCGTGGGTGCCGCGCTGGATGGCATTTCCGCCTTCGGCCTATACGGCGCGCGGCGGGGTTGCCACAGTGGACGCTGCCAATAGGGCGGCGGCTGAAAGCGAAACGCCGGACGAACCCGACACGGATATGCCGGTCGAGGCTGCGGAGGCGCAGGTCGCGGTGGAGGCCCAATCCGAAGCTGGAAAAAGCGCAGAGGCAAAACAACTTGCGGCATAAGCATCTGAGCGCAGGCGGCGGGCAATCGCCGCCTGCGCCTGGTCTCCCAAGGACCGGAAACAGGTCATGGCGGGCCGTATATCGGCAAATATCACCATCGGCGACAACGTTTGAGCTGCCTGACCCCGCCCGGCAGAACCGGGCGGGGATGAACTTCGGCCATGGGCCGCGCAGGAGTAGGCGCAGCCGGACATCAATTGAAATTGCCTCGCCGCGATGACCGATATTGCAGACTCCGTGACAAGAACCGACCGTTCGGCGTCAAGATAGCTGCGGCCTTCGATCGACAAGTAAGGTGAGCCCAGGCAAATATTCGCGCGACCCGCGAACACCGGCAGCTTTGGAAAATTGCCATCTGCCCTCAGGATCGGGAGGCAGGCGTTCCGTTTACTGAGCATCATGCCCGGCCATGCCCTATTGCATCGTTACTGCTTGGCGAACCTTCTCCGCTTTGCCGAACTCCCATATCATTGCTGCCAAGCGATACGCCAGTCACAGCCTCGTCGACGGTCTGGTTGGCAGCAGACGGGCTTCGCCCTCGCGTGCCCGCCGCAACCGCAGGCGGCGGCTATTTTCCGCCGGGCGCACGCGCCCTTTGCACCGCGAAGCAAAATAGCCGCCGCCTGCGGTCCTCCGCTTCACTTCGGCCCCTGATCCACCCCACTCGGCGAGCCGAGCGGGGACCCCGGGGGGTGCGCCGGTCCCGCGCAGCTGCCGGTCACCAGCCATCGAGGCAGCGATTGGCGCTGTGCGTTCCTGGGTAGAGCCTGGTTGCGCCGTTCACTTTAGTAAAGCGGCTGAGTGGCCACATGACGTTCAGCAGATATTGCTGGCCGCCTTTGTCTCCCGGCCACATATCTTGATCACAATGCGGGAATTGCTCAATCTCACCGGGGTGGATCTCGATGGCCTGCGCAACATTGAGCTGGATGCGCTCACAGGCCGGTTTCAATATCCTTTCCGCAAGCGACATGATTGTCGGCTCGCGAACCAGATCGGCAGCAAACCGTGATCGCCGCAGGAGGCTACCAAAGCGCTTGGTGTGATATCCGTAAAAATCTCCGTGCCCGAATGGCGTCTGCCGAAAATCGCTCTCAAGATCGGCCTCCAGATTCCCAAGGGT
>NZ_JBGTDD010000160.1:0-1846 GCF_041748495.1 Parasphingorhabdus sp.
ACCATGGACCGCAAGGGCAATCCGCTGCTGATCAAACTGAACGGTGAAGTGGAAGCCTGGTTTGAAGATCTGGGCGACGACGCTCCGAAGAACAGCAAGGACGGCTAATGACCGACGATTTCCGCGGCAAGATTGTCTGGATCACCGGCGCTTCCTCAGGAATTGGCGCAGCTTTGGCGAAGGGCTTTGGCGCGGCCGGGTCGCATATCATCCTGTCGGGGCGGCGGACCGAAGCGCTCGAGCAAGTGGCCGCCGAACTCAGTACGGACAGTATGATCCTGCCGTTTGAAACGACCGACTATGATGCCCTGCCCGCCGCGATTGAAGCGGCGCGCAACTGGAAGGGCAAGGTCGATATTCTTGTCAACAATGCCGGTATCAGCCAGCGCAGCCTGGCGCTCGACACTCATCCCGATGTGCATCACAAGATCATCAATGTTGATCTGCTCGCGCCGATCTGGCTGACCCAGTTGTTGCTGCCGCACATGATCGCGGCTGACGGTGGACATATTGTCGGAATCAGCTCGGTGGCTGGCCGGGTGGGCGTACCGTTGCGTACCGCTTATTGCGCTGCCAAACATGGACTGATCGGCTATATGGACGCTTTGCGGGCCGAGACCGAAAAGCTGCACAACATCCGTGTCACCAATATCCTGCCCGGGTCGATCCGGACCAATGTTTCGCGCAACGCGTTGACCAGAGACGGCGACAGCAGAGGTAAATCGGACGCTGTGATCGACAATGGTATGGAACCCGCCGAATGTGCGCGGCAGATCCGGGATGCCGTTGCCCATAATATACCCGAGTTGATCATCGCCGAAGGCCCGGAACTGATGATTGCCCAGTTGCGCCAGAGCGATCCCGAACAATGTTTCGCGATGACCGGTGCGATGGGCGCCCAGATCGCCGAAAAATATGAAGCGGGAGATGATGACTGATGGCTCTGGTGCTTCTCGACAAGACGGATGGCGTTGCAACGATTACCCTCAATCGGCCGGAAGCGATGAATGCGTTGTCCAAAGATTTGCGCGTCGAACTTTGTGCTGCCTGTCTGGATGTGAGCGATGATCAGGGCATCCACGCCCTGATCGTCACGGGTGCCGGAGAGCGGGCCTTCACAGCAGGTCTCGATCTCAAGGAGCTGGGAGCATCGGGACTGGGACCAGCCAACGATAGAGACGCTAGCACCAACCCTGTATTTGCCTTGAGTGAAATGCCGATTCCGGTGATCGGAGCGATTAACGGCGTGGCCATTACCGGCGGATTTGAACTGGCCCTGGCTTGCGATATCCGTATCGCATCGACCAACGCCCGTTTCGCCGACACCCACGCTCGTGTGGGGATAACGCCGGGCTGGGGACTGTCGCAAAAGCTGTCCCGCTTCATTGGCTTGTCACGTGCGTGCGAGCTGAGCTTTACCGGACAGTTTCTCGATGCGCAGACCGCCTGTGAATGGGGTCTCGTCAATCATGTCTATGAACCCGGCCAGCTCATGCCAGCCGCCCAGGCGCTGGCCCGCGACATGACGACCATCGACCGCGATTTCCTCAAGGTCTACAAGGATCTGATCATGACCGGTTTTGACCGCAATCTTGCGGATGGAATGGCCTATGAAAATGAAATTTCGCTGCCCTATAACGCTCGCGTATCGATGGACGCGGTTGAGAACCGGCGTCTTGCCATTATGGAACGTGGCCGCAACTTGAAGGGATAGCATGAAGCTCAACGCACTGGATCATGTTAACATCATTACCGACGACCTCGCCGGTACCGTCAGGTTTTTCGTTGAATTATTTGATCTCGACGTCCGCGACGGTCCAGAGCCGCTGCCACCAGAACATGTCCA
>NZ_JBGTDD010000161.1:0-4348 GCF_041748495.1 Parasphingorhabdus sp.
GACCGATGGTCCTGATTTGGCCGCCCGCGTTGCGGAAGCGACCGGCAATGCGCCGATTGCCTTGGCCATCGATGCTGTTGGAGGTGGTACATTTTCACAATTAGTAGAATGCCTAACCTTTGGCGGAACCATTGTCGCCTAATGGTACGCCACGACGAGGCGCGAAGTTTCGATAAGCATGGTAGGTGAATGAAAGGCGGCAATTGCCTCTGCATCCACAATACCGGACTTTCCGGACTGTCCAACTTAGCAGATCTCGAATTAAAATGTGCTATTTGCTTCGCAATTTCTTTAACTGCGTCACTTTTCCACCCTCGCGTAGTTCATCCAGATAGTCACTCCACCATTGCGCCATCTCAACACGCTCCTTCCAGTGCAAGCCGCGATGATACACACCGCGCACAGCATTGCTGTCTCCATGAGCCAGAGAACGTTCGATGGCATCGGGGTTCCATAACCCGCATTCGTTTAACAACGTAGAGGCGGTTGCACGTATCCATGACCTTGTAAGATTTGTCGCGAGGACGCAGAGAGCGGATGCGCGTGTCAGTTAAAGTCAATTCGAGTCCTTCCCAATGCGGTTTTCAAAAAGGCCCCTAAAAAGGCCCCTAAAAACTCCGAGAAGGCCCCAGATTTGATGGGACAAGCTGGAACAAACCCGAAGCGAGAAACCGAGCGTTTCTGCGGGTCTTATAGACTATTTGAGAGAACAAGAGAAGAACAAATGGTGCCCAGAAGAGGACTCGAACCTCCACATCCTTGCGAATACTAGCACCTGAAGCTAGCGCGTCTACCAATTCCGCCATCTGGGCCCATGCAAGCGGCAATCGAAGCCGCCTGATAGAGGCGGGCGATTAGCCGCTTGGTGGCTTCGCTGTCAATGATTCATATCGACAAAGCGACAGCGTGATAGAGCGGATCACCCAGGGGCTGCTCTGCTGCTAGCCGAATGCTGGTCTGTGGGCAGAATCCGCTGTTGCTTCGCCCGCCGCGCTGCGGCAGAGGATAAGCGGAAACCAAGCCATGGGTGGAAAACGGACATGAACCTCGACGGACGACTGATTTGCATATTTGGCGGCGGCGGCTTTCTTGGCCGCTATATCGCGCAAGCTCTGCTGGAGCGCGGGGTCCGGCTGCGCATTGCCGAGCGCAATATCAAGAATGCGATGCATATCAAGCCGCTTGGCAATCTCGGCCAGACGCAATTTATCAGCGCCGATATCACCAAGAAGGACAGTGTGGAACGGGCGGTTCGGGACTGCGATGCGGTGATCAATCTGGTCGGAATATTGAAGGGCGACTTTGAACGGGTGCATGTCGAGGGGGGGCGGAATGTTGGCGAAGTTGCTGCGGCGGCGGGGTGCCGGGCGTTGGTGCATTTGTCGGCTATTGGGGCTGACAACGCGTCTCCTTCGCGTTACGGGCGGAGCAAGGGTGAGGCGGAAACGGCTGTTTTACAGGCCTTTCCAGACGCCATCATCCTGCGACCGTCGATTGTCTTTGGTCGCGAGGACCAGTTTGTCAATCGCTTTGCCGCGATGATCGAATTGTTGCCGCTGGTCCCGGTGATCGGCAGCGAAACCCGCTTCCAGCCGGTGTTTGTCGGCGATGTTGCCGATGCCGTGGCCGCAGCGCTGAACCAGTGCGAAATTTACGCCGGCGAGACGTTCGAGCTCGGCGGCCCGGAAATCTTCAGCATGGGCGAACTCAACCGGCGGATTGCCCAGTTGACCGGACGCAAGCGGACCTTCGTCAATGTCCCGGATTTTGCTGCCAAACTGATGGCCAGCCTGCTCGGCCCCTTCCCCGGCGCGCCGATAACGGCGGACCAGTACAAGATGCTGCAGAGTGACAACATCGTCGCACCCGGGGCCAAAGGACTAGAAACCTTCGGCATCGCGCCAACCCCGCTCGCGGCCGTGGCCAGCGGCTGGATGGAAAAATATACCGCGCACGGCCGCTTCGGCGCGCGCGCCAAGACCCGCTAGCGCCAGCGTCATAAGCCTGCCGCGCTAGAACAGGGCGAGCAGCGCGATGCCCATGGCGATGCGGTAGACAACAAACACCATCATCGAGGCCTTGCGCAGGAAACGCATCAGGAAGGCCATGGTCGCCAGCGCCGCCAGAAAGGTCAGCGCACCGGTGATCAGCGCTTCCTTCAGCAGATCGCTGCTGGCATCCATCAGATCAGGAATGATCAGCACGCCAGCGCCGGCCACCGCCGGGATCGACAGCAGGAACGAGAATCGTGCCGCCTCAACCCTTGTGTAGCCGAGGAAGCGGGCGGCGGTCATGGTCACGCCGGAACGGCTGGTGCCCGGGATCAGCGCCAGCGCCTGTGCGAGGCCGACGATGATGCCGTCCTTGAGTGACAGGTCCTCGAAGGATTTGACCTGTTTGCCAAAGCGGTCGGCGATACCGAGCAGGATGCCATAGACGATCAGATTGACCGCCACCAAGGTGGTGCTGCGGAAACCGTCGAGATAGCCGCCGGTCTTCAGGAACAGTCCGACGATGACTGCGGGAATGGTGCCGATGATGATCCACCAGAACAGGCGCCGCTCGGCAGCGGCCTGGCCAATGCCGACGGACGCCAGCCCACCCCGGCCGAGCGCCCAGACATCCTTGAAAAAATAGGTGATGATCGCGAGCAGCGACCCGACATGCACGGCAATGTCGATCATCGGGCCCTGATCGGCATAGCCGGTAAAGACCGGCAGCAGAATCAGGTGACCGGAAGAGGATATCGGCAGAAATTCGGTAACGCCCTGCACGATCGCGAGGAGCAGCATCTGAATGAAGGTCATGGACAGTCCGTCTGTTGGTTTGCCGCGCGCAATAGCGTTTCGCAAAGCGCTTGTCCTGCGGAAAATATGGGGCCGATACGGAACTGATAATCTGACAACACTGCTTTCGGCAGGACAATAGTTCTTCATATCCCCTTATTAGGACATAATACCTGTCTTATATTGGAATTTATGCGTGACTCCCGCTGCATTTTTGGCTATTTCCAACGCCCGGCCCGCACAGGAGGGTCGTTGGTGACCATCATAAATTGCAGGAAGCGAACATCTGGCATGGCAAAAAGCCCGCAGAAACTGGAAATGCTGACATTTGTCGAGGACGGCCAGGCCTATCCCGAAAAGCGCGCGCCGAGCCTGCGCGCCGAAGATTTTCAGGAGATTGCCGACAAATATGCACCGGGCCAGGCCGCCGAGCAATCCGCGCGCTGCTCGCAATGCGGCGTGCCTTATTGTTCGGTCCATTGCCCGCTGCACAATCATATCCCCGACTGGCTGCGGCTGACCGCCGAAGGCCGGTTGCGCGAAGCCTATGAAATGTCCAACCTGACCTCGACCATGCCGGAAATCTGTGGCCGCATCTGCCCGCAGGACCGATTGTGCGAAGGCAATTGCGTGATCGAATTTTCCGGCCATGGCGCGGTCACCATTGGCGCGGTGGAAAAATATATCACCGACACCGCCTGGGAGGAAGGCTGGGTCGAACCGCTCCAGCCGGGTCGACCCCTGGGCCAGTCGGTCGGCATCATCGGCGCCGGGCCAGCCGGCCTGACCGCAGCCGAATATCTGCGGGTCGCCGGCTATGACGTGCATGTCTATGACCGGCATGATCGGGCCGGCGGATTGCTGACTTATGGCATCCCCGGCTTCAAGCTGGAAAAGCATGTGATCATGCGGCGGGTGCAGCGGCTGAAGGATGGCGGCATCCAGTTTCACGAAAATTTTGAAGTTGGCCGAGAGGCTGCGCTCGACGAGCTGCTCAATGAACATGACGCGATTCTGGTCGCGACCGGCGTCTATCAGGCGCGCGCGATCGAGATGCCGGGCGTCGGCGCGCCGGGCGTCGAAGAGGCGCTCGACTTCCTGATCACCTCCAACCGCAAGAGCTTTGGCGACGATGTCCCTGATTTCGGACCTGACTCGGGTGGCGGCCGCTATAATGCCAAGGGCAAGAATGTCGTCGTGATCGGCGGCGGCGACACGGCGATGGATTGCGTGCGCACCTCGATCCGGCAGGGCGCCAAATCGGTCAAATGCCTCTATCGCCGCGACCGCGCCAATATGCCGGGCTCGCAGAATGAAGTGCGCAATGCCGAGGAAGAAGGCGTCGAATTTGTCTGGCTGTCGGCGCCGAAAGCGGTCGAGGGCACCGATCATGTTACCGCGGTGCGGGCAACCCGGATGCGGCTCGGCGCGCCCGACGCCAGCGGTCGCCGGTCGCCGGAAGTCGAGCCGGACAGCGATTTCACCATCCCCGCCGATCTGGTGATCAAGGCGCTGGGCTTTGATGCCGAAGATCTACCCGATCTGTTCGGCTGCCCCGATCT
>NZ_JBGTDD010000162.1:0-30489 GCF_041748495.1 Parasphingorhabdus sp.
ATATTTTGTGGGGATTGCTACACAAATATCTGTTGCAATATTTGGTGTACATCATCTTGGGCGCGCATATTCTAGGCGCGTTGAAACATCATTTTGTCGACAAGCACAAGGAAGCCTTCAAGCGGATTGTGGGATAGGTCAAGCTGCCCACAAGCATGCAGGATGATGGGATGCTAACGTCCGCTATCCATAGTTGGTGCTTAAAAGCGGTCAGACCGCTACCCACCCATAATCAGTCATTTGGCAGTTTCCTGATTGAGCACTAAAAGTAGACCAGCCGCTAGCGACCCACTTGCGGACGTTCCAGTTAAGTAGGATTTGTTCCTGATGGTAATAGAATATCGCTTCATATTTGCGTCACTCTTATTGCTTAATTCAGGCTGTGATAAAGTGGAAGCCGAGCCGCCGTCTTCCACGGACAACGTGCTTTCAACCGCTATCGAGGCGCAGGTGATTGCGACGCATCCCGAAGTTGAACTTGATCGCTACGCACGCTTCTATTTCCACGAAAACGAAGATTACGTCATAGGGACCTATTTGTTTGCGAACGAAGCCTCTGAACCGCTTGAAGGACGGGCCGGTGAGACATATTGGGTCGCGCCGTCTGATGTTCCGATGGTAATGGACGGCGGTTGCTCGGTCTTCAACGTCCGTTACCATCTCCTGACCGAAACACTTGTATCTGCTTTCTGCAATGGGGATGCCTGATGAAACCTCCGTTTCCCAAAACCGCGGAAACCTACCCAAACCCGACCCACCGGCGACCCAGCTTGATTGACAGGCGAGAGCAACGCTGGCGCCCTGAATGTTGCTGTGCCTTGCGATGGCTGGATCTTCTCTGAGCCGAACCACTGGGTTTTGGGAATTAGAGCGCCGGAATCTGGCGGATATCTGCCAACCTGGCGAAAATTCATCCAGGCGCCGCTCAAATTTGTAGCGTTACCAAATGGCGCCGGATATATCGCTCGAATGCTCGAATCTATTGCTGTCTTTACCGGGGCTTACGCCCCCCAGATCGGGCTGATCCTGCTCTTGGCTGTTTTCACGGCATTCGTCATGGAACGGCGGCCGCCCGTTGTTATCGCGGTGCTGGGCGGTCTAGCCATGATGGTGCTCGGTTTTCTTCCTGTGCGGGAACTTCTCGGCGTTTTCGGCAATTCTGCACCCGTAACCATCGCTGCGATGTTCATCTTGTCAGGCGCCCTGCTGCGAACTGGCGCGTTGGAAGAGATTTTGGGCTGGATCATCCGGCGCACGGCACGCAAACCGAAGCTGGCGGTCGCAGAAATCACTGCCGGGACATTAATTGCCTCGGCTTTCATGAACAACACGCCGGTCGTGATCGTTATGATTCCAATAGTTCAGCGCCTCGCACGGGTGCTCGGTGTGGCAGCGACAAAGCTCTTGATCCCGCTTTCCTACATATCGATTCTGGGCGGGACGCTGACACTGATCGGCACCTCGACCAACCTGCTGGTTGACGGCGTGGCCCAGGAACAGGGGCTTGCACCATTTGGTATCTTCGAGATCACCGGGGTTGGGCTGGTTACCGCAGCCGCCGGGCTCCTGCTGCTTGCCGTTACCGCCCGCTTCCTGCTACCCGACCGACCTGCTCATGCCATCGACGAACAGGGGGAGAGCGACAGTTATCTCTCTCATCTCACGCTCGCTGCAACAAGTCCGCTGATCGGCCGGAAGCTTGTTGGAACAACCTTTTACCGAAGGCCAGGAATTCGGGTTCTGGGTATGCAGCGCGGCAAGACAATCGTGCGGAAAAGTTTCAAGAACTGGGTGCTCAAAGCGGGCGACCAATTGATTGTCGCCGCCAGTCCGACAGAACTCGCGTCGCTCGCAGAAGCCGCTGACTTCCGCACCGGGCTTACAGGAGTAGGCGGCGGTGTCTCTACGGCCGGACCATCGAGACCTGCCGACCTGCGGATGGTTGAAGCGGTAATATCGCCTTCTCACCCGATCATCGGACGCAGGCTGGCAGAAATCCCGCTACTCTCCCGTCTCAAGGTGCGCGTCCTCGGCCTTTCGCGACCGCGACATCTGGCCGGTCCGAACCTCGCCGATGTGCGGGTGCGCGCGGGCGACCGACTGCTGATCGCCGCAGGCAGCGATGCGGCGCAAAGCCTGCAATCCAACGTAGGCCTGACCGACGTAAGCGAAGCGCCCGTGCGCGGATTCCGGCGTGTGCGGGCACCCATCGCCATTGCCACACTGGCGGGCGTGGTCATCCTTGCGGCAACGGCGGGTTTCCCTATCGAGGGGCTCGCTCTCGCCGGGGTCGGCGTCGTGTTGCTTACCCGGTGTATCGAGCCGGAGGAAGCCTGGGGAACGATCGACGGCAGTACCCTGGTCCTGATCTTCGGTATGCTGGCCTTCGGCAAAGGGCTGGAGAATGCCGGCACGGTAGATCTGATCGTCCAGACGCTGGAACCCTTCATGGTTCGGCTTTCTCCATTGGTGCTGCTACTTGCCGTTTACGCGATCACCAGTGTGCTAACCGAAACTGTTACAAACAATGCTGTGGCTGTGATCATGACCCCCATTGCAATCGGCCTTGCTCAAGTAATTGGTATCGACCCGAGGCAGCTCGTCGTCGCCGTAATGTTCGGAGCCAGTGCCAGCTTCGCGACACCCATCGGTTATCAAACCAACACGCTGGTTTATGGCGCAGCCAATTACCGCTTCATGGACTTCGTGAAGATTGGTCTGCCAATGAACTTTTTCGTCGGTATCGCAAGCTGTTTGGCCATAAGCATATTGATTTGATTTGCCTGACCAGTCGCACAGGAGGCCGTTGAATGGCCGTATTCTAACGACCGCTTCGCTACCCTGGCGCCGAAATATCTGTCGTTCCGCAAACCACCCAATAGCGGAAATTCCCACCCTGATACCACCCATCAGCGACACCGCTTGATTAAACTCCCCCAGGTCGTTTAAAGGCGCTCAATTGTCATCGCTTTGTAATATGGCGCTCAGGCCGCTAAGTGACTGGCATTTTATCGCTATTGGGATTTCTTTACGCATGGACATGAAAGTTGCAGATACAGGCGCGCACGCGAAATTCGCGCTGATTGGTCCGGAAGAGGAATTCGATCCGCGGATCACCGCGCATCGCGGCGATCTTGCCGATATCGCGCTGGCCGGCAAGCTGTTCGCACCGCATTATGCCGCGCCGATGCCGATGCGCTGTTCCGCGCCCAAGGCGATGCTCCGCAGGCAGGGTGGCAAGGATCATGAAGCGGTCTCCGAATTGCTGCACGGCGAGGATTTCCATGTGCTGGATATCGCCGGAGACTGGGCCTGGGGCTATTGCGGCCATGACCGCTATGTCGGCTATGTCCCGGTCCATGCGCTGCAGCATCAGAAAAAGACGCCGGAGCCGACCCATGTGGTCTGTGCCCGGGCGGCGTTTATATTCATCGAGCCGGATTTCAAATCGGGGGTGATGAAGCGGCTGCCGATGGGCGCGCGGATTGCCTGTGGCGAGATCAGCGCCTGCGGCTATTTTCTGAAGACCGGCAAGGGCTTTGTCCATGTCCGCCACGTGCAGCCGATCGGCACCAAGGTGGTGTTTGACGGCAGCAACGGCACGGCGGCGCTGGCCGAACAATTGATCGGCGCGCCCTATCTCTGGGGTGGCCGGAGCGGCGACGGGCTGGATTGTTCCGGTCTGGTCCAGATGATCCTGATGTTGACCGGCGTTGCGGCGCCGCGCGACAGCGATCAGCAGCTGTTGGCGCTGGGCGAGGAGATTGCCGACGGCGAGGAGCTGCGGCGCGGCGATCTGGTGTTCTTCCCCAACCATGTCGGCCTGATGATCGACAAGGACCGGATCGTTCATGCCAATTCATTCATGATGCAGGTTTCGATCGAATCCCTGGCGGACGTCGTGGCGCGTTTTGCCGCCGATAGCGAACAGCCGGTACTGGCGCGCAAACGGCTGTCCTGAGGCTGGCCATGACGCAGACTGTTTTCATCGATGGCGCGGTCGGTACGACCGGACTGGAGATTGCCGAACGGCTTGCCGGGCGTGGCGAATTTTCGCTGATCGAGCTGCCCGAGGCGCAGCGCAAGGATCTGGCGGCGCGGCGCGGCGCGATTAACGACAGCGATTTTGTTATCCTCTGCCTGCCCGACGATGCGGCGATCGAAGCGGTGGCGCTGATCGACAATGACCGCACGCGTGTCATCGATGCCTCAACCGCGCACCGGGTGGCGGACGGCTGGGCCTATGGTTTTGCCGAATTTCGCGAGGGCCAGCGCGATGCGATCGCCGGGGCGCGTTTCGTGTCCAATCCGGGCTGCTATCCGACCGGCTTTCTGGCGCTGGTCGCGCCCTTGATCGCGCGCGGGCTGTTGCCGGCGGACTGGCCCTATGTGATGAATGCGGTGTCCGGCTATTCCGGTGGCGGCAAGGCGCTGATCGAGCGTTTCGCGGCGGAGCCCGATCTGGGTTTTCGCAGCTATGGGCTGAATCTCGACCACAAGCATATGCCGGAGATGAAGGTCCATGGCGGGCTGATCCATGATGTCATTTTCGCGCCGTCGGTGATCCGCGCCTTTCGCGGGATGCTGGTCGAGGTGCCGCTGCATCTGGGAGCCATGGGCGGAATGCAGGCAGAGCGGCTGCTGGCGGAGCTGAGCGGCTTCTATGCCGGATCACCGATTGTTTCGGTGCAGAGCGGTTCCGGATTGCAGGAGCTGCTGATCAGCGAAGGCGATGCCCCGACCGACCGGCTGGAGCTGTTCGTCTGCGACAATGCCGGCGGCTATCATGCCCGGCTGATCGCGCGGCTGGACAATCTCGGCAAGGGTGCGTCGGGCGCGGCGGTCCAGAATCTCAATATCATGGCCGGGCTGGACGAAACCGCAGGGCTGCGGCTCTAAAAGCTTTGCTTATGCGCTGATTATTCGGCGGTTGTGACTGCCTTGTCGGGGCGGAGGCTGCTGAAGGCCCGTCCGCTGCGGAAGGCGCCAAGCCATGTCAGCGGATTGAGCGTGGTCGTGCCATCGAGCGAGAAGGTGATGAACTCCGCCCGTCCGCCGATATTCTCCCAGGGGATGGAACCGCCAAGGCCAAGCGGACTGGCCACCCGGCTGTCTGCGCTGAGATCGCGGTTGTCGCCGAGCAGGAAATATTCCCCTTCTGGTATTTCGAGCAGAGCCATGTCATCGGTATATTGCGGGCCGAGATCGATGATATCGTAGCTGACGCCGTTGGGCAGGGTTTCGCGCAGGATCGGCAGGCTGCAGACCGGATTGCCGTTCGCGTCCGTGCCCCGTGCGCCGGGAAATTCATTTGTGCCGCATGGCGAATTGGCGTCGATCGGTATTTGCAGGTCCGGTTGCACATCCTGACTGACCGCAATGCCGTTGAGGAATAGCTGGCCGCCGCGCAATTCGATCGTGTCGCCGGGCATGCCGATCACCCGCTTGATATAGTCGCTGCTCTGGTCGCGGGGCGTCAGGATCACGACATCGCCGCGTTCCGGCATGGCGCCAAACAGTCGGCCCGACACGCGCGGCACGATGTGGAAGGTGGGTGACACCCAGGACCAGCCATAGGCATATTTGCTGACGATCAGCCGGTCACCGACGAGCAGGCCGGGCATCATCGATACCGATGGAATGTAAAAGGGCTTGGCAACCAGACTGTGGAAGGCGAGCACGGCGAGCAACAGCAAGGCGATGCTCTTGGCCTCGCCGATCCAGTCGGTCTTTTCCTTGTCTTCGCTGGACTTGCGGTCGGCGGTATTTTCTAATGCCATATTTTTATCTTCGGTGTCCTGGTCCATGCGATGCGCGTGTTCTAAAGCGGATGGGCTTCAATGATCACGAAAGCCTGCGCCCATGGATGATCGTCGGTGAGTGTGAGATGAACAAAGGTCTCATATCCTGCCGGAGTCAGCGCGTCGAGGCGTTTTTTCGCGCCGCCGGTGAGAGCCAGGGTGGGCGCGCCGCTCTTCGCATTGATGACGCCGATATCCTTCATGAAGACACCGGCGCGAAAGCCGGTGCCGACGGCTTTGGCGTAAGCTTCCTTGGCGGCAAAGCGCTTGGCATAGGTGCCGGCGATGGTGAAGGGACGGCGGCGGGCCTTGGCGCGTTCCAGCTCGGTGAAGACACGCATCTCGAAACGCTCGCCAAAGCGGTCGAGCGAATTCTGGATCCGCTCGATATTGCAGAGGTCTGAGCCGAGGCCGATGATCATTTCTAAATTAATCCCCAACCGATGTTGATGGCCACAACCACTGGAAAGACAGCGAGTGACTGAGAAAGTTGCCGGATCTCGCAACGATTGTCATGACTCGTTCGCGATTCTGAAGCGAGGAGTAATAATCTACCGCTAACAATAAGCGGAACTACACAGAAAAGCATGAAAAGTAGCAGGTTGTGCCACCATGGACGTAGCTCCCAAGCGAATCCGATAACGGACATTATGCCTAGGGAGTATATCAAAAGTAGGGCAAACATACCAAATGCCAAGATCCATAGAGTTTTGTTGATCGTTCGACGAGATATTGGAGTTTGTTCCATCACCGGGCGTTATCCATCAGGGCGCTCAACAGGCGGTTCCTGCGGTAGCAACTGCTGAAAATCGTTCCGCCGATCAGAAAGTCGGAGCCGAGGCCTATGATCATCGCGTGTTCATTTCAGATCAATACCGTATAGAAAAGCACGACCGACAATATAGAAATTGAGAGAACGGTCAGTGCGGCAATCGTCGAACCTCGGATGAAAAAGGCAAAAGACGTAATCGCCAGGATGCAACAAACCACGAATGGTCCGAAAATTCGCAATTGCGCCAGTGAAGGTGCTTGGTCAATGGTCTGGGATCCGGAATAGTTAATCCCCATGGTCACGCGGACAAACGCACTGGGAATTAGCAATCCATACCAAACGGACATCGCAATCAATGGCCAAAAAGGTCGCTTGGCCTTGATCATCGCGCATCATCCATCAGCGCGCGCATCTGGCGGATGCTCTCGTCGAGGCCGCTGAAAATTGCCTCGCCGATCAGGAAATGGCCGATGTTCAGTTCCTTCAGCTGCGGGATTGCGGCGATCGGGACGACATTGTCGAAGGTCAGCCCGTGCCCGGCATGGGGTTCGATGCCGTTTTTCGCTGCCAGGGCAGCGGCATCGGCGATCCGGCGCAGCTCGGCTTCGCGCTCGCTACCGCTGACGTCGGCATAATGGCCGGTGTGAAACTCGACGACCGGCGCGCCGAGCCGGATCGCGGCCTCGATCTGGCGCGGGTCGGGTTCGATGAACAGGCTGACCCGGATATTTGCTTCTTTCAGCTGGCCGACAAAATCAGCCAGCCTGTTGTGCATGCCCGCCGCATCCAGCCCGCCTTCCGTGGTCCGCTCTGCCCGATTTTCCGGCACGATGCAGGCGGCATGCGGCTTGTGGCGAAGGGCGATCTTCAGCATCTCGTCGGTTGCCGCCATTTCCAGGTTCAGCGGGATGGTCAGACTGTCGATCAGGATGGTCAAATCATCATCGCGAATATGACGCCGGTCTTCGCGCAAATGGGCGGTAATCCCGTCGGCACCGGCTTCGGCCGCCATCAGCGCCGCACGCACCGGTTGCGGATGATCGCCGCCCCGGGCGTTGCGGATCGTGGCGACATGGTCGATATTGACGCCGAGCCGGAGGGGATGCGAAATGTTCACGCCGCCGGCATTTTGGCGCGGCTGCCGGGCTTGGAAGCAGGGGTGGCAGCCAGTTCGGGGGGGAGATCATCGGCGGCATAAGAGGGCACATCCAGCGTCACCAGCGGGAAGAAGGGCACGTCAAATTGCGCTGCACCATTCGACCGGTCGATCAATGCGCCGGCGGCAATGACCTTGCCCCCTGCATCGCGGATCGCTTCAATCGCTTCGCGCGAGGACAGGCCGGTGGTCACCACATCTTCCATCATCAATACTTTCTGGCCGGGCTCCAGCCGAAAACCGCGGCGCAGTTCAAACGTGCCTTCGGGCCGCTCGAGAAACAAGGCATCGAGACCGAGCGCTCGCCCCATTTCATGACCGATAATCACGCCGCCCATCGCCGGCGAGACGACGATATCAATCGAGCGGCGGATATTCCGGGGGATTTTGTCGGCCAGGGCCGCAGCCATCTTTGCGGCTCGTGCCGGATTCATCAGCAGCCGTGCGCATTGCAGATATTTTCCGCTGTGGCGGCCGGA
The DNA here is from genome assembly GCF_041748495.1 of Parasphingorhabdus sp. Lineage (GTDB taxonomy): Bacteria > Pseudomonadota > Alphaproteobacteria > Sphingomonadales > Sphingomonadaceae > Parasphingorhabdus. The sequence goes on from NZ_JBGTDD010000162.1 coordinate 8,209, forward strand.
AGAGAGGATGAAATGGCCTTCGAGCAAGGCGTCGCTGCTACGGAATTCGGCTAAAATTTCTGCGTCTGTCACTATGTCATCCCGCGCTGTTTGGCTTCCGTTTGCCCAAATGGCCATATTGCCGCCGCATTGCCAGAAAAATTAAAGCCAAAAAACTGAAAAAATATCTATTCGGTAGCTTGAGGCTTGCGGCAACCATGCCTATAAGCCGCCCAAATCGGACTAATTCAGGTCGGGCTCGCTGATTCCATTTGTTGAGCCAACGCCGGAAAACTACCGAAACTTGGGGTAAGATAGGGTTGAGCAATTTATGACTCATTTTGTTAAAGTTTGGATTTTGGCTATCGGCCTGATTCTGACGCCGACTGCTTTGTCGGCCCAGGACGCTTTGCCTGCGGCACCGGATGTGGAACTTGCGACCCCTGCTGGTGATCCGCTGGCACCGGCTGGTGCCGAAGCCGGGGCAGCGGCAACCAGCGAGGCCGCACCGAGTGGACTTGATCCTGCGCTCTATACCCCGATGAAGCCGACACCGGGCATCGGTATGCCGGTCGATGGCGGCATCGATTTCCAGCAACAGTTCAGCGAAACCGGCCAAACCGCGCACTGGATCAACAATGCGATCCTGGTGCCGATGATGTTTGGCGTCAGCTTGCTGGTGCTGTTCCTGCTGTTCTGGGTGGTCTATCGTTTCCGCCGTGGTGCCAATCCCGAACCTTCGAAAACTACGCATAATACATTCATCGAAATTATCTGGACAGTGGTCCCGGTATTGATCCTTGTGGTCATCGCGGTACCGTCGATCAGCCTGCTGGCGCAGCAGTTCGAGCCGGCTCCGGAAGATGCGCTGACCGTGAAGGTCACCGGATATCAGTGGTATTGGGGCTATAGCTATCCCGACAATGGCGACTTCGAAGTGATTTCCAACATGCTGACGCAAGAAGAAGCCGAAGCACGCGGCGAACCCTTTCTGCTGGCCGCCGACAACCGCATGGTCATTCCCGTCGGCAAGCCGGTCAAGCTGCTGATCACCGCAGCGGACGTCATCCACAGCTTCGCCATTCCTTCGGCATGGTTCAAGCTTGATGCGGTACCGGGGCGGATCAATGAAAAGGTCCTGCAGATCGACCGCGAGGGCGTATATTATGGTCAATGTTCGGAGCTGTGCGGCGCGCGCCACGGCTTCATGCCGATCACGGTCGAGGTTCTTTCCGAAGAAAAATTCAACGATTGGGTTCGTGCCAATGGCGGAACGCCGCAAGGCCAGGCGGCATTGAATGAAGTCAGCGCCGAAGGTCGTGGTGCAGAAGAAGAAACCTCGACCGTGGTAGCGCCGGAAATGGTGCCTGCAAATTCCAACGGATCGGCCGCACCGGCTGCTCCTGCGCCAGTTACGCAATAAGGGTTAGAGCAATGACAACAATCACAGCAGATGGCCATATCGATGATCACGCGCATGATGCGGATCACAAGCCAGCCTTTTTCCAGCGCTGGTTCATGTCGACCAACCACAAGGATATCGGCACCCTCTATCTGATTTTCGCAATTGTTGCGGGCATCATTGGCGGTGCCATTTCCGGTTTGATGCGTCTCGAACTGGCCGAGCCGGGCATCCAATATCTGCAGGCGTGGGCGAGCATTTCCAACGGTGGCGAAGCGTCGCTGGATCAGGCTTATCATTTGTGGAATGTGCTGATCACGGCGCACGGCCTGATCATGGTCTTCTTCATGGTCATGCCGGCAATGATCGGTGGTTTTGGCAACTGGTTCGTACCGCTGATGATCGGCGCGCCGGACATGGCCTTCCCGCGGATGAACAATGTCAGCTTCTGGCTGCTGGTCCCTGCCTTTCTGTTGCTTCTCGGATCTTCTTTCGTTCCCGGCGGCACCGGCAATGGTGCCGGTACCGGCTGGACGGTCTACGCGCCGCTAGCGACGAGTGGATCGGTGGGTCCGGCAGTGGACATGGCGATTCTCTCGCTTCACCTCGCCGGTGCTTCCTCGATTCTCGGGGCAATCAACTTCATCACAACCATCTTCAACATGCGTGCGCCAGGCATGACCCTGCACAAAATGCCCTTGTTCGTCTGGTCGGTGCTGGTCACGGCATTCCTGTTGCTGCTGGCGCTGCCCGTGCTTGCTGCGGCAATCACGATGCTGCTGACCGACCGGAATTTCGGCACGGCTTTCTTTGATGCCGCTGGTGGTGGTGATCCGGTGCTCTATCAGCATCTGTTCTGGTTCTTCGGCCATCCCGAAGTCTATATCATGATCCTGCCCGGTTTCGGCATGATCAGCCATATCGTGGCGACGTTCAGCCGCAAGCCGGTCTTCGGTTCTCTGGGCATGGCTTATGCCATGGTGGCCATTGGCGTGGTCGGCTTTGTGGTCTGGGCGCACCATATGTTCACCACCGGCATGTCGGTTAACGTGAAAATGTATTTCACTGCGGCGACGATGGTGATTGCGGTGCCGACCGGCATCAAGATCTTCTCCTGGATCGCGACAATGTGGGGCGGATCGATGTCGTTCAAGACACCGATGATGTGGGCGCTTGGTTTCATCTTCATGTTCACCGTCGGCGGTGTGACCGGCGTCGTGCTGGCCAACGGCGGCATTGATGACAATCTCCATGACACTTATTATGTGGTCGCTCACTTCCATTATGTGCTGTCGCTGGGTGCGGTCTTCTCGATCTTTGCCGGCTTCTATTACTGGTTCCCGAAAATGTCGGGCCGGATGTACAACGAATTGCTGGGACAGCTCCATTTCTGGATCTTCTTCATCGGTGTGAACATCCTGTTCTTCCCGCAGCATTTCCTCGGACAGCAGGGCATGCCACGTCGCTATGCCGACTATCCCGAGCAATTTGCCTTCTGGAATCAGATCAGTTCGCTCGGCTATGCCGTGATGCTGGTCGGTGTGCTGATCTTCTTCGTCAACATCGGCTACTCGCTGCTGGCTGGCCGGAAGGCGGAAGGCAATTATTGGGGCGAAGGTGCCACGACGCTGGAATGGACCCTGTCCAGCCCGCCGCCGTTCCACCAGTTCGAAACGCTGCCCCAGATCAAATGATCTGAAGACCAGTCGAAAGCTTGGAAAAAAACATGACCACGGCGTCACAAACGATACAGGGCTTGGCCAGTGCAAGGGATCTCTTTGCGCTGACCAAGCCGCGCGTGATGTCGCTGGTCATCTTCACCGCGCTGTGCGGTTTGCTGGCGGCACCGGGATCGATTCACCCGGTTATCGGCTTTACCGCGATCCTCGCGATCAGCCTGGGGGCAGGGGCTTCGGCTGCGCTCAATCAATGGTATGAATCCGATATCGACGCGGTCATGAAGCGGACCAGCCAAAGACCGTTGCCGGCTGGCCGGATGGACCGGGAAACGGCGCTGCATTTCGGTATCGGACTGTCGGTATTTTCCGTTCTGCTGATGGGCGTGGCGGTCAACTGGTTCAGCGCGATATTTCTGGCTTTCGCGATCTTTTTCTATGCCGTCGTCTATACCATCTGGCTGAAGCGCAGCACGCCGCAGAATATCGTGATTGGCGGAGCCGCGGGTGCGTTCCCGCCGGCGATTGGCTGGGCGGCAGTGACCGGCGATGTAACCATGATGCCGCTGTTGCTGTTCGCGATCATCTTTTTCTGGACACCACCGCATTTCTGGGCGCTCGCCCTGTTCGTCAACAGCGACTATTCCAAAGCCGGTGTGCCGATGATGCCGGTCGTTGCCGGTCAACGGTCAACCCGTAACCAGATCTTCGGCTATAGTCTGGTGCTGGCGGCGGTGGCCATCGCTCCGTTCGCTCTTGGCCTGGCTGGCGTGATCTATGGCATCGCCGCAGTCATGCTGAGCGCGATTTTCTGTACGCTGTCCTGGCAGGTTGCCCGCAGCACAACCGTCGAGCCGCGGGAGATGGCGGCAGAGAAACGGCTGTTCAAATTTTCCATCCTGTATCTGTTTGCGCTGTTCGCGGCGCTCGTGGCTGACCGGGGCATATTGGCATGAGCGAAATTGACAGCAACAAGGCGCCGATGAGCCCGGAAGAGCAGAAAGCCTATCAGGCCCGGCAAAAGCAGCGGGCGGTGATCATGGCCGGCTTGCTGATTTTCATGGTGGTGCTTTTCTATCTGATTACGATCGTCAAGATCGGGACTGGAAACGGATGACATTTGCAAACACCACACTTTCCCGCAAGAAACGTCGCAGCGCCACGTTGGCAGCGCTGATGGGGCTGGGCATGCTCGGGCTGGGCTTTGCCGCTGTCCCACTGTACGAGGTATTCTGCCGCGTGACCGGCTATGGCGGCACCACGCAGCGGGTGGGCGAGGCGCAGGCGGCTACGGTCCGGAGCACCACACAGGTGATGTCGATCCGTTTCGATTCCAATGTCAATTCGACGCTGCCCTGGTCGTTCAAGCCGGAGCAGGCGGTTGACCGGGTCACCGTCGGGGCTCGTGACATGGCGATTTTCCTGGCGACCAATGATTCCGACCAGCCGGTGGTCGGGACCGCGACATTCAACGTGACACCGCTTTTGGCCGGCAAATATTTCAACAAGGTGCAATGTTTCTGCTTCAGCGAGCAATTGCTCAAGCCGGGACAGACGATGCGGATGCCGGTGCTTTATTATGTCGATCCGGCGATTCTGGATGATCCGGAAACGAGAGATATCAAGGAAATCACGCTCAGCTATACCTTTTATCGTTCCCTGGACGAGCAGGCGCTGGACGCCGATGCAGGCGATAGCTAAGAGAAATTTGAGACAAGGTTAGGGAAATATTATGGCCGGTGCCAAAAATCATGATTATCATATATTGCCGCCCGATATCTGGCCGCTGGTTGGCTCGTTTTCCGCGTTCATCATGGCCATCGGCGGCATCCGCTGGATGCACGACATGGCTTTTGGCGGCCTGATTTTCTTTGCCGGTGCTGCCGCTATTGGCCTGACCTTCTTTGCCTGGTGGGCGAAAGTGATCAAGGAAGCCCATGCCGGCGACCATACGCCGGTGGTCCAGCTCCACCTGCGCTACGGCATGATCCTGTTCATTGCCTCGGAAGTGATGTTCTTCGTTGGCTGGTTCTGGGCCTGGTTCGATTTCTCGCTATTCCCCCAGCCGCTTGAACTGGTTGATGGCGTTGTCACCAATTATATTGGTCAGGAAGGTGCTGCGGCGTTGCTGCAATGGCCACCCAAGGGTATCGAAGTGCTCAACGCCTTTGAATTGCCGTTGCTCAACACGATGATCCTGCTGTGTTCCGGTACAACCGTGACCTGGGCTCACCATTCCCTGATCCACGGTGATCGCAAGGGCCTGATCACCGGCCTGTGGCTGACGGTCATTCTGGGCGTACTTTTCTCGGCGATCCAGGCCTATGAATATAGCGTTGCGCCTTTCCCGTTCGCTGGCCTCAACTATAGTTCGGCTTTCTACATGGCGACCGGTTTCCACGGTTTCCACGTTCTGGTCGGCACGATCTTCCTGATCGTCTGTCTGGCACGGGCCTATAAGGGGCATTTCACCCCGCAACAGCATTTTGGTTTTGAAGCGGCCGCCTGGTACTGGCATTTTGTCGATGTCGTCTGGCTGTTCCTGTTCATCGTCATCTATGTCTGGGGCGGCTGGGGCGCTCCGGTTCACTAGGCTATCGCGTTGCACCAAACCGAAAATAAAAAAGGGCAGCCGGATGTACTTCCCGCTGCCCTTTTTGGCCTTTGCCCTGCGTGCGGGCACAAGACGCTCTTTGCCAATCTGACGCGCTTCTCGGATAAATGCCGGGCCTGCGGCCTCGACTATGGCCGATATAATGTCGGGGATGGCCCGGCGGCCTTTCTGACGCTGATCGTCGGCGCTATCATCCTCGGCCTGGCTTTGGCGGTCGAGGCGAATTTCCAGCCGCCGATGTGGGTTCATATCCTGCTGTGGGTGCCGCTGACCGTGGCTGCGGTGGTCGGGTCGCTGCGGCTGTCGAAAGCTTTGTTGCTGATCCTGGAGCATCGCAACCAGGCGCGTGAAGGCAGTATCGACGAAAGCGACGGCCGATGATCAAGCGACTACCAGTCTTTGTCACCATTCTGGTTCTGGCCGCGGTGGCGATCATGGTCGCTCTGGGCGTCTGGCAATTGCAGCGCGCGGAATGGAAGAACAGTCTGCTGTCTACATATGCCGCAGCGTCGGATATGCCAGCCATCGCTTATCCTGCCGTGCCCAATCCGGACGATGCGCCCTATTTTCGCAAATCCAGCGTCAATTGTCTGGAAGTGGTCGGCTGGCGCTCGACCAGCGGGCGCAGCGCCAGCGGGCAATCGGGCTGGGCGCATATCGCGCAATGCCGGACCGCAGGCGCTGAAGGACCGGGCGCGCAAGTCGTCGCTGGCTGGTCGGAGCGACCGGATGATCCGGAGTGGACGGGCGGGATTGTCGATGGCATCATTGCGCCGGACAGCCAGAATGTCATTCGCCTGGTCGCCAGTGAGCCGGTCGCCGGGCTGCAGAAAAGCCAGCCGCCCGCACTCGAGGATGTGCCCAACAACCATCTGTCCTATGCGGTACAGTGGTTCCTCTTCGCCGGCATCGCGCTGGTCATTTTCCTGCTGGCTGCGCGCGGTCGCAACAAGGGCGTTGCTCCATCCGGCAACTTGTCCTAACCCGCTCGCCATCATGGATTATATCTCGACCAGAGGCGCAGCGGCGCCATTGAATTTCGAACAAGTGACGCTGGCCGGACTGGCTGGTGATGGCGGGCTTTATGTGCCCGAATCCTGGCCGTCGTTCAGTTCTGCGGAGATTGCCGCCATGGCCGGCCTCTCCTACGTGGAAATTGCCGTCCGGGTGATGCAGCCGTTCATCGGTGACGCGCTGGATGAAGCGGAATTGCGGGAGCTGTGCCAGCAGGCTTATGGCCGCTTTGCCCATGCTGCGGTGACGCCGCTGGTCCAGCTCGACGGGCGTCAATGGCTGCTGGAACTGTTCCACGGGCCGACCCTCGCGTTCAAGGATGTGGCGCTGCAACTGCTCGGCCTGCTGTTCGAGAAATTTCTGGCCCGGCAGGACAAGCATCTGACAGTGGTGGGAGCGACTTCGGGTGATACCGGTTCGGCGGCGATCGATGCGCTGGCGGGGCGGGACAAGGTCGATATCTTCATGCTCCATCCCGATAGCCGGATTTCCGATGTCCAGCGCCGGCAGATGACCACCGTGCGCGCGCGCAACGTCTATAATATCGCGATCGATGGCAGTTTCGATGACGCCCAGGCGATGGTGAAGCGGATGTTTGCCGACCGGGAAGTGACCGATCGCTTTGCGATCTCGGCGGTCAATTCGATAAACTGGGCGCGGCTGATGGCGCAGATCGTCTATTATTTCTATGCCGCCAGCCGATTGGGTGCGCCGCATCGCAAGATTGCCTTTTCCGTGCCAACCGGCAATTTCGGCGATGTCTTTGCCGGCTATGTTGCCGCGCGCATGGGGCTGCCGATCGAGCGGCTGATCGTGGCGACCAATGTCAATGACATATTGCACCGGGCGCTGAGCGCCGGCGACTATTCGACCGGAACCGTGACTGCGACCGCAGCGCCTTCGATGGACATTCAGGTGAGCAGCAATTTCGAACGCTTGCTGTTTGATCTGGAAGGCCGCGATGGCGGGAAAACCGCTGCGCGGATGACCGCCTTTGAACAGAGCAATAATATGCTGCTCGAGCCCGGCATGCGGGAAACCGCGGCAGCCATTTTCAAAAGTCATCGGGTCGATCCGAACGAAATGGCGCTGGCGATGCGTTGGGCGCAGGACAAGACGGGTCATGTGATTGATCCGCATAGCGCCATCGGTCTGTCGGCGGCGCAACACGCCGATCTTGATCCGGCGGTTCCGGTGGTGACGCTGGCAACCGCCCATCCGGCAAAATTCCCGGATGCGGTGGAACGGGCGACCGGGATTCGTCCAGCCTTGCCGCGCCGGGTGGGGAATCTGTTCGACCGAGAAGAAAAATATACCAGGCTGCCGGGCGAATATGATGCCGTGAAGGCCTTCATCCTGGCCAATGCCACGCCGTCCGATGGCTGAATCCCTGCCGACCCCGATCGTGATGATCAGCGATCCGCGCAGCGACTATGCGCTGGTCGATAGCGGCCATGGCCGGAAGCTTGAGCGCTACGGCACATTCCATTTCATCCGCCCCGAACCGCAAGCGATGTGGACGCCGTTCCGCGATGACTGGCAAGCGGATGGCGAGTTCATTCCCGCGTCCGACGAGGATGGCGGCGGTCGATGGCATCTCCAGGACCATGTGCCGGAAGAGGGATGGCAGATGGACTGGGAAGAGGTCAGCTTCACGGCGCAATGCACCCCCTTTCGTCATCTCGCCTATTTCCCTGACATGGATCCGGTGTGGCGCTGGTTCCGGACCAATTTGCAGGATGTCGAATCGCCACAGATGATGAATCTGTTTGGCTATACCGGGGTCGGGACGCTGGCGCTGTCGGCGGCCGGGGCCAGTCTTGTGCATGTCGATGCCTCGAAGAAATCGGTAACCGCAGCCCGCGACAATGCCGCTCTGTCCGGCATGACCGACCGGTCGATCCGCTGGATTATCGACGATGCCGCGAAATTTGCCGCACGGGAAGTCCGGCGCGACCGGCGCTATGACGCGATCCTGATGGATCCGCCCAAATATGGCCGCGGACCGGACGGAGAAATCTGGCGGCTGGAGGAAGATCTGGCCGGGCTGGTCGAAAATTGCGGCAAGCTACTGGATGCCGACAGCCGCTGCCTGTTCCTGACCGTCTATGCCGTGCGCATGTCGGCGCTTGCTCTGGGCGCATTGCTGAACGAAAAGCTGGCCCATCTGGGCGGCACGATCGAGGTGGGTGAACTGGCGGTTCGCGAAGAGGCGCGGGGGCTGCTGTTACCGACTGCGATTTTTGCGCGCTGGTCGGCCTGACTTGCCATTTAACCCGAACATGGTCAGAGATTATCCATGACAGATACATTGCTACTGGAAGTCAACAATCTCGATGTTGACGTGCTCACCGGGATCTATTCCGAAGAGACACATTTGCCGCAACCCTTGCGAATCTCAATCGCGGCGGAGATGAAGGTTCAGCGACGCTATGAGGCGGACACCCCGCTGGATCATTCGAAAAATTACATGGACCTCAAACATGCAGCGACCGAAGCACTGCCCGAGGGCGTGCATTTCAAGCTGATCGAGGCCGTCGCCGACCATATCATCGAGACGCTGTTCTTGCAGGACGAGAATGTGCTCAGGGTCACGGTGAAGATCGTCAAGCTGCTGATTTCCGAAAAAGGAGAGCAGATCGGCATTACGCTCAGCCGGGGCAGACGATGACCGCACCGCTCGCGCTGGTCACCGGCGGTGTCAAGCGGGTGGGCGCGGCCATTGCGGCGCGATTGGCTGAAGCGGGATATATGCTGGCGCTGCACGGCAATAGCGATGCCGTTCCCGAGACGCAGCTCGCTGAAAAGCTGAAGGAAACGGGCTGCGAATGGTCCGGGTTCCAGCAGGATTTTCTTGTCGAAGGCGCCGCCGAAATATTGATCGACCAGGTTGTGGGCCATTTTGGCCGGGTCCCCGATCTGATCGTCAATAGCGCATCAATTTTCGGTCAGGATGATGCCTGTTCGCTTGAAGAAAGGGATCTGCAGGAGCATTTCCGGATCAACAGCCTGGTACCGATCCTGCTGACCACCGCCCTTCATCATCGGCGACCAGCCGGGAGCGACCGGGCCTGCGTCATCCATATATTGGACCAGCGGATCCGCAATCCCAATCGCGACCAGCTGAGCTATACGCTGTCGAAACAGGCGCTGGCGGGATCGGTGCGTTCGCTGGCGGTGGCCTGCGCCGACAAGCTCCGCGTCAACGGGGTAGCGCCGGGTCTGACCCTGACCGCCGGGGAATATGGCGAAGACCAGCTGGCCAATATCACGGGAATGATGCCGCTCGGCCGCCTCCCGGAGCCGGGCGATATTGCCGACGCGACAATATATCTGGCCCGCGCCAAAGCCGTCACCGGGCAGATCATCTTTGTCGATGGAGGCGCCAACCTGAAGGGCTTCGATCGCGATTTTGTTCATCTTGCCAAGGGTGACCGACCGGATACGCCCGAAGGGACAGGTTGAAACTGGCGGAAAAACAGTTTAGTTGCTGACTATCGGAAGTTTGGTCGTCGTTGCGGCTGGACAAGATATACCTGCAATTTTGAAAGGCTTACCATGCGTATTTCCCCCAAAATGATCTTGACGACTACCGCAGCCCTTGCTCTCGCAGCATGCTCGACCGAAGCGCCGGAAGCTCCAGTTGAAGAAGGCGGTGCCGATGCCATGATGGATTCGGCCGCAACTGCCGAACCCGGCACGATTGTCGATGTCGCCGTTGGCAATGCCGATTTTTCGACGCTCGTGACCGCTGTCACCGCTGCTGATCTTGGCGCCACGCTGAGCGGCGACGGTCCCTTTACCGTCTTTGCTCCAACCAATGCCGCTTTTGACAAGGTCGACCAGGAAACGCTGAGCGCGCTGCTGACTCCGGAAATGAAGGACGATCTGACCGGATTGCTAACCTATCATGTCGTTGCCGGTGAAATGAAGGCCGCGGATGTGATCAAGGCGATCACCGATGGCGGCGGCACCGCGACTTTGACCACTGTGCAGGGCGGAACGCTGACAGCGACCCTGGATGGCGATTCCGTCATTCTTGAAGATGCGAATGGCGGCAAATCCACCGTCATAATGACCGATGTAGAGGCATCCAACGGAGTCATTCACGCAATTGATACGGTTGTCATGCCTGGCTAGTTTTCATCCCCCGAACTAGGATGATCAGGAAAGGGCTTCGCCGACAGGCGGGGCCCTTTTTTTTGCAACTTTTGTGGGTTTACTTTTCCCTGCAGCCCGGAGTAGCTCGCGCCATCGAATTTCATCATCGTGTGACCGCAAAATGCGGCGGACGGATTGATCTCAGGAAAGGAAATTCATGTTTAACGCCCCCAAGATTATTTTTGCATCGACCCTGTTGGCAATGGTGCCGGCCTGTTCGTCTGAATTGAATGAAGAGGAACAGGAAATACTCGATGCGCGGATCGCCGAAGACACCAAGCCCACCAATATGATCGCCGTTCTGCAAGCCAATCCCGATCTCAGCACCGCTGGCATTTTGCTCGGCCTGTCGGGTGTTGGGGCTGAATTGCAAGACAAAGGTCCGGTGACCGCATTTGCCGCAACCAATGATGCGTTCAACAAAATGGATGCGACGCGGTTGAGCGAGCTGCTGTCGGCGGACAATAAGGAAGAGCTGAAGAGCATCGCCGAATATGGTCTGGTGGAAGGCAATATGACCGCTGCGGATATCGCCAAAGCTATTACCGATGGCGGTGGCAGCGCGAGCCTCACCACCGAGCAAGGCGGCGTGATCAAGGCGACCATGGACGGTGACAGGATCGTTCTCGAGAATGCGGCCGGCAACAAGGCGAATGTGACCCAAGCGGATGTGACCTCCAGCAACGGCACGCTGCACGTCGTCGACAATCTGTTGATGCCGGAATAAGTCCGCAAACCGATAGACAGGAAGGCCCCGCTCAGTTGCGGGGCCTTTTTTTGTGGGTGAGACAATATTGTCCGACTTTGAAATTTGTATCTGCCGTTGGTCCTGAGCCTGTCGAAGGACGCCTCTGGATGAGAAGCGTGGTTCGACAAGGTCACCACTAACGGTTAGAAGCTCTGCGTTGCCGGTTAGAAACGAGCATCGAGATCAATGTAGGAGCCCGACATGCCGCAATATTGGCTGATGAAATCCGAGCCGGAAAGCTATGGCTGGGACGACCTGGTCGCCGAGGATGAAGGCACATGGGACGGGGTCAAGAACGCGCAGGCGTCGAACAACATGAAAGCCATGCAAAGGGGCGACCAGATTTTCTTCTATCACTCGCGTACGGGGCTGGACGTGGTCGGCATCATGGAGGTTTCGGAAGAGCATAGTCCCGATGTCACCACCGATCCGGAGCGATGGGTGGTGGTCAAGGTGAAGCCGGTTCGGAAACTGGACAAGCCGGTATCGCTGAAGGCGATGAAGCAGAATCCGAAGCTGAAGGATCTGGCGATTCTGCGTCAGACGCGGCTTTCGGCGGCGCCAGTGACTGAGAGCGAATGGCATGCGATATTGGCGATGGCGGGCGAATGACCGTCGCGGATCAGGCAATGGACTGGCAGAAAATACTGGCATCGATAGAGGCGGCCGTATCGCCGCACATCGGTTCGGGCAAGGTCGCCAATTATATTCCGGCGCTGGCCTGTGTTGATCCCCGGAAATTCGGTATCGCGGTTGCGCTGCCAGACGGTTCGATGCAGATATTGGGCGATGCCGACGAAAGCTTTTCCGTCCAGAGCATATCGAAAGTCTTCACACTCGCCTTGACGCTGCAAAGGGTTGGAGAAGATCTATGGGAAGCGGTCGGGCGCGAACCCTCCGGTTCTTCCTTCAATTCCATTGTCCAGCTGGAGGCAGAGGCCGGCATTCCGCGCAATCCGCTGATCAATGCCGGCGCCATTGCCACCACCGACCGGCTGGTTGCGTCCTATGGTGGCGGTCAGGCCGGCGCGCACGAAGCAATGGAAGACCTGCTGATCACCGCGCGGCGTCTGGCACAGGACGAGAATATCGCGATTGACTATGAGGTGGCGGAATCGGAATCACGATCGGGATCGCGCAACCGGGCGCTGGCGCATTTCATGGCCAGTTTCGGCAATATGAAAAATCCGGTAGAGGACAGTCTGTCCGCTTATTTCCGCCATTGCTCGATCGCCATATCCTGTAGGCAACTGGCCCGCGCGGCGCTGTTTCTGGCGTTTGACGGCTGCGACCCGGTGACCGGTGAACAGGTTGTATCGAAAGAGCGCTGCCAGCGAATCCTCGCGATCCTGATGATGAGCGGCCATTATGACAATAGCGGCGAATTTGCCTACCGCATTGGCCTGCCGGGCAAAAGCGGCGTCGGTGGCGGGATTCTGGTGGTCGCCCCGGAGCATGGGACGATAGCGGTCTGGTCGCCCGGCCTCAATCAGGCGGGAACATCGATGGTCGGCAGCATCGCGCTGGAAGAACTGGTGCAGCAGACGGGCTGGTCGGTGTTTGTATGAGCGGTAGGCTTCCAGTGGCAGGCGCGCAAAGTTGCTGAAGAGCCGTTTGGCTATGTTCGGGTCATTGTTGAATTGCTCAATCATGTTTTGAGCATATTGCGATCATCAAGATCATTGGACCGGCAGAAATCGGTTATTTTTCTCGCAACCCGCTCACCGTCGCTCCCGCCGCCGTAAGAAACTCGACATCGGTTTTAAGGTGGAGCAAGCGCAGACCCTTGCGCTGCATGGCTTCCGTCAACGCCGGTGCAAATTCTTCGGTGCTTTCCACCGTTGCGCTCCAGCCACCATAGGCTCTGGCAAGCGCAGCGAAGTCGGGGTTCCGGAGCGATGTTGCCGACAGGCGCGCCGGATATTCGCGCTCCTGGTGCAGTCTGATGGTACCGAAACTGCCATTGTCGATTACCAGCACCAGCAGGTTGGCATCATATTGAATGGCGGTGGCCAGTTCCTGGCCGTTCATCATGAAATCTCCATCGCCTGCCAGTGCAACCACGGTGCGATTCGGGAAACGCAGGGCAGCGGCGATCGACGCCGGGACACCATAGCCCATCGCGCCGGAGGTCGGAGCGAGCTGGCTAGGGAAAGCGCCATATTTCCAGTAGCGGTGCCACCAGCCGGAAAAATTGCCGGCGCCGTTGCAGATGATCGCATCGGCGGGCAACTGGTCCTGCATTGCCGCAACGCAGAAGCCAAGATCGAGTTTTGCGGTCGTTGGCTGCGGCGCCGACCAGTCGAGATAGTCCCGATGCGCCGCCTTGCCCGCGTCGAAAGTCAGCAGATCATCCTCCCACAATGCGACCTGTTCGGCAAATTCGTCCATCTCGGCGCAGATTGGTAGATCGATGCGGTAGACATGGTTGAGCTCGTCGGGATCGGGATGGACATGGACCAATATCTGGTCGGGATGGTCGGGGGTGATCAGCGTATAGCCATCGGTGGTTGCCTCGCCGAGCCGCGCGCCAACCGCCAGTACCAGATCGGCATCCTTGATCCGCTGGGTCAGTTTCGGATTGGGCCCATAGCCGAGATTGCCGGCATAGACCGGACTTTCGTTCGGAAAATTATCCTGCCGCCGGAAGGCGACTGCCACCGGAAGGCCGATGCGCTCGGCATATTGGGCGAAATAATGCCTCGCCTTGGCACTCCATCCGGCGCCGCCAACGATCGCCACAGGGTTGGTGGCGTCGCGCAACATGTCGGTCAGCGTGGTCATCGCATCGGGGCAGAGTGGTTGCGCCGGGGCGATGACTTTCGGCCGGTCGAGCGCCTCGACCTGATCGCGCAGCATATCCTCGGGCAGGGCAAGCACGACCGGACCGGGGCGTCCCGAACTGGCGGTATCGAAGGCGCGCGCAATATATTCCGGAATCCGCGCGGCATTGTCGATCCGCGCTGCCCATTTCGCCAAGGGCGTGAACATGGCGGTGAAATCGACTTCCTGAAAGCCTTCCCGGTCGCGGTCATCGCGGGCTACGTCGCCGATGAACAGGATCATCGGGGTGCTGTCCTGCATCGCCGTATGGACACCGATGCTGGCATTGGTTGCGCCGGGACCGCGGGTGACAAAGGCGATGCCGGGCGCGCCGGTCATCTTGCCATCGGCTTCAGCCATAAAGGCGGCGCTGCCATCCTGACGCGTGGACACGGTCTGGATGGTGCCGCAGTCGTGCAGCGCGTCGAGCACCGAGAGAAAGCTCTCGCCGGGGACGGTGAAGATGCGCTCGGTGCCCTGGATCACCAGTTGATCGACGAGAATTTGTGCCCCGGTGCGTTTTTTCATGTCCATGTTCTTTCAATCCTGCCGCGTATGCGGGAGCGTTATTCGGGCTTCAAATATCATCTCATAGATATCACGCGAAGCCGCGAAGGCACGAAGAATATTCGTCTTGTCCAACCTCTTTGCGCCTTCGCGGCTTCGCGCGAAAAACAAACAATATCTTCAGCTTGCGCGGAATTGAATGGATCATGATATTCAGGCCTGATGGATTGCCTTGGTGACCATATAGGCTTTCAGGCCGTCGGGTCCGTCTTCCGAGCCATGGCCGCTTTCCTTGACTCCGCCGAACGGCGCATCGCCAGGGCTGACCGTCAGATTGTTGATCGCGACCATTCCCGCCTCGATCTTGTCACCGACCATATTGGCAGTGTGGAGATTCGAGGTGAAGGCATAGGCGGCAAGACCGAGCGGCAGGCGGTTGGCCTGTTCGATCGCATCGTCGAGCGTGTCAAAGGGCCGCATCACCGCGACCGGTCCAAATGGTTCGTCGTTCATGATATTGGCGTCGAGCGGGACATGAGACAATATCGTCGGATCAAAGAAAAATCCCTTGTCGCCGCGCCGTTCGCCGCCGAGCCGGACGTCGGCACCCTTGGCCCGCGCATCTGCGATCATCTCGCCCATCGCGCTGGGTCGGCGCGGGTTGGCCAGCGGGCCCATGTCGACATCGGCAAAGCCGTCACCAACGCTGACCTTTTGCGCCCGTTCGGTAAATGCTTTTTCAAACCGGTCGTAGATCCCGCTCTGGACGTAGAACCGGGTTGGCGAGACGCAGACCTGACCGGCGTTGCGAAATTTTCCGCTGACCACCAGATCGAGCGTCTTTTCCAGATCGCAATCATCGAACACCAGCACCGGCGCGTGGCCGCCAAGCTCCATGGTCGTGCGTTTCATGCCTTCGGCAGCCAGTTTCATCAGATGCTTGCCGACCGGGACCGAACCGGTGAAGCTGATCTTGCGGATGACCGGTGAGGCGATGAGATGGCTGGAGACTTCCGCCGGATCGCCGAAGACGACTTGCGCGACACCGGAGGGCAGGCCGGCATCGATCAGGCAGCGGACCATCTCGATCGGACTGGCCGGGGTTTCCTCGGCCGGTTTCAATATGATCGAGCAGCCCGCGGCAATTGCCGGTGCGAGTTTGCGTACCGGGGTGAATACAGGGAAATTCCAGGGGCTGAACGCCGCTACCGGTCCGACCGGCTGATATTTGACGAAGCTGTTCTGGCCTGCGGGTCGCACCAATACCCGGCCATAGCACCGCTTGGCTTCCTCGGCCATGATGTCGAAATGGCTGGCGGAAGCGGTGACTTCGCCGATCGCCTGGGCCAGCGGCTTGCCTTGCTCGGCGGTCATCAGGCGGCCGATTTCCGGTGCCCGCTCGCGCATCAGATCGGCGGCCTTGTGGAGGATCGCGGCGCGCTCGCCCACCGCGGTGTCGCGCCAGAGCGGAAAGGCTCGGTTCGCCGCATCGAGCGCCCGGTCGAGATCGGCAAGGGAGGCCTTCGGCAGATCGGAAATGACCTCGCCAGTGGCCGGGTTCACCACCTGATGAACCTCGCGCTCGTCAATATCGATCCATTCGCCGTCGATATGAAGCTGCAATTTTTCGGGATAGGCTCCGGATTTTTTCTGGGACATGGTTGCTCCTGAAACTGTCTGTCTTCGCACTAGACTTGTCACTGAATTCCCGCAATGACTGTGAAAAAATTCGAGAGGAGATATTCATGGAGATAGTCACCGAAGGCCTGCGCTTTCCCGAAGGTCCGATTGCCATGCCCGATGGCAGCGTCATATTGGTCGAGATCGCAGCCCAGCAGCTTACCCGGGTGCTGCCGGACGGAAGCAAGCAGCTTGTCGCCAAAACCGGCGGTGGTCCCAATGGCGCGGCGATGGGACCGGATGGCAAAATCTATGTCTGCAACAATGGCGGCTTTGAATATCACGAACAAAATGGTTTTCTGACTCCGGCCGGGATCGCAAAGGATTATGTCGGCGGCAGCATCCAGCGAGTGGATCCAGACACCGGCGAGGTCGAGACACTCTATAATGACGGTGATTTCGGCTGCATCTTGCGCGGGCCCAATGACATCCAGTTTGATACCCACGGCGGCTTCTGGTTCACCGATCACGGCAAGACCGACTATGACAAGCGCTGTCACGACATTGTCGGGATTTTCTATGCCAAGGCGGACGGCAGCCATCTGGAAGAAGTGGTCTTTCCTTCGAACAACCCCAATGGCGTCGGCCTATCTCCGGACGGGAAAACGCTCTATGCGGCCGAGACTTTCACTTGCCGGTTGATGAAATTCAATATCACCGCGCCGGGCAAGGTCGCCGCCGATGCCGGGCCCGGCGGTCCGGGCATCCCGCTCTATCGTCCGTCGGGCTATAAATTTTTCGACAGCCTGGCGATGGAGGCATGCGGCAATATCTGTGTCGCGACGATCGGCGAAAGCGGCATCAGCGTGATCTCGCCCGAGGGCGAACTGGTCGAATTTGTCCCCACGCCGGATATCTTTACCACCAATATCTGCTTTGGTGGCGAGGACATGATGGATGCCTATATATGCCTGTCCGCAACCGGGAAACTGGTCAAAACCCGATGGAAACGACCAGGAATGAAGCTGGAATATCTCAACAAATAGGGTCGGTCATTGTCAAGAATGCATGATGAAACACACCGGCTTGACCGGGTCGGCTGGCTCCGGGCCGCGGTATTGGGAGCGAATGACGGGATTGTCTCGACCGCCAGCCTCGTCGTCGGCGTGGCCGCTGCAGCGACGTCCCAGCAAACGATATTGCTCACTGCTTTTGCCGGTCTGGTGGCCGGCGCGATGTCGATGGCGGCGGGAGAATATGTATCGGTCAGTTCGCAGGCCGATAGCGAAAAGGCGGAACGGACCAAGGAAGCCTGGGAGCTTGAGAATCAACCCAAGGCCGAGCGCGTGGAACTGATCACGATATATCGTAACCGGGGACTGACGAGAGAGCTGGCAGAACAGGTCGCTGACCAGATGACGGCGCATGATGCACTGGGCACGCATTTGCGTGATGAGCTCGGCCTGACCAAGCAATTTTCCGCCAGGCCGCTGCAGGCTGCGGGCGCTTCGGCGCTTGCATTTGCGACCGGGGCGATATTGCCGGTGATACTGGCGGCTATTTTTACCGGCGAGACGCTGATCTGGGCTGTGTCCGGGACGGCGCTCTTGCTGCTTGCTTCGCTCGGGGCTGTCGGAGCGATATTGGGCGGGGCACCGATCGGGCGGCCGGTGTTCCGGGTGACCTTCTGGGGTGCCGCAGCGATGGCCGCGACCGCCGCCATCGGATCTGTTTTTGGAGCTATTGTTGCATGAATTATGAGAATGTAATTTTTGATTTTGGCGGCGTGATCACCTCGTCGCCTTTCGAAGCCTTTAACCGGTTGGAGGTTGAGCAGGGTGTGCCGAAAGACAGTGTCCGGCAAATCAACAGTGCCAATCCGGACGATAACGCATGGGCAAGATTTGAACGGGCGGAAATTGACAGTGCCGGTTTCGACAAGGCTTTTGCGGCAGAAGCGCGGGCGATCGGCATCGAACTGCGCGGCGCCGATGTTCTCGCGCGGCTGGCGGGAGACGTGCGGCCCAATATGGTGGCGACGCTGGACCGGCTGAGAGCGGAGGGTATCAGAATAGCGTGCATCACCAATAATGTGCCCGCCGGCAAAGGGTCGGGCATGGCGATGGACGACCAGAAGGCCGCAGCGGTGCAGGATATCATGCAGCGCTTCGATCATATCATTGAGAGCAGCAAGGCCGGGATCCGCAAGCCCGATCCGCGGATTTACCAGATGATGTGCGAGGCACTGAACGTCGAGCCAGCGCAGTGCGTCTATCTCGATGACCTCGGGATCAACTGCAAACCGGCGGCTGCTCTGGGCATGGCGGCGATCAAGGTTTCCTCCGAACAACAGGCGCTGGATGATCTGGGGGCTTTGCTGAACCTGCAATTGCCCTGATATTTTGGCCCGGTCCGTTTAAACCTGTAATATTTTCGTCATCAATGAGTCGTCGTACGGTCGTGAAATCGCTATAGCGCGACGAGGGGTGCAAGGTTGCGGGGATTCGTGAGTAATAACTATTCAGAAAGACTGGACGTGATCACCCGCTGGTATCACCAGCGGGGCCTCTATCCTGTTTTGTTCCTGATATTGGCGGCTTTGTTGCTGATTCAGGCGATCAGACTGACATGGCTAATCCTGACGCCATTGGGCCCGGTCGGTGATTATCGCGCTAATGATGTCCAGATCTTGTCACCGCAATCGCGCCTGACGCTGTTCGGCAGTTTCGATCCCTTTTTCCGCGGCGGTGCAGCGCAGACAGCCAATGTCGTGACATCGTTGCAACTGACATTGTTCGGAATCCGCATGAATGAGGCGTCAGGCCTAGGTTCGGCGATCCTTTCCGGACCGGACGGCGTACAGGAAAATTATGTTGTGGGCCAAGAGATCATGTCCGGCGTCACGCTGGACAGTGTCGAATTTGATCATGTAATCATCAATCGTGGCGGCGTGCTGGAAAGCCTCTACCTCGACCAGTCGATACCGGCGCAGACCGTCGGCACTGACGAGTTCGAGGTCCCTGCTGGGCTGGTCGCGGGCGGCAATGAAATACCCGGTATCGCATCACTGGCGCCGCGCAACGATCAGGGCAGGGTCACCGGTATCGTGCTTTCGCCGCTCGGAGACGGCAGTCTGTTCAGGAATGCGGGATTCCGGGACGGGGATATCATCGTGTCGATCAATGGCAATCCGGTCGGTTCGTCAAGTGACATTGAATCGCTGAAAAGCCAGGTTCGGCCTGGCTCGCGCCTGTCTGTCGAAGTTGAGCGCGGAGCCGATACGGTTCCGATTGCTGTCAATCTGGGAGCCCAATGATGCGTAGTTTTTTTGCCCGGATCATCGCCGTGCTTGCTCTTGCGGCCAGCCTGTGGGCCATGCCGGCGACGGCCCAGCACACATTGAATGTCCGCGATGCCGACATCCGCGCCTTTGTCCAGGATGCAGCCAAGGTTACCGGCCGCACCTTCATTCTCGACAGCCGGGTACAGGGCAAGGTTTCTGTGGTAACGGATCGACCGCTCAGCCGTTCGGAATATTTCGAGATATTCCTGTCGACCCTGCGGGCGAATAATCTCGTCGCCATTCCGACGACTCGCGGTGCCTATCGGATCCAGCCTGCCGATGGTGCGGCGACGCAGCCGACCCGGATTGGTTCGCGCGGTGCTGGGGGCAATCAGCTGGTGACCGAAGTGGTGCGGCTCAAGTCGATTGTCGCCACCGAAGCCCTGGAAACATTGCGGCCATTGGTGAGCAAGCAGGGTTCGATCACCTCCAATCGCAACGCCAACAGCCTGGTGATCGTGGATTATGCCGACAATATTCGCCGAATCCGCAGTCTCGTCGGAGAAATAGATCGCGACAGCGCTGCCAGCACCATCATCACATTGAAAAATGCCGGTGCCCGGGAAATCGCGACCTCGCTGCAGGCGCTGGCCGCACAGGGTGGCGGTGAAGGATTGCGTTCGCCGGTGACCGTGGTGCCGATCGACAGCAGCAACAGTATCGCCCTGCGCGGTGATCCAGGTGCGGTGTCGCGCTTTGCGCAAATGGCGCGAGAGCTGGACAAGGGCGCGGAATCTGGGACCGAGATCAGGGTCCACCGGCTGGACTATGCCAATGCCGAACACCTCTTGCCGGTGATCGAGAACCTGCTCGGAAGCAGCGGTACGAGAGGCAATTCGGCAACGGTTGTGCCTGCTGCGACAGGTGAAGGCGCGGCGGCACCCGCTCCAAATGGCGGCGGCAATGGCATCGCCAGCCGCGGCCCCTCGATCGTCACCCGTCTCGAAGGTACCAATGCCATCATTGTTGCCGCCAACCCCGATGTGCAGCGGATGATCGGCGAACTGATCCGCCAGCTCGACACGCGGCAGGAACAGGTGGTGGTTGAAGCGATCATCGTCGAGATTTCGGAGACGCTCGCCCGCGAACTGGGCGTGCAATGGCTCGTCGGCGGCAAAGACGTACCATTTGCGGTAACCAATTTCTCCAACGCCTCCCCCAATATAGTTGACGTTGCGGGCGGCTTGCTGGCCGACCAGTTTGATACGACCACAACGACGACCACCAACACCGCAACAACGACGACCACCAATAGCGCCGTCGGCGACACGTTGCGGCAGAATGCAGCCAATGCCATTCTTGCTGCGCGCGGCGGTTTTGGCGGCTTTGCGACCAGTCTGGGGGGCAGTGCGGTCCTCGGTGCGATCATCAATGCGGTGCAGTCCGATAGCAACAGCAACGTGCTGTCGACGCCATCGCTGACGGTGAACAACAATCTCAAGGGCAGTATTTTGTTTGGTCAGGAGATCCCGGTGTCAACCGGCGAAGCCCTGTCGGGCAATTTCGATAATGCCTTCCGTACGATCCAGCGACAAAATGTCGGGATCGAGCTGGAGGTAACGCCGCAGATCAATGCGGGCAATGAAGTGCGGATGGAATTGCGCCAGCAGGTCAGTTCGATCGCCGGACCGGTTTCCGATAATTTTAACGAGCTGATCATCAACAAGCGGGAAATCAACACCACCGTTACCGTTGGCGATGGCGAGATTATCGCGCTCGGTGGCCTGCTTGACGACAATGAACGACGCACTATCCAGAAAGTCCCGTTTCTTGGGGATATTCCGATCCTCGGGGAATTGTTCCGGTCTCGCGGCAAGTCGCGGGTAAAAACCAATTTGATGGTCTTCATCCGGCCAACGATCCTGAAAGATCCGAATGATGCGCGGCGTTTCTCGAGCGCTCGCTACGGCTATATCCGCGATCGTCAGCTCAGCCGCGATCCCGACCGGGAACCGACGATTGATGCTCTGGTGCGCGATTATCTGGGAACCGTTCCGCCTTCGGTCGAGGCGCGTCCGGATGACCAGATCATCTACGCGCCGGGCGACACGCCCGTGGTCAGAGATGTCGGCCCAATCGAGCAAATGCCTTTGCCGGCAAGCGAGACCAGCGGGTATCCATGATGAAGATCGCCCGGGGAACAGAGGCGGTTGTTTCCGAAGTGAAGGCCGGACCTGCGGTGAGCGCGGTGGTCAGGGATCTGCCATATGCTTATGCCCGCGATTACGGTGTTCTGCTCCAGAGGCACGAAGGCGACCGCGCCTTGATCGCGATGCGCACGGGCTCGGACCCTTCGGCCCTGCTGGAGGTTCGTCGCTATCTGGCCTTGCCCTTTGATGTGGACCTGGTGGACGGCCCGGCGTTCGAGAAGCTGCTCAGCGCCCATTATGCGAT
>NZ_JBGTDD010000163.1:0-2266 GCF_041748495.1 Parasphingorhabdus sp.
GGATCCGGCTGCCATCATCACGCCCCTGCAGGAGAAACTGGCAAGCGTGACGGTGATCCCGGTGCCAGGCCATGAATCGCACGCGCTCGGCGACTATCCCCAGGTCGACGCACCGGTGACCGAGGCCAGCGATATCTCCGCAGCGCTCCGGTCCCTGCCGCTGGCCCCCGAAAAGACCGTGCTGATCGCAGGGTCGCTCTATCTGGCCGGCGAAGTGCTGAAATTAAACGAACAGGTGCCGGACTAGACGCCCTTTAGCGCTATTGCATCTATTCCTGCTTTTGTACCCAGCCGCGAAATACGGATCCATTCGATGATGCAGATTATGACTGCAACACCACCCATTAATGTTGTCAGAATGAATATGTGAAAATAGCCTTGTTCCTCGATCATCTGGCCCAAGGCTCCGCGGCCAAGAGTCCCGACCAGCAAGGTCAGTGACGAAAGTAGCGCATATTGCACCGCGCTATAGCCCTTCGCGACGATCGACGACAGATAGGCCACAAAAGCCACGCCGGCGATGCCGACAGCGATATTCTCTCCGGCTATGGCCATCATCAATTTCGCGAGCCCTGGATCCCCGCCCAAATTCGTGACCAACCATGAGAATCCTGTTAGATCGCTTACAGATTGAACGACTGCTCCTCCCCGCGCCAAGTCGGCGTAGAGCAAATTTGTTGCAGCCGCGAGTACGGCGCCCAGCGTCAGAGTGAGCATACGACCCAATGTTGCAAGCATGTAGCCGCCTACCGCGAGGCCTATCATGAGCGCGCCGACTCCAAAAAATTTTGAAGCTACTGCAACCTCATCTTTGGTATATTGAAGTTCACCCAAATAAAATGGATAGGCAAAACTCCCCCAGATGGAGTCTGTAATACGGTAGGTTAGAACCAGCCCCAATATCACGATCAACGCCCAACCCAATCTGCCGACAAACTCTGTAAGCGGAAGAACGAGCGCACGATAACCGTGATCAAGGAACCTTCCGGCCATACTCTCAGCAGGCAAATCTTCGGCCAATAAATATTTGCTCGTGCGTTCGAAACGAACCAGAAATGCTGCGATAATGGCGGGAATCACCACCGTTGCCAATACAATCAGCGGACCCATCGTAGAGATGAACGAGACCGAATCTGGCCGGGTTTCCGGATCACTACCCAGCGATTGGACCATGAAGACTCCGACCGTAATCAAGGCCCAGCCCCATAAAATTGCCACGGCAACCAATGCCCAACCTCGAAGACGCGGATCAAGCTGGCCTGCTTTTCGTAGGCCATGCTCGTCCGCCATTTCTGTAGCCGTCTGAACCGTTGTTTCGGCATCGGGAGCGAAAAGCCCCAGAAATCCGACCAAGAGCATTACAGCGCCCATGGTCAAGTAGACGGTCGGCCAATCGGTTCGTTCAGCAAGAAATAGTGCCAGCGCACCGCCAACAAGAGCGGCGATTCTGTATCCCATCTGATAAACGGTCGAAAGGATGTCTATTGTTGCCTCTTCATCCGCCACATCTACGCGCCAAGCATCGATCACCACGTCCTGTGTGGCAGAAGCGAAAGCACCTATTCCCGCCAGCAAGGAAAACCAACCTATTGATGAGACCGGATTCAACATTGCTAGAACAACCAAAATCAAACCGAGCAATAATTGCGCGGTCACGATCCATTGCTTTCGCTTCCCCAACTTCTTCAGAATAGGGACATCGATACGATCAAGCGCCGGGGACCAGAGAAACTTGAACGCGTAGGCCAATCCGATGAGCGAGAATACGCCCATGGTTTCGAGGTCAACCTCGGCATCGGAAAGCCAAGCATAAAGAGTGCCGAGGAGCAATGCATAAGGCAAGCCTGCTGCAAAGCCGAAAACCGCCATAAAAAGAGTTTTGCGATTTCCGAGTGATGCAATCACTTTACGCCAACCCGGCTTTTCCTTTGTTTGCGCCGCGACCAATCGATCCTCCTTGCCCGTTCACTATCGCCAGTAAACAGTTATAGCAGGAATACCAAAATGAAATCGCCTCGCGCATCAAATATCCAGCAGCTTGGCCGCCACAATTGTCCCGGCACCGGGGCGCTGCAGGACAATGGCATATCGGTCCGCACCACTGATGTTCAATTGGTCAGGCGCTATGGTCAGGCGCATCGGCTTGCCCTGCCAGCTGCCCAACCGGCGCTCATCCCTGACCACATTGGTAAAATGCAGCGTCCGTCCGCCATTTTCGCCGCGTCCGATGCGGACGGTTTCGGACGAGCTGAGCGCGATCAGCGAC
>NZ_JBGTDD010000164.1:0-7722 GCF_041748495.1 Parasphingorhabdus sp.
GGCCGCGCGGTCGGCATCATTATTCGCTGCCTGCGCCTGGCGGAGCAGGGCATCGCTGCGCTGGCGGGCGCGCTCGGATTGCTCGCGCGCATCCACCAGGCTGCGCCGCTGCTCTGACAGACCGGGTTCGGTGGCCTGGGCGGAGAGCAAGGCGGTTCCGGCCGTCGCCAGGCCGAAAAAGCCGATCAGGACGAGGGCAGGGCGCAACATCAGCCTCATCCTTCCCGATGATAGGGATGGCCGGCGATGATCGATGTCGCCCGGAACAATTGTTCCGCCAGCATCGCCCGCGCCATCATATGCGGCCAGGTGGCCTTGCCGAAAGAAAAGAAATGATCGGCGCTGGCCCGTTCCTCGGCGCTCAGGCCGTCGGCGGCGCCGATCAGAAACCGGGCCTCGCGCTCGCCATCATCCCGCCAGTCCGAAAGCAAGCGGGCAAATTCGCCCGACGTCCAGTTTTCACCGGTTTCGTCCATCGCGATGATCCTGGTGCGGCCCTGCAGCCTGGGGGACTTGCCGCCCTGTTCGGGCAGTTCGCTGATCTTCACGTCCCAGCCAATCCGTTTGACATAGCGATCGACCAGATCCGCTTCCGGGCTACGGCCGATCTTGCCACGAGCGACGATATGCAATCTCATCGCCCGGCAATATCAGGCTTCGACGACTTCCGGCGCTTCGCCTTCCTCGTCGACCGCCCACATCCGTTCCAGATTATAGAAGGTACGCACTTCCGGACGGAACAGATGGACGATCACATCGCCGGCATCGATCAACACCCAGTCGGCATTGGCCAGGCCTTCGACCCGAACCGTGCCGCCAGCCTGCTTGACCCGTTCCGCCAGCTTCTGGGCAATGGATGCAACCTGCCGGGTCGAACGCCCTTCGGCGATCACCATATGGTCTGCAATATTGCTTTTGCCGGCCAGCGGAATGGAGACAATATCCTGCGCCTGATCATCGTCGAGCGATTTCATCACCAGCGCATGGAGCGCGTCCGACTCCGCCTTGCCTTCCGGAGAAGTGGCAGATTTCAGAACTTTTACCTTCGGTTTCGTCAACATAAATCCTAATCTTCTGGGCCAATCAGCCGGTGGGTCACCGCGTCTCGCACGCGGCGGTCCTCATATTGCTGATGCCAATGGGGCCGAGCCATCCGGATCGCGGTGGCCGAGCGTGGGTCGGGACGATAGCGCAGGAATGTCAGCGCCGGCGTACTCCAGCTGGTCCAGTTACCACGCTGGCTCGCGGGGTGGACGAAGCGCCGCAGCCAGGCCATTGCGGGAGCCGCAAAAGCATCATCATCATAGCCGGGTCTCGAAATAACTGCAATCGGCAATAATCGGGCAATCTTCCGCCAGTCTTTCCAGCGATGGAACTGCGCCAGATTGTCAGCGCCCATGACCCAGACAAATTGCCTTTGCGGGTAAAGCCGAACCAGCTTGCGCAGGCTGTCATAGGTATAGCGGGTGCCCATGTCCCGTTCGATCGCGGTGGGCCGTATCCTGCTCCGGCGCGCCATTTTCTGGGCCGATCCCAGCCGCGCATGCAGGGGCGCCATGTCGCCGGCCCCGTCTTTCAACGGATTTCCCGGAGAAACCAGCCACCAGAATTCGTCGAGATCCAGCTGCTCCATCGCAAACAGGCTGATCGAGCGATGCGCGCCATGCGCCGGATTGAACGATCCGCCAAGCAGGCCGGTGGTTTTCACAGACCGGGTGTTTTCATGATAGATTCGGCCAGGCTCGCCATGTTCCAACCGTGTAACATAGTCCGTAAACGAGGACGATAAGCGAGCTCCAAACGACAAAACTGCTTACGTCATCTGGGATGAAAATTAACATCGGAAACAGGATCAAACCGCGGAGTAAATAGACCGAGCTTATTATGACGAGCCCAGTGCGAAGCAGCGGCGGCTTGCGAACCAACCCTGCTCCGGCAAAAGCAATCCAGGCCCATATGAAGAGCATGGCGGAGATGCCGATCGTCATCAGTTTCGGGTACAACCATCCTTTTTCGGCCATTCTGGCCATGTCTTCGCCAGCACCGAAAAATCGATACCAGTCCGCACCCCCAAAGATGATTGCGATGTGGAGCAGGGCAGCGAGCGAACTCAATAAACCTCCCGCAATGAGCAATTTTCTACCCATGGCCAAAGGCGCATCCGTCATGCCCGGACTTGGCCGGTTCCGCGGACCACCCATTTGTAGGTCGTGAGCCCTTCCAGCGCCACCGGACCGCGCGCGTGCAGCCGGCCGGTGGAAATGCCGATTTCCGCACCCAGACCAAATTCGCCGCCATCGGCAAACTGGCTGGAGGTATTGTGCATCACGATCGCGCTGTCGGCGCGCAGGATGAACTTTTCGGCCATGGCGCTGTCTTCGGTGACAATCACGTCGGTATGGTGCGAGCCGTGGTCAGCGATATGGTCGAGCGCCTCGTCGACCCCGTTGACCATCGCCACCGACAGGACCGGGGCGAGATATTCGGTATCCCAGTCGCTCGCTTCCGCCGGCACGATTCGCTCGTCGAGCTCGAGTATGCTGTCATCGCCGCGCACCTCGCAGCCGGATTCGAGCAGCGCGCGGACGAGGGCGCCGGGGGCGGGATAATCCTGATCGATCAGCAGGGTTTCCATCGCGCCGCAAATCCCGGTGCGCCGCATCTTGGCGTTAACCGCGATCGCCAGCGCCTTGTCCGGATCGGCATCCTTGCCGATATAGCTGTGGCAGATGCCGTCGAGATGGGCGAGCACCGGCACCCGCGCTTCGTCCTGCACCCTTTTGACCAGCGACTTGCCGCCGCGCGGGATGATGATGTCGATCAGGCCGGCGGCCTTCAGCATCGCCCCGACCGCGGCCCGGTCGGTGGTCTGGACCAGCTGGATCGCGTCGGCCGGCAGACCGGCCTCGACCACGCCGGCGACCATTGCTGCATGGATCGCGCCATTGCTTTGTATCGCTTCCGAGCCGCCGCGCAAGATGACGGCATTGCCCGAACGCAGCGCCAGCGCCGCCGCGTCGGCGGTCACATTGGGCCGGCTTTCATAGATGATGCCGATGACACCGAGCGGCACCCGGACGCGTTCCATCACCAGGCCATTGGGCCGTTCGGTGCGGTCGATCACCTGGCCGACGGGGTCGGGAAGCACGGCGACATGCTCGACCGCTGCGGCAATGGCTTCGAGCCGGTCGGCGTCGATCATCAGCCGGTCGAGCATGGCATCGGTCAGGTCACGGTCGCGGGCGCTGGCCATGTCGCGCTGATTGGCCGCCAGGATGCTGTCCTGATGGGCACGCAGCTGGCGGGCGGCAGCGGTCAGGGCGGCAGATTTTTGCGCGTCGCTCACGCCGGTCAGAATGGAGAAGGCAGAGCGCGCCTTGCGGCCCATGTCGGAAATCAATTGTGCAGGTTCGGTCATGGGATGCTGCTAGCATGGCGGCGGTGGCAATTTAACCCTTAATCTCCGGAAAGCCGGAGCGAAAAAAATTTTCGCGATGCTGCAACCAATTCTTTCGATTCGCGTAAATGTTATGGTTGAATTTCGATGATTTTCAACGAAAGCCGCAATTCATCCCGTGACTGCTTCGACTCGTCACGAGTCGTCGCCCTGCGATTCGCCAGGTCGCCAACCCTCTGCTAGCGGCTGGCCGGGGATTACGAATAATAGCGGCGGGTCATGCACAATCAAAATACCGGAAAAGGGTTTAAGGCCCGGCTGGATCATATGTTTACGGATCGCGAGTTTTTCATGCGATCACACGGACAGGTCCGTTTTCTCACGATATCGGCACGCTTGCAGAAGCGTGTTTTCTATTCTGTCGCGGCGGCGCTGGCCTTCTGGCTGGCGGTGACGCTGGCGATGATGATCAACCAGCTGATGGTCACTGGCGAACGCATGGCGCTGGCGCAGAAAGAGGCCGAGGTGAACAGCACCGAAAGCCGTGTCTCCCATTACAAGGCATCGATCGAGGATGTGGCGGCCGATCTCGAGCAGCGCCAGGATGTGCTCGATCAGATGACCGAGCAATTTGTCGGCGAACTGCCGGAGGCAGCGACCAGCGCGGAACAACAGCAGATTGACAAGAATCTGTCCGAAAATACCCGGAAAATCAGCGCCGCCTTCCCGGAAGCGGCGCATCTGGCGAAACTGGAAGCCCGGCAGATCCTGTTCGCCCGGCGACTGACACTGGCGGCGATGCAACGCACCGAACAGGCGGCGGGCGCGATTCGCAAGTTCGGCCTGAACCCGGACATGCTGACCAGAAATTCCGGGGGCGCCATGGGCGGTCCGCTGATTCCGATCTTCAAGGGACAGAATCAGGACATGCACCCCACGTTCGAACGGCTCAATCTGGCGCTGCAGCGCATGGATGCGCTGGAGCGGACGCTGATCGCGATCCCGTCCGGCAAGCCGTCGAGCACCGGCATGATGTCGAGCGGCTATGGCTTTCGCCGGGATCCGTTCACCGGCGGCGGCGCGATGCACAGCGGCATAGATTTCAAGGGACCGCACGGCCTGCCGATCCTGGCAGCGGCTGGCGGCAAGGTCACCCACGCCGGCTGGAAATCCGGCTATGGCAAGACCGTGGAAATCACCCATGGCAACGGCTTGATGACCCGCTACGCGCATCTGTCGCGGATCGGCGTGGCCGCGGGCCAGAAAATCGAGCAGGGCCTGCCCCTGGGCGCGATGGGAAGCACCGGACGGTCAACCGGAACGCATCTCCATTTCGAAGTCCGGCTGAACGGACGCGCCATCAACCCCCGACCCTTTTTGGAGGCGAATAACGATGTTCTCAAGGTCAAAGCCATCGCACGACAACGTGCCAACCCAGAGAAGCGCGCCGAGTCAGGCGCCAGCCGTGGCTAGAAGCAACGGCAGCAGCGGATCGAGCTTCTCGATCATCGGTGACGGCATCGTCATCACCGGCAATATCGAATCCAAGGTCGACCTGCATATCGACGGCGAGGTGATCGGTGACGTCAAATGCCTGTCGCTGGTCCAGGGGCCATCAAGCAAGATCAAGGGCGCGATTGTCGCCCAGCATGCCAGCCTGTCGGGCTCGGTCGAAGGCTCGATCGATGCCGGAGATCTGGTGATTGCCGCCTCCGCCCGCATCGGCGGCGACGTCACTTATGAAAATGTGACGATCGAGCAAGGCGGCCATGTCGAGGGCAAGTTCAAGCACCGCAGCAGCAAGTCACCCAATCTCGCCCGATCGACGGTGAACATGAATGAAATGGCGATCCCGCTGGAGCTGACCGAAGGCGACAAGGCGGCCTGATTCCAGCCGGGGCTCCGGCCCGGTGATTGGCGATGCGAAGATAGCAAGCAGAGCGCTAGTGGACCAACAGGCTGTGCAGGCCCTTGGCAACGCAGGACCGGGATTGTTCTGCCATGGTAACCGGCACCCCGATTCTGTCGATCAATGTCTGTCCGATCAGGTTGATGGCCGCACTGCCGCCGGTCAATATGATCCCGCTGGAACAGATGTCGTCGCAGAGTTCGGGGGCGGTGTTGCTCAACAGATTGGCGGACATGTCGGCGATTGCATCAATATGCCTGTCCACCAGTACCGCCAGCTCCGCAAGCGGAATGGACCGGTTCTCCGGCAGGCCTGTTGCCATATTCTGCCCCTTGACCTGAACCGATCCGGATAGCCCGGCACCGGCCATCATCTGCTCGACCAATTCCAGCTTCGCCTTTTCCGCGCTATTCTGGCCAATCAGGAATTTGTGCCGGGCATGGAAATGATCAATGATCGACTGATCCAGGCTGTCTCCGCCTTTGCGAATGGTGGCACGGCCGCACAGACCACCGAGGGAAAGAACGACAGCCTCGGTCAGACCGGCCCCGCATTCGAGAATCATGGCACCGGTAGGCGCGTCAATGTCCAGGCCGGCACCTTGCGCTGCGGCAATGGTTTCATCGACCAGAGTGACGGACGATAGCCCGGCATCCCGAGCCGCCGTCATCAGGGCATTGCGCTCGGCGCTCGTGGCGTCCGTTGGAACGCCAATGGTAGCCTTCAGGCCGCTTCTCCGGGGCTTGCCGATGCTGGAGCGGATGGCATATTCCAGAAATATGCGGGTCGCGTCAATATCGTTCAGCACCCCGAAGCTGAGCGGGCGAACGATGGTGAGGTCGGCTGAGTCGTGACCCCGCATGTCCCGCGCTTCCTGCCCGGCCGCAACCAGCTTTCCCCTGCCGGGGTCGCCGGCAAAGCAGCATAAGGATGGTTCGTCAAAAACAATCCCGTCCGCCGCCGTCATGATCCGCGTGTTTGCCGTGCCGAGATCAATGGCGATATCGGGCTTCTGTTTTCTCGATAGGATTTTGTACATCGGGGGATTTTAGACCGCATCAGCCAGACTGTCAGCATTATTCCTGATTATTCGTGCATCAGTCAGATGATGGCGAGCGATCCCCCGCTAGGCCCGGGGCGGCTGCCGCCGATAGCTGAGCGCTTCCGCTACATGGATTCGCCCGACGTCCTTCGCGCCAGCGAGATCGGCAATCGTGCGGGACACCCGCAACACCCGCGTATAGCCGCGCGCCGTCAGCCGCATCGCCGCTGCCGCTTGCGCCAGCAAAATCCTCCCCGGCTCGTCCGGCGTCGCATATTTCTCCAGCACGTCGCCGTCGATTTCGGTGTTGGTTCTCGCTTCGACATCGGCATAGCGCTCGGTCTGGATGGATCTCGCTCTCGCTACCCGCGTCGCCACCGCTGCGGAACCCTCTGCCGGCGGCGGCATGGTGAGGTCGGCGGCGGACAGGGCTTCGACCTCGATATGCAGGTCAATCCGGTCGAGCAATGGACCGGAGACCTTCGCCTGATAATCGGCAGCGCAGCGCGGGGCCCGGGAGCAGGCGAGGGTCGCATCGCCGAGATGGCCGCAGCGGCATGCTCGTGTTGCTAATTTGCGGTCAGTTAAAAGAGGAGAAGAGATTGATGGAGGGCCTCCTCCGCCCGTACCAGTGGGAGTTCCGCTGTCTGGGGAGTAATAGAGATCAATCTCTACTTCGTCGGGATGAATGGTAATGCGTTCAACTATTGCTTCTACAATTTGCCGCTTCTGATCAGGCGTAAGTTCTGGCCAGCGCATATGGAGGTCCCGAGCTTCGCGGATGATTTCCTCTTGGGATTGGAAACTGACTTTGAGAGCATCGATGGTGGCTTCGGCTTTGGGAATATCGGCTTCGAGCTCCCTCATTCGTTGACGCCAAGGTTCATTGTGTCGGGCAAAATCGGTTACATCCAATGCCCCGGCGGAGTAGGCGGCATAGAGCTTGTCGCTCTCCCCTTTGGTTGTTTCATATTCACGCTTAAGCGCGGCAACGGCCCCTTCGCTGGACGTGAGACGCTCACCGTGATCTGCAAGGTAGGTTGCAATTTCCTTTTCAGAAAAAATGAACCCTTTGAGCTGTTCGTGAAAGATGGCTTCCAAATCAGCCGTAGGAATTTTGGTGCGGCAGGCCTGACAGGTATATTTGGGGCTGTCAGACGGCACATACATTTTTGTGCCGCAGTGACAGAATACTAATCCTGAAAAAAGGTGGATGGTGCGCTTGGCTGGAGGCTTCCGTTTGAGCCGTTGCTCCATGACAACACCAGCGCATTCGTCCCACAGTTCCACCGAGACGATGGCGGGCACTTCCGTATACACCCATTCGCTCTCCGGTTTCAGAACCCAGTTTTTGGACCGGTCATCCGTCTTAGT
>NZ_JBGTDD010000165.1:0-7999 GCF_041748495.1 Parasphingorhabdus sp.
ATAGCGGGAAATATGGCTCAATCCGGCGCATCTGCGCCTCACTCAGCAAAAACAGATCATCCACAAGCGGCACCTCCTGATGCCGCCATTGAATCAAATCTCAACGCATCATGCAAGCCATTTAATAGGTCCTGACCCTAGAAATTGACCCGGGCACCCAAGAAAAACAGCCGGCCAAATTTTTCAAATTCCGTCACCCGCGACCGTTCGCCAGCGTATCGTACACCGGGCGAGTTGGTCAGGTTCTTGCCTTCGAAGAACAGGTTGACGTTATCCGTCACGTCGAAGCTTGCCGTAAGGTCCAACTGACTGCGGCCCTCCCAATAGGTATCCAATCGTGCATCACTATCAAACTCGTCAATATAGTCACTGCGTTTGGTATAGGCGAGCCGGGCGTTAAACCCTTCCATTTCGTAGAACAGCGCAGCGTTGTAAGTCCATTTGGACTGGCTCGGCAGGTTCACCTTGTCAGCCCGACCGGGAACGGCAGCTGGCAGGCGGAGCTTGGCGTCGGCATAGGCAACATTACCGAACACGCCGAAACCGGAGAGGAAGCCTGGGAGGAAGGTGAATTGCGCCTGTGTGGCGAGTTCAAAGCCCACGATATGTCCGCTGTCGGCGTTAAGCTTTTCCGTAAACCGCGCATCCAGGCCGTTAAAGGTCCCCGGCGATGTCAGCGTAAACGAATAATTTTCCAGATCCTTGTAAAAGAAATTGGCTGAAACCATGCCCAGCGGCGGGAAATAATATTCCAGACCCATGTCGAAATTGTTCGAGATCGTCTGTTTGAGATCCGGATTGCCGCGGTCCACATCGACTCTGTCGCCCGAACCATCGCTGTTTTCCGAGACCCGGGGAACGATATCGCGGAAATTCGGACGCGATACGGCACGGCTGAGGGCTACACGGCCAATAAGGTCGTCAGCCAACTCATAGCGCAGCGTAGCGTTGGGAAAGAAATCTGTGTAGCTCCGATCTGCCCGACCAATGGTGAAAGTCTCACTTTCCTCATTGAAAACTGGTGCGCTGCCCGAGAATTTCGTGTGCTCTACACGAAGGCCCAGTGTCAGATTGGCGCTCGGGAACTCGATGCGGGTCATGGCGTAGCCGGCGAATACATCCTCCTGAGCCTCGTAATCTGCGGTGATGGAGTTGGATATCCGCCGCGTGGCATCTATCTGCGAAACGGGCCGGATCGCTTCAAAATAATCCCGCACCAGCCCCGGGTTGAACTTGGTGCCCAGTAGGTAATCGAAATTGCGCGACGGTTCGGTGCCTAGCAGGTCGGCCATGGTTCCGTCCGGCGCACTGCTACCAGCACGATCACGCCATTGCTCGTTGTCGGATTCCACATCGCGCAGGCGGGCGCGGGCACCGAACTGTACAGTTGCCGGTGCGCCGAACATTTCGGTAGGAATCTTGGCATTGGCCTGAAATGCCCATTCGTCCTGCAGCGTGTCCTGTTCCCGGTAGGTATTCTGGCGGAAACCGTATCTGCTGACGTCGAGATGTTCTTGTGTATCAAAAAGAGAAATTTCAGGGGCATTAGGATTGATCGGGAAATCCTGTGAGATATCGGGTCGAAGCGACGAACGGTACAACAGCTGCGCACGAATCGGGTAGGTTTCTTCAGCCCGCGAGTAGGAAGCCGAGTAATCCAGGCTGAGGCCGGAAAACTCGTGTTCGCCACCGGCGCTGACCAACAGTGATTCGTCAACCTTGATGCGGTGACGGAATTCCTTGGCCACGCGGGCGTTGTTCCAGGTAGCCACCCCTTCGGTGGCGCCTGGCTGCAGCTCACCGTCTTCATAGACGATCGCCAGAAGGTTGCGGTATTCATCGTCCGTCCGGCGCGACCAGGTGCTGCGCACGTAGAATTTATTCAAATTGTCCGGCCGCACTTCTATCGCGCCTGTAAAAGCCAGCCGCTCGCGCCTTGTGTCGTAATCCTTGAATTCCTGTTCCGGAACGCCGAGTATTTCATCGCCTTCCGGTCTTTCAACGACATCCCAAACTGACTCAAAATTGTCGACGCGGCGGTCGGTCTGCGCCAGACTGCCGGACAGCAGCACGCCCACTGGGCCGAACACGTTGCTTGCCGTGCCGCCAAATCGATAATCGTTGGTATCGCCGAATTCATTGTAGCTGACGCCGCCATTTGCAGATACGCGCAGGCGTGGTTTGTCGAACGGTGACCGAGTTGTGAGATTTACAGAGCCGGCAATGGAATCTGCATCCTGATAAGGTAGCAGTGTCTTGGATACTTCCAGCGAGGAGACAACATCCGAAGGAATGGATCCAAGGTCGATCGCGCGGGTATCCGGGCTGGTTGAGGGCAAGCTTACTCCATCAACAGTGATTGAGGTGAATTCCGAAGGTGCACCGCGGATCGATATGAAATTGCCTTCACCCTGGTCGCGCTCCACACCGAAGCCTGGTACCCGTTGCAGGGCCTCTGCGATATTGGTGTCCGGGAAACGGCCGATGGCATCGGACGACACGATGTTGGTGGTGGCATCGGCGTTGCGCTGCTGGTTGAGCGCTCGGGCCGTGGAATCGAGGATGGTTCCGAACACCACAATCTCGCCGTCGGCACTGGCCGGGGGGAGAGTGATCCGGACAACATTGTCGGTATTTGCCTGCACGCTGAAAGACTGGCTGGTGGTCTGCAGACCCTGATAGCTGACATCGAAGGTTGCTTCACCATCCGGCAGTGAAGGCACGACAAAGCGGCCTTGGCGATCTGTAATGATTCGCTGGCCGGTTTCACGCACCGTGACTGCTGCGCCTGGCAGGGTGGCGCCGTTGGCATCGACCACGCTGCCGGTCAGGGTATTTTGTGCATGAACTATTGCGGGGAATGCCATCAATGAGGCGGCTGCAAGCAGCAGAACCTTGCGCGGTAGGCGAACGGACGATTCTGAAGTCATGATCGAAACTCTTTCTCTCTTTATTAGAGTTTCGTTCCGATAGGTTAGTTGAATTACAGTTTTATGACTCGCTAGACTGTATGATAATCTACAAAATGACACATATTCGTCATAAATACTGCATATAAAATGAAGTGTAATGATCCAGATTTAATATGACATTTTTGTTAGTGTAATATGACAATTATATTAATAGATAGTTGTCGGGTTTGATCAATGAATAGGCAAATTACCAGTAAGGAATGCAGCGTCCATGTTTAAAAGGTCAATCATCGGTCTCCTGGCACTGACAGCAGTGCCGATGACGGCATTGGCCCAGCCGGTAGAGCAGATAGATCTTCGGGGAGAAGCGGCTCCGACGGCTCGCGGCCAGCCTTACGCAGCGCGCAATCTGCCGGACCGGATTGTCCTTACCCCGGGAGCAGACCCGACCACATCGATGGCGGTTTCCTGGCGCACCGATATTGCCGGCAAGGAATCGATCGCGGAAATAGCCGAACTGAAGCCAGCACCAAATTTCGGCCTGCTCGCGACGCAGATAGTGGGAAATCATGTCTCCACGATCAGCGAAAATGGTGCGGCGCTTTATCATGAAGTGCGGTTTTCCGGGCTGAAGCCGGGCACTGCTTACGGATATCGGCTGAAAGGCGCTGCGGGATTTTCCGAATGGCATCAGTTCCGCACCGCCAAGGCATCGGACGCGCCGTTCCGCATGATCTACATGGGCGACACGCAGAATAATATTCTCGAGATCGGCTCGCTCGCCTGGCGCCGGGCGCTGGTGCAGGCGGGTGATCCGCAGCTGATGCTGCATGCCGGTGACCTCGTCGCTAGCCGGGACGACATGGTCCATGACGATGAATGGGGTGAATGGACGGCGTTGGGCGGCTGGGCCATCGCCACGATCCCGCAGGTACCGGCTGCCGGCAATCACGAATATGTCGACCACATCCTGCCCGATGGTTCGGAAGGCCGCAAATTGGGCGGGCACTGGTCGGCGATGTTCGCCCTCCCCGACAATGGCGCACCGACCACGAAGAAAACCACTTATTATCTGGATTATCAGGGTGTCCGGATTATCGTGATGGATGGCACATCCGCCATCGAAGACGGAACGCTCGACAGCCAAACGGCATGGCTCGATGCCAGGCTGGCCGAAGCGCAGGGCAACTGGAAGATTGTGCTGTTTCACCAACCCGTCTTCACCTGTGCCCGGCCCAATGACACACCGGAACTGAAAGCCGCATGGAAGCCGCTGTTCGAACGGCACGGGGTCGATCTTGTGCTGCAGGGCCATGATCACTGCTATGGCCGGTGGACCGCCGAGGACGGCAGCGAGGCCGGACGCGAGGCACGCTCCGGCGGGGCCTTTCAGGGGCCGGTCTATATGGTTTCGGTCGCGGGTGCGAAAATGTATGGCCTGAATGACCGCGCAGACTGGCATCCCGATCGGATGGCGGAAGATACCAGCCTGTTCCAGATTCTGGATATCTCTCCCGACCGGTTGGCGCTGCGCGCCCATCTCAGCACCGGGGTTCTCTATGACGGGTTCGATCTGGTGAAGCAGCCCGGAGGCAACATGCTCGAGGAGCTTGCCGAGGATGTACCCACGGTACGCCGCTGTAACGGCCCTGCGCAAATGATCGATGGCCCAATGCCGCCTGACCGGCTGGGTCCGGACGGGCTGCCCTGCACCGCCAATGCCAAGGATTAGGATCCGCGCCATATCGCGCCTGAGCGCCTGGATTGCGCCAATGCTGGCCGCTGTGCTGGTCGTGCCGCAAGCCATGGCCGAGCCTGGGGACGTGCGGGTGCTGATCGAGATTCCGGCGGGCAGCGCGATCAAATATGAGCTGGACGAAGCCAGCGGGCGGATGGAGGTCGATCGCTTCATCTCCAGCCCGGTCGCTTATCCGGCCAATTATGGGATCATTCCAGAAACGCTTGCAGCAGACGGCGATGCGCTGGATGTGCTGGTCTATACCCGCGCGCCCATCCACCCCGGTGCTCTGATCCGCGTGCGTCCGATCGGCGTTCTGCGGATGCGCGATGGCGGGCAAGGCGATGACAAAATCGTGGCGGTACCTGCTTCGGCGGTCGATCCGACCTATGATTCCATAAAGGACTATAGCGATCTGCCGGAGATCGAACGCCAGCGTCTGGTCACCTTTTTTTCAATATACAAGCTGCTGCCGGATGGTTCGTCACAGGTGGAATTGCTGGGGACTGAGGGCGCCGAGGCCGCACTGGAATCGGTCGATGCGGCCCGCCGCGGATGGGCAGGCCAGGCACCGGATTGAGGTGCTGAACGAAGGACCGGCTCAGAAGAGCGGATCGCCGCGGCTGACCCAAAACGGTGCCGCGTGAGAGCTGAGCGTTCATGAGGCCCTTCAAGCGCGATCGACTTTGTCGATCACATCATCGACAAGTTGCCATTCCGGATCCGCGAGATCCGCACTGTTAAAGGTCATTAGTTCCAGGCCAAGTTCCATTGGCATGTCGAAGATCTCAGTATCCGGCACGCATATATCAAGCGCGGTACGCCCCAGCTCACCCGTCTGCGCAAGAAGGGTTTTGCGCTCACCCGGGAACAAAGAGGAGAAGAAGGCACAAGCTATCGCATCACCGCGAGACTTTCGGTTGAGGATGCATCAGCGTGAGCGGTCTGGACAGTCTCGGGAAGGCTTGCAATAACACTCTTGCGCTGTGCCACGATGTCATCGCCAGGGCCCACAGCAGCATAGCCACCGTGCACGAAAATATGTGACATGGAAACGAAGGCAAACATCGGTCCATAAAGGTCGTATCGATCCCACCCTTCGGGTTCGAGATGCCATTCGACATCCTTGTAATATTCGGGGATCGAGATGCTCTGATCAAGCTCCAGACGGCCACATTCCGGCAATCCGGCATCGTTCAGATATGGCTGGAAATGCTCGCGCAGTTCTTCAACGGCAAGAACGCCTCTAAGATATACCTCTTCCGCAACGTACCGCTGTAAAAAGCGCTCATAGACATAATGTTCAGATCGCTCGGCGACTTCTCGCGCACTATCAATTTTTTGCTCCCATCCTTTATTTTCTGCCGGATCGTTCCAGCGCACTTCAAGCTCGGCCGCTTCGGGCTGATTTTCAAAATCAGCTTTTGCTGATGAACGCATCCGCCCCGAAGAGAGAGATTGCAGCGTGCCCAGAAACTGGTTGCCCGCACGTGCGCGCTGACCAAGGGTCGAGTTAATGCCACCACTCGTCTAACGGCTTTCTTCTCCAAGAAAAGCTGACATAAAGAAAATCTCTCTTAAACTATTACCTAGTGCCTGTGTTCAACAGATCAGTGGAGTGAGCGGGCATAACGACTTTGGCATGGGGCTCCATGACAGGAGGTCATGGCATTGTCAGATTGATTTGGATTAGGCGCAACCTGATAACCACTTCACAAATCAGGTTCGCGACGCGGTGGCCTTGCACCTTCCGAAGGATCCGGCTCTCAACTTCTTGAACAATAAGTGATTGATGAGATGGCGCTGGTGGGCGACAGGTTTGTAAATTGCGGCATGGACATTGAGATAGCGTTTCGCTGATCCCAAAGATTTAAACCGCTGCATTTTTTGCTCCCGTCTTCGTACCGGTTGATGCGAATTTTCTGCTCTATTGTTGGAGCGCTTATCTTGAAATTAAATATCCGTACCTCGGCGGCATCGAGCGTGAACAAGCTGCAACATAATAGCTAATTATCGACCTTGCCGGCGGAGCATAAACGTCAGGAAATCGGCCGGAAGTTGAATGCTCGGTTTCACAGAAACAGGTCGATCAGCGGTCATTTAGCTCTTAGCGGGATCGATGACTGTTACCCTGTCTTGTCCTGTTCGTTTAGATATGCCGTGAGTGGTGCTTTAGGCAGGGATGCTGAAGACGGTGTGCTTACTTTGTAACTGCGCCACGCTCTTTATGCCACGTCAACGGGCGACCACAGACACAAAGGGCTAAATCAAATAGACAAGAAGGATCGGCTACAAATGCTCGTATTCTAAACTCGTCGGACATTGACATTAAAGTGAGATTTGAATGCTAGTCATCTCTGAATAAAGCACATTTTTTGAGGGATATCTTCAATTTTGCGCTGTACTTCACGCTCGTCGTCCTTGGTGTTTCGATCATCTTCTTCCTGCGTCAGGAATTTACAGAAGATGTCTCGCGAGTCCCTGCATATCTACAATCTAACGTTCTACGACATCTTTTTCCATCGGAGCCAGCTTTGCGAGAAACCGGTTTTGCAGGGCAAAGGGAATATTCTCGGCGTCCATCGCGTTTTGCAGATTTTCCACCAGCGCGTTCAGGTCAGCCATCTGGGTCCCCAGATCCTTGTGGGAGGTGCGCATATCCCGCCCGGTATAATCGCAACCGGCATTGAGAATATAACAGAATTGCTCGAACAGCGTGCGGCGCAACCGGATCATGTCCTGGCCCCGGAATATCTCTTCGATGCGCGGGTCGGCAATGATGCCGTCGACCAGCCTGTCGGTGATTTTCCGGATGCCGTCCTGGCCGCCGAACGCCCGCGCCATTTTGGCGCCTTTGAACGGAGTGGCACCGGCATTGGCATTGTCCTGCTGATAGGGGTCAACCGGCAATTCGCCAGTCACCGGATCAGGCAGGGGTTCTTCATAGGCGGGAAGGTCCTGCGCAGCCATGATGAGAGCGAGAGTGATAAACATGGGTCCAATATCCAATCAAAAGGAAGCGCGCAGCGAAAGCAGTCCGCCACGCTGTTCTTCCGACGTCGCGACCGATCCGATATTCACATAAGCGGCGGCTATGGTGAGATTATGGTTGATCGCAAAGGCGGCAAAAAGGTCATACCAGTCGTCTTCGCGCGCGATCGACAGATTGTCGGGTTTTGTCCGATACTCGCCGCCAATCACCAGCTTGCGGGAAAGCTGATACGCCAGGCTCCCTTCGAACTGGAGGCTATAGTCATCACTCTTGTCACCGCCAAAGCCGAGCAATCCGCCTTGGTTGGCCTTGGTATAGCGAGCGGTCGCGCCGACCAATATGCTGTGGGAAAGGAAT
>NZ_JBGTDD010000166.1:0-4721 GCF_041748495.1 Parasphingorhabdus sp.
GGCAGGCGGTGAGGATCGGCAGGCGGCGCTGCGGATGCTGGCCGATTCCCTGCCGCTGTCCTTTGCGTCTGATCCGAGCGCGATCGACCGCATGGCCGCGCTTGATCGTTCGTCTGCGGATGATGGCTTCGTCCTGACAATGGACGGCGATTTTGTCCGCGCGGCAGGAGGGCGGGATATCGCACCGCCGACCAGACGCACGGTCCCCAGTGCCGCGGCACCCAGGCGCACAAGGAATTATTCCACAACGAGGCGCTCGCGCGAATCGATTTTCTGATTCATCCGACGGTACAGGCGATAGAGACCGATCCGGACAATATTGTTCCGGTTGCCGGGCAGTCGTGGCTGGTCGGGACGGGTGCGACAGTCGAGTGGCAGGATCATGATGATGAGATCGCGGGCTGGACGGGTAATGGCTGGCTGTTCGTCGCGCCGCTGGCGCTGATGCGTATCTATATCGAATCAATGGATAATTTTGCGGTTTATCGTGGGTCCTGGCAGCTGGTGGAAGCAGTTGCCAGCCCGGTGGCCGGTGCCGTCGTCGATGCGGAGGCGCGGCTGGCTATCGATTCGATTCTGGCGGTTCTGCAAGCGCAGGGTATCTTAATGTCTGGCCCGTGATTCCGGCCACAGCAGCCTAGACGCACGCAGATTTTTGATTTCTGGCGGGCTTTGGACGCCGTTTTTTGGGTTAAATGCCGAAAATGGCGACATTTTCGCAACAGTTCTGCGATTTGGCTGCTTGCACTGGACCGAGTGAAGAGTTAGAAAGCAGCGTGAATTTAGAACCTAATTGAGAAGGGGAATATAAATGCGGAAGCTTGCCTTAGGAATGGCGCTTGCCTCCACAGCGCTCGCAACACCTGCACTGGCTCGTGATAACCAGTGGTATGTTGGTGTCGAGGGCGGTGTGATGATCGTCGAAGATCTGTCGATCGACGTCGGTGGAACCAATAATGCATTCAAAACTGATCATGATGTCGGATATGATTTTGACGGCATAGTCGGATATGACTTTGGAGGTTTCCGTCTGGAAGCCGAAGTCGGCTATAAAGCCGCTGCTGCCAATCAGTTGCAAGCTGGTGCACCAGGTGTACCAGGGACGGCAGGTGGTGGCGGTGCTACGATCACCGGGACATTCCCGATCAATGGCGAAGTAAACGCGCTCAGCTTCATGCTGAACGCGATGCTCGACTTTGGCGACGATGACGGCCTTCAGGGTTTTGTCGGCGGCGGCGTTGGCGTTGCACGCACCGAAGTTACCAATATCTTTGGTGGTCCTTATCTCGATGATTCGGACACCGGCTTTGCATGGCAGGCAATTGCAGGCGTTCGTGCACCGTTGAGCGATAGCTGGGACGTGGGTCTGAAATACCGCTTCTTCAATGCTGACAAGGTCAATCTTGTGGACCAGCGCGGCCGTACTGCCGATACGCGTATGCGTAGCCACTCCATTCTGGGTAGCCTGATCTACAACTTCGGCGGCGAACCAGCGGCACCGCCTCCACCACCGCCTCCACCACCGCCACCGCCACCGCCTCCACCACCACCACCGCCACCACCGTCGGTCTGTGCACCTGGCCCTTATATTGTGTTCTTTGACTGGGATCAGTCGGATATCACACCAGAAGCGGCTTCGGTTCTCGACAATGCGGTTACGGCATATGGCGATTGTGGTTCGGCTCAGGTCATGCTGGCTGGTCACGCTGACAAATCTGGCGCTGCCAGCTACAACGTCGGTCTGTCCCAGCGTCGCAACGCGTCTGTTCGCGCCTATCTTGAATCGCGCGGCATCAGCGGCGGCGCTATCTCGAGTGAAGCCTTCGGTGAATCGCGTCCGCGTGTTGAAACCGCAGACGGTGTTCGCGAACCTCAGAACCGTCGTGTTGAAGTCATGTACGGACCTGGTTCCGGTAACTAATAGCAACATAGATGCTAAATTTGAAAAGGGCTGGTCTTCGGACCGGCCCTTTTTCGTTTCAACTCCGGTATCTCGATTGAATCAGAAGCGGTTTCCGCCATCGACCGATTTTGGTGATTACAGCACATGGCTCGTAGCCTGAGCGAAGCTCGATCATCGGTAGTTTCGATGTGGGCAATCTTCGGAACCGATCTTTTCGGCAAGTTCCTTGCCTTCTCAATATTGCCGCTGATCAATTGTCCTTAACATGGTTATGCTGAATGCAAGCGACAGAGCACTATCTGCGCTGATCAGATGGCGCTGATTCCGGTCCGGCAATTTGTCCAGAAAAATGCGCAATGCTTATGGCCTATCACACGCGATTCGGTTCGCGTGCCGCTAGTGCTTTAGCGAAGCAGACTTTCGAACAAAGCCAGTCCGTCCGTCCCGCCATGCCTTTTTTCTATCGCACGCTCAGGATGCGGCATCATGCCCAGGACGTTGCCGGCTTTGTTGATGATGCCGGCAATATTGCGGGATGAACCATTGATATTGCCGCGATAACGAAACATGACCCGGTCTTCCGCTTCCAACTGATCCAATATATCTGTATCGGCAAAGAAATTGCCGTCATGATGGGCGACAGGAATCGAGATCGACGCATTTTTGGCATAGGCGGATGTGAAGATACTGCTGTTATTGCTGACCTCGAGTTCGGCATCCTTGCAGACAAAATT
The DNA here is from genome assembly GCF_041748495.1 of Parasphingorhabdus sp. Classification (GTDB taxonomy): domain Bacteria; phylum Pseudomonadota; class Alphaproteobacteria; order Sphingomonadales; family Sphingomonadaceae; genus Parasphingorhabdus. The sequence continues at coordinate 2,638 of NZ_JBGTDD010000166.1, forward strand.
CATATTGCTGTTGCGCATTAGCGCGCCTGGCAACAATCCGGTCTCGGTGAGAATCTGAAAGCCATTGCAAACGCCCAAAACCCTGATACCGCGCTGTGCCGCTTCGATGACCGGCTTGATGATGTTCGAACGGGAAGCCATGGCACCCGACCGCAGATAATCGCCATAGGAAAAACCGCCCGGAATTGCGATCAAGTCGAGCCCTGACGGCAGTTCGCTATCGCCATGCCAGACCATATGCGGCTTTTGTCCGGAAACCGTTTCCAGGGCGACAGCCATGTCGCGATCGCAGTTCGAGCCGGGAAAGACAATGACGGCGGATTCCATCAGGACGTCGATTCCGGCGCTGTATCCGGTCGTTCAATTTCATAATTTTCGATGACGGTATTGGCGAGCAACTTGTCGCACATCCGGTCAATCTCTTCGCGGCTGACGGATGAATCAACGTCAAGCTCGATCAGTTTGCCGGCGCGAACATCGTTCACCCCGGAAAAATCGAGGCTTTCCAGAGCATGGTGGATGGCCTTGCCCTGAGGGTCCAATACGCCTTCCTTCAGCGTGACAAATATTCTGACTTTCATGCTTCGCCCTCGCGTTGATCCGCTGACCATCGCTATAGCGCCAAGATTTGCCGGGGCAAGAGCAAGAAGGAAAATCGGAAAAGCTGCAGGCCGGATTGCTGCGCTATCGCCTTAGAAATAGCGGGCGAACTTGAAATTGACGCGATGCCGGCTCATTTCATACAGAACATGATTGCTGTCCACGCGCGAATAATTATTGTCGATGGACGGAGAGAATCCCAAAAATTTGAGTTTCCGGCTACCAACATAGGCCCGGGCAAAGCCAAGCCAATCCTGGCGTTCATCCGAGGAATAGAGCAGCAGCGGTGCATCATAGGTCGAACGGCTGACACTGGCGGCAACGCCGGTGTTCAGACCCAGAGGTAATTCCCCACCAATGCCGATATTGATCCCGAAGTTGAAACTGGAAAAGCCATCTGCGTTGAGAAGGTCTCGGCGGACGAAAAGGCTGGCCGAGGCAATCATCGATTTGCTGACGAGATGTTCGTAGGTTGCGTTCGCGCCAAGCTGCCAGCCGCTATAGGCATCGCTGATCTGCGATTCGGTACGACGCGCGTCCAGTTCGACACCGATTTTCTGCCCTTCGCTCAATGCTTGCTGATAGCCGAAACGGCCACCATATTCGCGGGTGGCGAAGCGTCCGCCGTACCAGCGCTGCAGGCCAACCGCCTGCAGCGAGATGCTGCTGTAGCGAGCAATTTTCAGTTCGGGACCGGCGGCCAGCTGGACGACAATATCGTCGGCTTCCTTGCCTTTATAGTTGATGACCTTGCTGTCGGCATCGAGCAGCAAGGCGAGCTGGTCAGTGGTATTGCCATTGCCGTCCAGTACCTGATTGCCACTGATATCCCGCAGGACATCGCCGGGGTCCTGGATCCTGTTTTGATAGCTGTGCGACGATCCGACGGCCGTATAGCTCTTCGCTTCGGTCGGATCGACGAACGTGTGGCCGGTTCCGCCACCCGTGCCACCGCCTCCGGTTGGCGGCGGGCTATTGCCAATAGATTGGGGGCCGGCACCGCCGCAAGCGGCGAGCAAAATCAAAAGTCGCGTCGGAATTGTTCCTCACATGGGTTCTACATGAGGGCGGTACCGACATTGGCTTGGTTGATTTCGCGTAAACCATCGCGGATATTCGCTCGCCCCCAGCAGCCCCTTTGTGCTGGACAGAGCAACGGACAGCCAAATGCTTTTGGTTACTTTCCGCGCTTCTTTCGTTCACTATTGAGATCGAGCACTTCGCTGACGCCTTCCGGAAACAGCCCGAGGCGCCGGGCCACTTCCTGATAGGCCTCGGCTTCGCCGCCAAGATCGCGGCGGAAGCGGTCCTTGTCGAGTTTCTCGTTGGTTTCGATATCCCAGAGGCGGCAGCCGTCCGGGCTGATTTCGTCAGCCAGGATGATGCGTGAAAAATCACCCTCGAAAATCCGGCCAAACTCGAGCTTGAAATCGATCAGCTTGATGCCGATGCCGGCGAACATCCCGGCCAGGAAATCGTTGATC
>NZ_JBGTDD010000167.1:0-4703 GCF_041748495.1 Parasphingorhabdus sp.
GGATGAAATGATCCTCGATATCGGGCCGGCAGCTGTCGAGGCGCTGTCCGATGTGCTCAAGACCTGCAAGACCCTGGTCTGGAACGGGCCACTGGGTGCGTTCGAGACAGAACCGTTCGACCATGCCACCGTGGCCCTCGCACGAACCGCGGCGGCTTTGACCAAGGAGGGTCAGTTGCTGTCGGTGGCCGGTGGCGGCGACACGGTGGCGGCGCTCCACCATGCCGGCGTGGCCGATGATTTCAGCTTTGTATCGACCGCGGGCGGGGCCTTTCTGGAATGGATGGAAGGCAAGCCCTTGCCCGGTGTCGAAGCGCTTAACCAATTCAATTGAAAATATCAGGGAACAAAAAATGGCGAATAGTGAAATGTTGAGCAAAATCGAAAAGGGCCAGGGCTTTATCGCGGCGCTCGACCAGAGCGGCGGCTCGACGCCAAAAGCGCTGGCCGGCTATGGTATCGGAGCGGATTCCTTTGCCAATGACGACGAGATGTTCACCCTGATCCACAAGATGCGCAGCCGCATCATCACCGCGCCGAGCTTTGGCAATGGCAAGGTGATCGGGGCGATCCTGTTCGAGAAGACGATGAACGGCGACGCCGGCGGCAAGCCGGTGCCGGAAGCGCTCTGGGACCGGGGCGTGGTGCCGTTTCTGAAGGTCGACAAGGGGCTGGAGGACGAGGTGGATGGTGTCCAGCTGATGAAACCGATCCCCGATCTCGACGAGCAGTGCAAGAAGGCCGCGGCCAAGGGCGTGTTCGGCACCAAGATGCGCTCGGTGATCAACAAGGCCAATGCGACAGGGATCGCCAAGATTGTCGAGCAGCAATTCGCCTTTGGCAAGCAGATCCTCGGCCACGGGCTGGTGCCGATCATCGAACCGGAAGTGAATATCAAGAGCGACGAGCGGGCGGCATGCGACACGATCCTGCTCGGCGAGCTGAACAGGCAGCTGGACGCGCTGGCGGATGACCAGCGGGTGATGCTGAAACTGTCGATCCCGGTCGAGGCCAATCTGTACAGGGCGCTGATCGATCATCCCAGGGTGATCCGGCTGGTGGCGCTGTCCGGCGGCTATTCGACCGAGGATGCCTGCGCCGAACTGGCGAAGAATGAAGGCATGATCGCCAGCTTCAGCCGCGGCCTGCTGCAGGATCTCAGGGTTTCGCAGAGCGACGAGGAATTTGATGCGGTGCTCGGCGGGGCGATCGACCAGATTTATCGCGCCTCGATCGCCTGATCCTATTGGCTGACATGAGCGACCATCATCCCTGCCAGCTTTACCTGATCTCGCCGCTCGACACCGGCGGGGATTTTCCGCAGCGGCTGAGACAGGCGCTGGAGGCCGGGCCGGTGGCTGCCTTCCAGTTCCGGGTGAAGGATGCCCTGCCGGAGGAAGCGGCGCGGCTGGCGGAGCCGCTGCAGGCGATCTGCGCCGAATTTGATGTGGCCTTCATCGTCAATGACGATGTCGCCCTGGCCGCAACGCTGGGCGCGGACGGCGTGCATCTGGGGCAGGGTGACGAGAGTCTGGAAAATGCCCGGGCGGTGCTCGGCAAGGATGTGCAGATTGGGATCACCTGCCATGACAGCCGCCATCTGGCGATGGAGGCGGGCGAGGGCGGTGCCAATTATGTGGCGTTCGGCGCGTTTTTCCCGACCGATACCAAGGAAACGACGCACCGGCCGGACCTGGACCTGGTCCGCTGGTGGGCGGAGATGATGGAAATCCCCAGCGTTGCCATTGGCGGGATCACGCCGGACAATTGCCAGCCCCTGATCGACGCCGGCGCCGATTTCCTGGCGGTGTGCGGAGCGGTGTGGAACGATCCCGCCGGGCCGGCAGCGGCGGTCAGGCACTTTGCCGACCGGATGGATGGCGCAGCAGCCGGCTAGGACGAGCTGTGCGTCTTGCCGATATTCGAGGCGAGATATTGGGCGATGAAATTGCTGACCGAGGGCGGAGCAAAATTGGGCATCTGCTCCATGTCACGCAAATAGCCTTCGGATGGCTTGAACGATTTCATCTCGCCATCGCAGATCGAATAGCCAAACAGACCGGCCGCCGGCGCATTTTGGCAGGGTGCGGTGCCGTTGGTGTCGTCAACCGGCGGCGTGAGAAGGTCTGTCTGGATCATGCACCGTAGATAGCAGACCGGTGATTCGCGGTATTGTATGAAAAAGACCTGTGCGTTGCCGCACAGGCTTTCATCGTCACCGGGCTTGCCTATTATCGGTCAGGAGATTACAGCGCCGCTCAATCAAACAATCTATCGAGCGAGACAAGCGATGAAGATCAGCGGTGTGGATATCCGTCCGGGCAATATATTGGAATATGACGGCGGCCTGTGGAAGGTTGCCAAGATCCAGCATACCCAGCCGGGCAAGGGCGGGGCCTACATGCAGGTCGAGATGAAGAATCTCGTGGACGGCCGCAAGACCAATGTCCGCTTTCGCAGCGCCGACACGCTCGAGAAGGTGCGGCTGGATACCAAGACATTCCAGTATCTGTTCGCCGAGGATGACATGCTGACCTTCATGGACAAGGAAAATTACGAGCAGATCACATTGCCAGCCGACCTGCTGGGCGAGGCCGCCGAATTTTTGCAGGACGGCATGGATGTGCAGCTTGAACTCTATGACGACAAGCCGATATCCGTGGCGCTCCCCGACCAGATTGAAGCCATGATTGTCGAGGCCGATGCGGTGGTCAAGGGCCAGACGGCCTCGTCCAGCTACAAGCCCGCAATTCTCGACAATGGTGTCCGCGTCATGGTGCCGCCGTTCATTTCGGCCGGCACAAGGATCATCGTCGATGTCTATGCCCGCGAATATGTCGGCAAGGCCAGCTAATGCATTTCCCTCCCGCTCGCGGGAGGGATCAGGGACGGTCGCGGCCATCGTGCGCGCCCGCTCCTTGAAAAACAGATAGACCCACCCCCAGCCCCTCCCGTAAACGGGAGGGGGGAGACATGAAATGCCTGCACATTCCGCCCTTATCACCGTCATGGAACGCGCCGCGCGCAAGGCGGGATCGCGCCTGCGCCGGGATTTTGGCGAAGTCGAGCATCTGCAGGTGTCGAAAAAGGGTCCGGCCGATTTTGTCTCCAAGGCCGATATGCGGGCCGAGCGGATACTCTATGACGAATTGCTGAAGGTCCGTCCCGGCTGGGGTTTCGTGCTGGAAGAAGGCGGCATGATCGAAGGCGAGGAGGGCAAGCCCCGCTGGATCGTCGATCCGCTCGACGGCACCACCAATTTTCTCCACGGCATCCCGCATTTCGCGATTTCGATCGCGGTGCAGGAACCGTCGCTGGACGGCCGCGGCTGGGGCAAGATCACAAGCGGACTGATTTACGAGCCGCTCAACGACCAGACATGGTGGGCGGAGATGGACAAGGGCGCCTGGCTCGGCGAGCGACGGCTGCGGGTGTCGGCGCGCCGCGATATGTCGGAAGCGCTGATCGCCACCGGCATACCGTTCAAGGGCCATGGCGATCTTAGCGAATGGGCGCGGATTTTTGGCGCGGTTGCGCCGCAGGTCGCCGGCATCCGGCGCAATGGTTCGGCCGCGCTCGACCTTGCCTGGCTGGCAGCCGGTCGCTATGACGGCTTCTGGGAAGCGGGTCTGCAGGTCTGGGACGTGGCGGCCGGCATATTGATGGTGCGCGAGGCCGGCGGCTTTGTCACCGACTATACCGGCGGCGATCAGCCGATCGGCCAGCGTGAAATTCTGGCCTCTACCGAAGCGTTGCACAGCAAGCTGCACCGGATATTGGCGAAGTCGCTGCTGTAACTGCGAACGCCTCGCAAAAGGCCGAAAATATAAGCCAACTTACCCTTGCGGCAAGCGGGGCCACTCCCTAAAAGCGGCCCGAATATCAGCGAAACGAGTCATCTGTGGTCGATCTTTCCGAATATGCACCGATATTGTTGTTCCTGTTTGTAGCCGCAGGCTTGTCGACAGCCTTTGTGTTCCTGCCGATGGGTGTGTCCCGGCTCACCGGAACCCACAATCCGAGTGCGGAAAAATTATCGGAATATGAATGCGGCTTTCCCGCCTTTGAAGACAGTCGCAGCCAGTTTGACGTGCGCTTCTATCTCGTCGCCATCCTGTTCATCATTTTCGATCTGGAAGCGGCCTTTCTCTTTCCCTGGGCGGTCTCGCTTGATCAGACAGCCTGGCTGGGCTGGGGATCGATGATGGTCTTTCTGCTGATCCTGACGGTTGGCTTCATTTACGAATGGAAAATGGGAGCGCTCGAATGGGAGTAGGCCAAACCACACCCGGATCAGCAATTCTGAACGCCGACGGCACGCCGATGCGCGCCGCGCAGGAGCCCGACGACGGATTTTTCAAGGACATGAATTCGGAAGTCAATGACAAGGGGTTCCTTGTCACGTCGACCGAGGACCTGTTTACATGGGCGCGCACGGGGTCTTTGTGGTGGATGACGTTCGGCCTCGCGTGCTGTGCGGTCGAGATGATTCACGTCAACATGCCGCGCTACGACCTCGAGCGCTTCGGTGTCGCGCCGCGCGCCTCCCCGCGCCAGTCCGACGTGATGAGCGTCGCGGGGACGCTGTGCAACAAGATGGCCCCCGCGCTGCGCAAGGTTTACGACCAGATGTCGGAGCCGAAATACGTCATCAGCATGGGTAGCTGCGCGAACGGCGGCGGGTACTACCACTACAGTTATAG
>NZ_JBGTDD010000168.1:0-9326 GCF_041748495.1 Parasphingorhabdus sp.
TGGTTGAGCCAGAAATGGCCGGTCACCGCCATGAACAGCGCGACCACCAGGCTGACCTGCCAACCGGCATAAGCGGTGGTGCCGAGAAATTCCATCGGGATCAGATTCTGGATCTCCGGACTGCCGGCGCTGGTCATGGTGAAGGTGACCGACCCGAAAGCGAGCGCCGCCGGGATGAACCGCCGTGGCAGATCCGCCTCGCGAAACAGGTGCACCGCGAGCGAATAGACGCTGAACGACACGATGAACACGCTGACCCCGCCATAGGTCAGTACCGCGCAGGCCGCGACCACCGCCAGCACCGCATGCTTGATCCCGATCCTCTCGATGATCCAGTGGGCGACGCTCGCCGCCGCCCCGCTCGCGCCCATGATCTCGCCGAATATCGCGCCGAGCAGGAACATGAAGAACCAGCTTTTGAAAAAGCCGACAAATCCGTCCATATAGGCCGTGGCAAAATCCGGCGCGCCCGCTGCAGCGAGCGGCGGCAGCCAGGCGATACCGCTGGTCAGCGCGACAAGCGCGGCTGCCACCGGCCCCGCGATCAGGATATTCACCCCGCGTACCGTCATCCAGATGAGCAGCGCCAGTCCGCCGATAAGTCCGATTGCCGATAGCATAGATGTCCCCCGTTGCGCGCAAGCCTAGTGGCAGAGGGCAGGGAGCGGACGCAAGGATTTTATCCGCTCCTTTTCAGCGAGTGGACAGGGCGCCTAGATGAGCTGTGCCCGATTCTCGTCGCGATGCTTTTTCAAATATTTCATGAACGGCGTGCCGCCGGTACCGACCTCGGTATCATTGCCCTTGCCGCTCCCCGCCTGCTTGTTGATATAGCGGGCTGCATATTCCAGATGCCGGGTGCGAAAGCGGGCAACCTGCTCCACATTCGCATTGAACGCCTTTCTCAGCGCCGCGTCGCCGCTGGCAATGGCAAAGTCGCGCAACTTGCTCTGTTCGCGCAGATCCTCGATGAAACGGCGATGCCGGACCGGACGATAGGCATGCAGCTCGTCAAGAAAGGCCCGCAACGGATCATTCTCGTGCTGGACCTGAAACAAGGCGTCCATGCTCGGCACGATCGAGCTCTGCGATCCGGTCTGCCCGCGAAACGCCTGTCCCTTGCCCTGATATTTCTCGACGCCCTGGTAAATCAGGCCATCGGGCAGCGCGGGATTGTTGGCCCAGCCATGGATATAGGGCCGCACCCGCTGAAAATAGATATAGGGATCGCAGCGGTCCGGCATCCGGTCGAAAATCGCGTTTACCGTGTCCCAATGACCGTGCATGTCCTCGAGTATTGCCGTGGCGCGGACGGGATCTTCGGCACGGGCTGCCGCAACCAGTTGGCAAGCCATTTCTAGGATGGGGGCCGCCGCCGCTTCGATCGCGACATGGATCAGCACGAACCAGTTCTCGTCTGCACCACCATAGAAATTTTGCACCATATAGACATTGTCCAGGTCGATCGGACGGACCGGATCAAGCCGCGCCCAATTGTCGAGCACATAGCCGCTATAAGGCAGCAGCGGCGCCTGATCGAGGCGGTCAGCGAGCGATACTATGGGGCCAGCAAGATTGGCGGGCAGCGTGGTCGGCGGCTCGGACTCGCCCCAGACATAGGCCTGGACCAGAAAGGAATAGCGCACCATCGCCACCCGAACCTGCTCTTCCGGTGCCTGGGTGGCCCAATCGGCGAGATCGAGCATGGGCAAACGCTCCAGCCAGTGGCGCACGCCGCCGGTGGTCATCAGGCCGGAAAGATTATCGGCGGCCTCGACGACCGGCGCAAAAAAATCGGGAAGGTCAATTTCGACAAATTCAAAATGCGAGAGAAATCCGCGGGAAGCGGACATATCATAATCTGACAATTTCATAGGGTCACCACTTGCGCAAGCGCGGGTTGGGCCGCTTGCTCAATGGCAGGATAGTATCAAATGAAATCAGATGGGGCAAACCGATTTTTCAGCCCGCTGTGTCGGTCAGGCATTTCGCCCGGTTAAATATATCATCCCGGAACCTTAAGCCGGATGACGGGTTAGGTGACCAGCGGGGCAGTTTTTTAGGAGTAAAGCGATGATCAAGTTTGCAAGTAAACTGGCAATGGCGGGAACAGCGGCGATCAGTCTTTCGGCCTGTGCCCAGAATTATGCAGCCGAAGGTGCTGGTGCCGGCGCTGCCGCCGGCGCTGCAGTGGGCGCCATCACCGGCGGTGACGTCCTCGAAGGTGCGGCCATCGGTGCCGCAGCCGGCGCCGCAGCAGGCTATTTCATCGACAAGAATGGCCGCTGTGACGGTTATGATAACCGCGGACGTCTGGACTATGACTGTTACGGTAAACCGGGCTATCCTTCCAGACCGAGATAGTCGCTCGAACCTCCAGTCAGCGCTGGTTTCACTAGCTTAGCGGTATGCCTTGGGCTAACGCGCGCCGATGACAAGCGCGTCCCTCACCCTGCGAGAGCAACAGCCTTGGCGGCATGAACTGCGGGCTACGGCATCACTGGCCTGGCCGCTGATCCTGTCCAACCTGACCATGGCACTGATCGGCGCAACCGACGTACTGATGCTGGGCTGGCTGGGCGCGCGGGAACTCGCCGCTGCCACGCTGGGTTTCAATCTGGCGATGAGCGCGGCGATTTTCTGCATGGGCCTGATCACGGCCTCGGCGCCAATGATGGCAACGGAAATTGGCCGGATGGGGAACAGCGTTCGTGACGTGCGCCGGACATTTCGTCAGGCGATGTGGGCCGCGACGACGGTTATTTTGCCGTTCTGGCTCATCCTCTGGAACACCGAAACCATCTTGCTGACCTTCGGACAGCAGGCGGATCTCGCTGCCATGGCGGGCACCTATATCAGCGCCTATATGTGGTCGATCCTGCCCTTTCTCTTCTTCATCATCCTGCGCAATTTCATATCTGCGCTGGAACAGCCGGTATCGGCCTTGATCATCAGCATCATCGGGGTGCTGGCCAATGCCCTGTTCAACTACGCGCTGATATTCGGCAAGTTCGGAGTCCCGGAATTTGGCGTCATCGGCGCGGGAATCGGCAGCGTGATGACCAATGTCCTGATGTTCGCCGGAATGGCGCTCGTCGTGCTGGGCCACAAGCGCTTCCGGCGCTATCGTCTGTTCGGGCGCTTCTGGCGGAGCGACTGGCAGCGGTACCGGATGATGTGGCGCCTCGGCCTGCCGATTGCCATCACCATGGGGCTGGAAGGCTCCGTATTCGGCCTCGCCGCCTTGCTGATGGGGCTGATCAGCGCCGAATCCGTTGCTGCTCACGCCATCTCCTTGCAGTTGGCGGCCCTGACATTCATGGTGCCGATGGGGCTGGGTCAGGCCGCCACGGTGCGCGTCGGCATCCAATATGGCCGGAAAAACCATGAAGGGATCAAGCGCGCGGGATGGGTCAGCTTCATCCTCGGCACGTCCTTCATGGCAGCGATGGCATTGGTCTTCGTTCTGGCCCCCGATTTTCTTATTTCGATATTCATCGATGCCAGCGCTCCCGGCAATGCCGAAGTGGCGGCGCTGGCAGTGAGTTTTCTCGCCATTGCCGCGATCTTCCAGATCGTCGACGGTGCGCAGGTCGTTGGCGCCGGTATGCTGCGCGGGCTGCATGATACCACCGTGCCAATGCTGTTCGCACTGATGGGCTATTGGTTCATCGGCATCGGCCTGGGCGCCGCTCTCGCTTTCTGGCAGGGCTGGCAGGGCATCGGTGTCTGGACCGGATTGGCAGGCGGACTGGCCGTCGTCGCTGTGCTGATGCTGGGGCGATGGATGATGCGCGAAAAACTGGGGCTGTTGCCCTAGACTGCCGATCAATTGCGGCTGACTGCTATCCCGGATGATCGTCGGTCCGAAATCATCATAGATAATATAAATCAATATTCTCTATATCATTCGATTGGATCGATGAGGTCTCCTTGGCTATCACTGTGAATCCAAGGAGAATGATATGCAAAACTATCTGGAAACCCTGAAGCACAAGCACCGGCGGCTGAATCGCCTGATCGACAATTGCAGGGCCGCTGGCCGCCAGCAGGAAATGCGGCAGCTCAAGCGCATTCGGCTGCAGATCAAGGACAAGATTGCCGCTATCCAGCGTACATCCAACCTTGCCTGCAGCTGAGGCTGCCGCCTGATCGGGACTGGCAAATGGCTGCCGGTCGCGATCAGGGAAATTGCGTATATTCGCATTTTTGCCGCCGAGCTAATGGCTCCGGTCAGAGACTGATAGCAACCGCACAGGGACTGACCTTATGAAAAATAAACTGAAATTGGCTGCGGCAGCGGCCGCATTGGCGATGAGCGGAGCGGCGTCAGCCGGTTCCTTCGATGGCAAGATCCAGATCAAGGCCATGGCGACGCTGGTTGCGCCGGACGGCAAGATTACCGCCATCGAACTGGACAATATCGGACTGCCAGCTGGTACCCAGACAAAGGCCGATGACAATTTCGTTCCCACCATCGCTGCTGAATATTTTTTCACCCCGAATCTTTCGCTGGAAACGATCTGCTGCCTTACCCAGCATGATGTAACCGGTACGGGACCGCTGGACGGTGCCGGTCTGGTTTCCAACGCAAATATCATTCCCGCGACGCTGACCGCAAAATATCATCTGGTCACCGGGTCCGGTTTCAAGCCCTATATTGGAGCAGGCCCCACCTATTTCATTTTCATCGACGAGAAGGCCGGTGCAACAGCTCAGGCGCTGGGCGCCACAAGGCAAAAAATGAACGACAAGCTTGGCTTTGCCTTGCAGGCCGGTTTCGATCTGCCGCTCAACGACAAGGGGCTCGGCCTCAGCGTCGATGCCAAGCGCTATTTCGTCACCACCACCGCGCGCTGGTTTCCCGGACAAACCGAAGTCTTGCGCACACGTCACAAGATAGACCCCTGGGTGGTCAGCGCCGGCCTGGCCTATCGCTTTTAGGAGAAGGACGGTCTGATCAGCAAAAGGATGGTCGGGATGCCTTGCGTTCCGGCCATCTGCAGCGCTTGCCGGATAGGCGTCTAAAAGGGCAGCAATCGCTGATAATCAGAAATTTCATAGCCATTTTTCAATCTGGCTCCGCTTTTCAGCAGAAAATAATGGCTGACGATCTCGGCCTGCTGCTCGATACCATATCTGGCAAAGCGTTTGCCTTCCAGCAGTTCATAATCATAACGAGAGAAGGGATGGCGCGCAAAGGGCAGAAAGACACCTTGCTGATGCTGCCAGACATGCACCATTTCGTGGATGAACAGTGCCTGGACATTGCGCGGCGATCCACAGAAATCATCGCAGAACAAATCGCTTTTCGGATGGAACCAGAGATTCCCATCCGGTGCCATGGTCACGCGCGGATGCTGGAAAAGCCACCATTTGCGGTTGAAGACGGTGACCTGGTCATAGTCGATGGCCTGCCCGAAAATCGACCGGCACAGAGAGATTTCGGCGGAGGTCAGAAGACGGCGGGTCACCGCAATACCCGATCATTCATCCGCGGGTGCAGCTTCGCCGGCTTTTTTGACCACGGCGTTGATCTGGATCCGGTCATTATTTGAATAGATCAAAGTCATGGTCAGCAGCCTGCGGTTGATGGATCCTTCGCCGACTCCCCAGATCATCAAATGCTTGCCGCCGGGCTCCAGCTTCACCGTTTTTCCCGCCGGAACCGGAATGGACTTGATTTTGTTCATGCTTGTCATGCCGTCCTTTTCGACCGTCTCGTGCATCTCCATGCGCAGCACGTCGTCGGATGTAACCGCAACAAGCTCCACGTCGAGGCGGCCGCCATGCAGGTCCATATAGCCAGCCGATGGATTCCCTTCGACCGGTGACAGATTGACCACCGCTTTGTCGGCATAGAGCACGTCTCCCTGACCGCAGGAGGCAAGCAGAAGCGATGCAGATGCGGCGAATATGATGGAGATTTTGTTCATTGTGATACCTCGTTCAATCGGTGCAAACCTGTCCCGATATGGTTGTTTTGCGTTGATTTTTCAAATGTAGGATGACTGACGTCTTGTGCCAAGAAAAATGCCACCTATATCGCTTGACGAAGCCGTAACGGTGCCAATTGAACAGGGCCGGGCGGCAATTTTGCTAATGTTAGAAAATTGATTGAGGGATTTATGGGTAAAGTTATCGGAATTGATCTGGGCACCACCAACAGCTGTGTTGCCGTTATGGATGGCGGAAAGCCAAAAGTCATTGAAAATGCAGAAGGCGCACGGACAACCCCGTCGGTCGTCGCATTCACCAAGGATGGCGAGCGCCTGATTGGCCAGCCGGCCAAGCGCCAGGCCGTCACCAATCCGGAAAGCACGATCTTTGCCGTGAAGCGTCTGATCGGTCGCCGGTTCGATGACCCGATGACAAAGAAGGACATGGAGTTGGTTCCCTATGAAATCGTCAAGGGTCCAAACGGCGACGCCTGGGTAAAAGCAGGCGGCGAAGATTACAGCCCTTCCCAGATTTCCGCTTATACTTTGCAGAAGATGAAAGAAACGGCCGAAGCCTATCTTGGCGAAACCGTGACGCAAGCCGTGATCACCACCCCGGCTTATTTTAACGACGCCCAGCGTCAGGCCACCAAGGACGCGGGCAAGATTGCCGGTCTTGAAGTGCTGCGGATCATCAACGAGCCAACCGCTGCGGCGCTGGCTTACGGCCTCGACAAGAATGACGGCAAGACCATTGCCGTTTACGACCTTGGCGGCGGTACCTTCGATATTTCGATCCTCGAAATCGGCGACGGCGTGTTCGAAGTCAAATCGACCAATGGCGACACGTTCCTCGGCGGCGAAGATTTTGACGCCAAGCTGGTCGAATTTCTCGCAGCGGACTTCAAGAAGGCCGAAAGTATCGACCTGACCAAGGACAAGCTTGCGCTGCAGCGTCTCAAGGAAGCGGCGGAAAAGGCGAAAATCGAGCTGTCGAGTGCGCAGACGACCGAAATCAACCTGCCGTTCATCACTGCGGATCAGAACGGACCGAAGCATCTGGTCAAGGCGATCAGCCGCTCCGATCTGGAGAAACTGGTCGGCGACCTCGTCAAGCGGACTCTGGATCCTTGCAAGAAGGCACTCAAGGATGCGGGCGTCGAAGCCAAGGATATCGACGATGTCGTGATGGTTGGCGGCATGACCCGGATGCCGATGGTACGCGAAACCGTACAGAAATTCTTTGGCCGGGAACCGCATATCGGCGTGAACCCGGATGAAGTCGTTGCCATGGGCGCTGCCATCCAGGCAGGCGTGTTGCAGGGCGACGTCAAGGACGTGCTGCTGCTCGACGTGACACCCTTGTCGCTGGGTATCGAAACCCTTGGCGGCGTGTTCACGCGCATGATCGACCGCAACACCACGATCCCGACGAAAAAATCGCAGGTCTACTCGACCGCAGATGACAATCAGGGTGCGGTGACCATCCGCGTGTTCCAGGGCGAGCGCGAAATGGCGGCGGACAACAAGATGCTCGGCCAGTTCGACCTGGTCGGCATCCCGTCTGCGCCGCGCGGTGTGCCGCAGATCGACGTGACCTTTGACATTGATGCCAATGGTATCGTCAACGTGTCCGCGAAGGACAAGGGCACGGGCAAGGAACAGCAGATCAAGATCCAGGCTTCCGGTGGTCTGAGCGATAGCGATATCGACCAGATGGTGCAGGACGCAGAGAAATTTGCCGAAGAAGACAAGAAGCGGCGGGCCGAGGCGGAAGCCAAGAATAACGCGGAAAGTCTGGTCCACACCACCGAGAAGCAGCTGGAAGAGCATGGCGACAAGATTGACGCTGACCTCAAAGGTCAGATCGAAGCGGCGGTAAAGGAAACCAGGGAAGCCATTGAAAGCGGCGATCCCGAAGCGATGAAGACCAAGTCCGAAGCGCTGGCGCAGGTTTCCATGCAAATGGGTCAGAAGATCTACGAGGCCGAACAGGCCGCTGGCGGTGACGCCGGTGATGCGGCTGCGGCCGACGCGGCAGCCAAGGCGGCTGACGATGATGTGGTCGATGCCGAGTTTTCCGAAGTTGATGACTCGGACGACGAAGACAAGAAAGATGACGCCAAGGCGGCTGGGTAAGGATTGAAACGTCGCTCGCGCGCAGGCAGGGTCGCTGGACTTGATACCAGCGGCTTCTTCCTGCGCCGGGACGACAATCTTTTCGCTTTGGGGGAAGCATGAGTATGGCATCCGAAATCGATTATTATGAGCAACTGAACGTATCGCGCGATTGTGATGGCGCGACACTGAAAACATCCTATCGCAAGCTGGCGATGCAATGGCACCCGGACAAGAATCCTGGCGATGCCGCTGCAGAATCCAGATTCAAGGCGATCAGTGAAGCCTATGACGTTCTGAAGGACCCGCAGAAACGCGCCGCCTATGACCGTTACGGCCATGCCGCCTTTACCAATGGCGGCGGCAATAATGCGGGCGGCGGCGGCTTTGGCGGTGCGGCCTTCAATGATATTGGCGATATTTTCGAAACGATCTTCGGTGGCGGCGGCGGCTTTGGCGGCCAGCAGCAGCACCGTGGCCCGGCGCGCGGTGCCGATCTGCGCTATGACATGGAGATCACGCTCGAAGACGCCTATCACGGCAAGCATACCGGAATAGAAATTGATGTCTCGGTCGGCTGCGACGAGTGCGATGGTTCCGGTGCCGAACCGGGAACCGGCGTCCAGCGCTGCACCACCTGCCACGGCCACGGCAAGGTCCGGGCCCAGCAGGGATTTTTCGTGGTCGAACGCACCTGCACCAGCTGCCAGGGCCGCGGCGAGGTAATCGAAAGTCCGTGCCATGTCTGCTACGGCGAAGGCCGTGTCGACAAGCCACAGACGCTCGAGGTCGAAATTCCGGCCGGTGTCGATACCGGCACAAGGATCCGGTTGACCGGCAAGGGCGAAGCCGGCGCGCGCGGCGCGCCTGCTGGCGATCTCTATATCTTCATCCACCTGATCCGGCACAATATTTTTGAACGCGAAGGCACGACCTTGTTCACCCGCGCGCCGATCAGCTTCACGCTCGCCGCCCTCGGCGGTGAAATCACCATTCCCGGTCTCGACGGGGAGAAACATGCCATCCGCATTCCGGCCGGCATCCAGAGCGGCAAGCAGATCCACCAGCGCGGCGCCGGCATGCCGGTCCTGCGCGGACGCGGCAATGGCGACATGGTCGTCCAGATCGAAGTCGAGACCCCGACCAAATTGTCCAAGCAGCAGCGGCAGATTTTGCGCGATTTCCAGGCAACCGAAACCGGTGCCGAGACGCCCAATTCGACCGGCTTTTTCGGCAAGCTGAAAGACGCCTGGGAAGATCTGACCGAGT
>NZ_JBGTDD010000169.1:0-16249 GCF_041748495.1 Parasphingorhabdus sp.
TGACCCCATTCGGACACGCAATGGGCTTCATCAATGGCAAAGAGCGCAATATCGGTCTGCTCGAGCAACTCCCGGAAATGGGACTGGGACGCGCGTTCCGGCGCAGCGTAGAGCAGGTCCAGTTCGCCCGCCTTCAGCCGCGCGATTGTCTCGGCGCGATTGTCGTCAGCCGAGGTGAGGGTGGCCGCCCTGATCCCGACCGCTTCGGCACTGCGCAATTGATCGTGCATCAGCGCGATCAGCGGCGATATCACGATCGTTGTGCCCGGATTTGCGATGGCGGGTAGCTGGTAGCAGAGCGATTTGCCGGAACCGGTTGGCATCACGGCGAGCGTGTTCTGCCGCGCCAGTACACGCTGCAGCACAGGTTCCTGCATGCCGCGGAAGCTGCTGAAGCCGAAGGTCGATTTGAGCAGGGGAAGGAGGGCTGCGGTCACAGGAAATTTCTTCGATCAATCATTTGGGTTTTTACAGGACCTGCACATTTTGTGCGGCCAAGGAGCGTAAATGCCAAATCCCGCGTTGAAAACTGACGTGCCACAATTTGTGCACCGAATAAAGAACGTTGCTAATCCCAGACCAAATAATGGGATTGCGAAAACCTCAAAAGCATTTTCTTCGATCCATTGCGAACCGAGTATCACCAATATAGGAAATGTAACGAAGGCGATCATCATGACTGCTGTGAGCCGCAACCCTTTTTGATATGGAGACATAGCGCTATCTTAGTTAGCCTGGAGGCAGGAAGGAATAAGAAATTTCTGTTTGTCCGGTTTTGTGGACGCTGAGCCTACGCCTTCTCCCGCTGGTCCTTCGCCTGGCGCTTCCACATATCCGAATAGAGCCCGCGCTTGACCAGCAATTGCCGGTGGCTGCCGCGTTCGGCGATGCGCCCTTCGTTGAGCACGATGATCTCGTCGGCATGGGTGATCGTCGACAGCCGGTGCGCGATGATCAGCGTCGTGCGCCGCTCCGATATCTTGGCCAGCGTTGCCTGAATTTCGTCCTCGGTGCGACTGTCGAGCGCCGATGTTGCCTCGTCCAGGATCAGGATCGGCGGATTTTTCAGCAGAGTGCGGGCAATCGCGACGCGCTGTTTCTCCCCCCCGGACAATTTCAGGCCGCGTTCGCCGACCTGCGTATCAAAGCCTTCGGGCAGCTTGGCGATAAAACCGTCCAGCGCTGCGCCTCGTGCGGCTTCCTCGATTTCGGCCTGGGTGGCCCCTTCGCGGCCATAGCCGATATTATAGCCGATGCTGTCGTTGAACAATACGCTGTCCTGCGGAACGATGCCGATCGCGCCGCGCAGGCTGTGCTGGGTGACCTCGGCAATATCCTGACCATCGATCAGGATTCGGCCTGCCCGCGGATCATAGAAACGGAACAGCAGCCGGGCGATCGTCGACTTGCCGGCACCGGATGGCCCGACGATGGCTAGCGTTCCGTCAGCCGGGACTTCAAAATCAAGGCCATGGAGGATCTGGCGATCGTCATCATAGTTGAACAGGACATTTTCAAACCGCACGGTTCCGTTGGAGACCTGCAGCGGTTTTGCCCCCGGCTTGTCGACAACTTCCTGCTCGGTGTCGATCAACTGGAACATCGCGTCCATGTCGACCAGTCCCTGGCGGATCGTCCGATAGACCATCCCGAGCATGTCGAGTGGCCGGAACAATTGCATCAGCAATGCGTTGACCAGCACCAGATCGCCGACCGTCAGGTCGCCCTGCTGCCAGCCGTAAACGGTGAACGCCATCGCGCCGATCATGGTGAGATTGGTGATGATCGACTGACCTATATTCAGCAGTCCGAGCGAATTTTCCGATTTGACCGCAGCACTGGCCCAATCCCGCATCGCATGGTCATAGCGCTCGCTTTCACGGCGTTCGGCGGTAAAATATTTGACCGTCTCGTAATTCAGCAGCGCATCGACCGAGCGGCCGATCACCCGCGTGTCCATATCATTCATCCGCGCCCGCAGGGCATTGCGCCAGTCGGTCACCTTGCGGGTGAAAATGATATAGATTGCGACCATCACCGATGTCGCCGCGACCAGACCGAAGCCGAACTTGATCTGGAAGATGATCAGCACCGCTGCCAGCTCGACCACTGTTGGCGCAATATTGAACAGCAGGAAATAGAGCATCACATCGATGCTCTTTGTCCCGCGCTCGATGACCTTGGTCACTTCGCCGGTGCGCCGGCCCAGATGAAATCGCAGCGACAGGCTGTGCAAATGGGTGAAGACATTGGTCGCCAGCCGTCTTGCCGCCTGCTGGCCGACCTTTTCAAACACGATATTGCGCAGATTGTCGAACATCACCTGTCCGAACCGGGCCAGGCCATAAGCGGCTACCAGTGCCAGCAACACGGTCAGTTCGGTGCCGAGGGCATCGTCGGCCATGCCGTCGACAACCGCCTTGTAAATGAACGGCATCGTCAGAATGGCCGCCTTGGCGCATAATACCAGCAAGCCGGCGATGATGATCCGTAGCCGCAACTCCGGCTCGCCCTGGGGCCAGAGATAAGGCAGGAAACGCTTGAGCGTGGGGATCATCGGAGGGTCGATCTGACCCTCGGTTGCGTAATCAGGTGGCATGCTATTGGATGTAGGGATGCCCGCGGTGAAAGTCTATCAGGCTGATTTCCAGCAGCAGGTTGCCTCAGAAACTGCCGCTGACGGTTAGGCGGTAGATTAGGCCGAACTCCCGGCTGCGATCCTCGACAAAGGCGATCGGGCTGTTGCGCCGGTCTTCATGGGCCGTGCGAGTGAAATTTTCATTCCGTCCGAACAGATTCCCCAGATTGGCCTGGACGGTCAGTCCCAGTACGTCCTTATGCTCGACAAAGATCCAGCTATAGGGTGCGGCAGTGCGAAAACGGGTGATCTGATCCAGTCGCAGGAAATCCGAATAGCGGAAATCCTCGACCCCGGCACCCCATGCCCAGTCGCTGCCGGGAATATCGTGGCGCAAGGTCGCTTCATAGGTGAATATCTTGTCGTCGCTGATCCGTCGGAAAATTCCTGTCAGGGGATCGCGCAACGAGCTTTTGCGCACTTCGCCGGAAAAATCGAGTTTCGCCCCCCGCCAGCCAACCGGATCGAACAGCAGGCTGGACACCAGTTTGACGCCATAGCTGGTCGCGCTGTCCAGATTGCCGCGTGCTTCGGTGGTCGCCGTGATCGGGATCGAGTCGACAATGTCGCTGAACTTCTCGCCATATATATTGACCGTCAATGATCCCCATGGCCCCAGCTTTCGCGTCGCTTCCAGTTCCGCTCGCCAGCTTTGCGGCGGCACCAGCTGGGGGTTGCCGGCATTGCCGTTATTCTGCGAGACATCGACCGATTCGACGAAATCGAAGAAATTGAGCTGGCCGACCGATCGCTCGACCTTCAGGCTGAGGTCAAGATCGGACTGTGGTTTCCAGGCCAGCGAAACCGAACCCTTCGGCCTTATGAAGGACCGGCTCTCGCCTTTGGCGCCGCTCTGGCTGATCTTGCTATATTCACCGCCCAGGGTCGCCTGCAGGGTCAGGTCGCCGGTCAGCGGACGGCCGTAAGCCGTGATGACTTCGCCGCGATATTCCGTGACCTTGCTATTGGCATTGGTCAGCGCCACCGGCTGGAATATGCCCTGCGTGTCCAGCACCGCCAGGGCGGCTTGATTGTCGAGAAAATTATAGGCCCCTTCGACACTGATCCCCCAGTCGCTTCCACCCGCTGTCTTCCAGCCATATTCCGCGCGCAGGATCGACTCGCCTTCATCGGTCACCCGGTCGAACCGGCTGCCCTTGGGCGGGGTGGATCCATCGAAAAATGTCTGCCCGAAAAATTGGTTCACCGGACTATGTTCGAAGCGCTGCAGACCGATCAGCTTCAGCCGCCCGCCCGCCAGATCGAATTCATAGTCTGTGCTGAATTCTGCATTCCATTCCTTTTCGCGGCTGGAATACAATTCGAATATATCCGGCTGACCGATCTGCGTGCGATCGGTCTCGACGCTTTCCCGGCTACGGAATATCTGGTAAGCCGCATTGGCATTGAACAGCGCGCCGCTGTCGCTGGTCCGGCTGAAGGACCCGCTCAGCTTGGGTTGATCCCGACGATAGCGAGCGACCTCATCGCGTTCGAACAGCAGATTGCCAAAACGGTCGGTGATCCGTTCGGGGCCTTCGACGCCATTGCGGGCGGCATCGTTGTCGACCGACAGCGTGAAGTCGCCTTTGCCCAGCTTGCCGCTGACCGATGCTTCCCCGGCAAACCAGTTGTCCCCCGAACGGCGCCACTGCGGTTTCCATTTGAAATTGCCACCCAACCCTGTCGCCACATCGCCGTTGGTCACCAGATTGAGCACCTGACCAGACAGCCCGGAAATGCTGAGCGTCGCGCCATCGACGATTTCGACACGGACCACATTGGCTGCGGATATCCGGCCAAGAAAGGTAATCGCATCGACAGTCTTGCCAGAGATACGGGCCCCATTGATCAGTACATTTTCGTCGGCCTGACCGAGGCCGCGCTGGTTCGCATTGCCGGTGTCGATGGTAAAGCCGGGTACCTGACGGACGAGGTCCAGAGCAGTTCGGGGATTGAATCGGGCAAACTGATCGGCGTCATATATTTGCCGCCCGCCTTCCATGCGCGGCTGCAGGGAGGACGGGGCTGCTGTCTGCGCCTGTGCAGCAGCCGGGAGGAGGGGAGATACGGCCATCGCACCCACGGCAAGACCCACCCAGATAATTTTTTCACTATGCACGATATTTCCCACCCGCCATTCGTTTCCGATGGCGCGCTGCTATGGTCGATTGGTTGCAGCCGATACCTGCTTTCGACAAACTACGTCCGTAGTCGGATGAACGCCTACTTGCGATGGTCTCGGTAAGTCATTCAATCTTAATGCTTGTTTGAAAAAAGAACCCAAGCGGCTGCGCAATTAGCGAGCGTGTAGATGAAATAGAATATGACCGCGCTGAGCATTCCCATATTGGCAAAGATCATCGCCGCAGCGAGCATGAAAAACTCCAGCATATAGCTGCCATAAGGCCCCAGCATTCTCCGGAAACTGCCGCGCGCCTCGGCGATCAGCGGATGGTTGCTCTCGAGCATGGCCTTGTGCATCGCGAAATTGCCGATGCCACACAGAAAGATGATCAGAATATACATCGCTTCAACATAAGCCCATTTGCTGCCATTGTCATTTGATCAAAGATATAATCCTACTGTCAGAGGCGAAGGAGCGGCGAATGGATTTTACGGGCAAGACGGCGGTCATCACTGGCGGTGCTACAGGGATTGGCTTCGCGCTGGCAAAGCATCTGGGCAGGGCGGGCGCTCGCATCATCCTGTTCGAGCCGCGCGAAACCCAATTGCAGGAAGCGGTCACTGCGCTCGGCCAGGCAAATATCGACGCAAAATATCTGGTCGGCGACGTCACCAGCGCCGAGCAGGTCGAGGCGCTGGCCGATTTTGCCTGGGCCGAAAATGGGCGAGGGGATATCATCATCAATAACGCCGGGATCGGCGGCTCCCGCGCCTCGGTCCTGGATGCCGAACCGGATGACATTGCCCAGGTCTATAATGTCAACTTCTTCGGCCTGTGGAACGGTATCCGGACATTTGGCAAACGGTTCCGCGAAGACGGTCAACCTTCCGCCATCTATTCAACCGCTTCTGAAAATGCCTTGTTCAACGCACTCCCTTCCGGCGGTGCGGCCTATGTGTCCGGCAAACATGCGGTATTCGGCCTGATGGAAGTGCTGCGCCGGGAAGCGCATCCGAATATCGAACTGGGCGTGATCATTCCCGGCTGGGTCGCGACCCCGATGACCCGAGACATGGGGATGGACGCGGATGAATTTGCCAGCATCATTTTCAGGCAGATGCAGGCTGGCGAATATTATCTGGTAAGCCATGCCTATAATATGGTTCGCTTTGACGAACGCTATGATGAGCTGAAAGCGGCCTTCGGAAAATATGCCCCGCGCTACGATGGCGATGACGAATATGACGTGCAGAAATATTTCGCCCGGATGCAGGCGGCGAGAAAGACCTGATGGCGCATCACAAAGCCACCTTGCCGGAAAAAACCTGCCCGGACTGTACCGGCCCGTTCAAATAGCGCAAGAAATGGGCGCGGGACTGGGATGATGTCGTCTATTGTTCAGAGCGCTGCCGCCGGTCAGCGAAATAATTTTTCTCAGCCGGATGGGCGCTTGTCCCGCGCCTGGATTTCGTCGGACAGAAAGTCGAGAATGCCCGCTTCACGCTCACGGATGGCCGCGCTGCCGCGTTTCGGCAGCCCGACGCCCATGCGCATCAACAGCATGGGGCACAGTTCGTCCATGACCTGTTAACAACTCGTCACTAATGCAACTTCTGACCAGCTTATGTGTTTGTCTGGGATCACAGGAGTATCATCGATGTCATCTTTCTCACTTTATATGATCGGCTTTGCCGTTTTTATCGGCGGCCTCGCTTATGGTGCATTCTTGCTGGGCGCTCCCCCGACCTATATCGCCGTTGGAGTCGTCATATTGGCAGGAATCGGGATCATGTCCGCCACCGGCCGTACCCGCACGCGGGACGTTTCGCCTGATGGTGCGGTTGGCGAAACCACGACAACCACAACCCGAACAGACGTCTAGCGCCTCGCCGGACAGGCGGATCGCGGGCACAGCACAGGCGAAATCAGGTTTTCGCCTCCGGTCACGGCTCCAGGATAGTGAATCCTGGTACCGCAGCCGATTCCACATGGCCCTTGTGATACATGTCCATGTAGATTTGGGCGCTGCCTGGTCCCGCGGCTCCGCAATCGACATGATAGCGGTCCATGATATTGCCATAGGGGCTATCCCCGACGCTACCGCCTCTGGAGTAAGAGGGCGTGCTGCCATCGGCGCAGCGCAACCGGTCGAGATAGGCGCGCTGACCCACTGGCGTGGAAGCGCGCACCGGATTTTCGGCGCTGCCAAAGGGGTGGCCGGAGGCCTTCTCCATCGCCCTGTCGAGCTTTTTGCCCTGCAGTGCCGAATCCCCCGCCAGCATCGCGGTCAGCGGATCCCGTGCGCTCGCCGGATGGGCGATGAGCAAGGATCCAGACAGCAAAAACATTCCCGACAAGCGCTTCAGTTTCATCTTTGGTCCCCCCAGTCCGCTATCAAACACCTTCCAGCAATTTTTCCCGCTTGATCTTCTCCTGCCAGACCAGAGGCGCCAGATGGTGCACGCTCTGCCCCTCGGCATCGACCGCGACCGTGACCGGCATGTCCTGCACCTCGAACTCGTAAATCGCCTCCATGCCCAGATCCTCGAAGCCGACGACCTTTGATCCCTTGATCGCCCGGGACACCAGATAGGCGCTGCCGCCCACCGCCATCAGATAGGCGCTCTTGTGCTTCTTGATCGACGCCACCGTGTCCAGCCCGCGCTCCGCCTTGCCGACCATTGCCAGCAGGCCCTGTTCCAGCATCATGTCGGTAAACTTGTCCATCCGCGTCGCCGTGGTCGGGCCAGCGGGACCGACGACTTCCTCGCCGACCGGATCGACCGGGCCGACATAATAGATGACCCGGCCCCGGAACTCGACCGGCAGCTCTTCGCCGGCGTCGAGCATATCCCTGATCTTCTTGTGCGCGGCATCGCGGCCGGTCAGCATCTTGCCATTCAGCAGCAGCCGGTCACCATGTTTCCACGTCGCCACTTCTGCCGCATCCAGCTGGTCGAGATGCACACGCTTGGCCTCCGATGACGGAGTCCAGTTGACATCCGGCCATTCTTCCAGCTTCGGCGGCTCCAGATAGGCCGGGCCGCTGCCGTCCAGCGTGAAATGCGCATGGCGAGTGGCGGCGCAATTGGGGATCATCGCCACCGGCTTGCCCGCCGCGTGGCAGGGCCAGTCGTTGATCTTGACGTCGAGGATCGTCGACAGCCCGCCCAGCCCCTGCGCGCCGATACCCAAAGCGTTGACCTTGTCGAAAATCTCGATCCGCATTTCCTCGATATCATTCCGAGGACCGCGTTGCTTGAGCTGGCCCATGTCGATCGGGTCCATCAGCGACTGCTTGGCCAGCAAGACCGCCCGCTCCGCAGTGCCGCCGATGCCGATGCCAAGCATGCCCGGCGGACACCAGCCGGCACCCATCAGCGGGATCATTTCCAGCACCCAGTCGACGATATTGTCGCTCGGGTTCATCATCTTGAACTTGGACTTGTTCTCGCTGCCGCCGCCCTTGGCCGCGACATCGACCGACACCGTGTTGCCCGGCACCATCTCGACATGCAGCACGGACGGGGTGTTGTCCTTGGTGTTGCGCCGGGTGAAGGCAGGATCGGCCAGGATCGACGCGCGCAGCTTGTTCTCCGGATGCAGATAGGCGCGGCGGACGCCTTCATCGACAATCTCCTGCATCGATTGCGACGTATCGTCCAGCCGGCAATCCATGCCCCATTGGACGAAGACATTGACGATGCCGGTATCCTGGCAGATCGGCCGATGCCCCTCGGCGCACATTCTCGAATTCGTCAGGATCTGCGCAATCGCGTCCTTCGCGGCCGGCGATTTTTCCGCCTCATAGGCTTTGCCCAATGCCCGGATATAATCCATCGGATGATAATAAGAAATGAACTGCAGCGCGTCGGCGACGCTCTCGATCAGGTCGGCGGTCTTGATGGTGGTGGTCATGGCGGCTCCAGAATATCGGCGAAATGGGACTGGCCAGCCTTTTGGCGGATAGAGGGCATCCGGGCAAGTTTTTGTGGTGGCTCACTGCCCCTCCCATTTTTGGTTGTGCGAATGGGGCCAGCCAATTCATCAAGGCGATCCAGAGCTTGCCACAGGGAGTTGGGCAGGAGAATGGGAGGATATAAAATTTCAGCGACTGGCCGAGGTGCTTTTTTACAATGGCAGCTTCCTCTCGAACGAGGATTCTGGCGTGGGTCGTGCTTTGGGCAGGGATGCTGAACAAAGTGTACCAAGGTTGTGGCTGGGCCACTCTCTCTATGTAACCTCACCGGGCGACCACAGACATAAAGAGCGAAATCAGATGGACGAGAAGGATCGGCTACCAATGCTCGTCTTCCAACCTCGTCCGACATTAACAATAAAGTGAGATTTAAATGCTAGTCCCCGGTGAATAACGCGCATTTTTAGGGGAATACTCGTGGGCAGCTGGGCACGATTCGAGCCAAGAACGATCGAGCCGTCGGCTTCGTCCGATGAACTGGCCTGCGTGCCGTGGCGTGAGATGCTTGAGGAAACCCAGGCTTGGGACGAACTGGCGCAGCGCGCCGCCGAGCCCAATCCCTTCTACGAGAGCTGGTATCTGCTTCCATCTCTTGCGAGTTTCGACAGCGGAAACGCCATCTCCATCCTCCGCTTTACCCGACAGGGGAAATTATACGCGCTTATGCCGATTGTTTGGCAGTCGAAATATGAGGGATGGCCGCTCGCGCATATCCGCAACTGGCTTCATCCCAATATCTTTTTCGGGACGCCCCTGATTGCTCGGGGTATGGAAACGCATTTTTGGCGCACCTTGCTCAATTGGGCCGATGACCAGACAAGGCTGTCGCTTTTCCTGCATTTGCACGAGTTCCCATTGTCCGGCCCGGTCTATGAGAGCCTTCAATCGGTCCTTGCCAGCGACGGGCGCCTCTGGGGTGTCGTGGAAGACAAGGAGCGTGCATTGCTCGAATCCGATCTTGCCGCTGAAGATTATCTGGCGCAATCGCTCTCTTCCCGGTCACGCAAAGATCTCAACCGCCGCGCACGCCGATTGTCGGAGGTCGGCGAAGTCTCTTTCAAATGGGAAACCGGCACGGATCGGATATCACCCTGGATCGACGAATTCCTGGCGCTCGAGGCCTCCGGCTGGAAAGGTGAAGCCGATTCAGCCTTGGCGTGCGACACGGCGACCAAAACGCTGTTCCGGGACAGCCTTAATGGCGCCGCCAAACGCCAACGGCTCGTCCGCTTGTCTTTGAGGGTGAACGACAAGCCAATTGCGATGCTCTCAACCTTCCTGACACCGCCGGGAGCATTCGGTTTCAAGACCGCCTTCGACGAAGATTATGGGCGCTTCTCGCCAGGGCTGTTGCTCGAACGCGAGTTTCTGGATGCCCTGCAGCGTTACAACATCGACTGGTGCGACAGTTGCGCCGCGCCGGATCACAGCGTGATGAACCGGATGTGGCAGGAACGCCGACCGCTCGGTCGCATATCGATCTCTATTGGCGGCCCCCTGCGCCGTGCCGCCTTTGGCCAGGTTCTGCGACGCGAAATGGCCAATGCCGATTCAGGAGTCCAGCCATGACCATATTCCCGCAATCCACCCAGAAAAAGTTCGCCGAGAACTATCCGGAAACCCCGCACATATTGAAGCATGACCTCGACCATCATCCGCTGCTTGAGCTCGGGGCGCTCGCCGATCTGGCCCGGCGCCTGCCGCTCACATCGATCGAGTGCAACAGCGGAGATCAGCCGATCGGCTTAGATCAGGTACCGGAGCAACTGCGCGAACAGGCAGCCGAGACAATTCTCGACATCGGCGCAGCGGATCGCTGGGTCTGTCTTCGGAATGTCGAGCAGCAGCCCGAATATGCGGTACTCCTCGAACAGCTGCTTGAAGAATTGCGTCCCCAGATCGAAGCCAAAACCGGACCGATGATCAACCTTCAATGTTTTCTTTTCGCCACCTCCCCGGGCGGCGTGACGCCGTATCATTTCGATCCCGAGCACAACATCCTGCTACAGTTGCGCGGGTCCAAGGTCATGACTGTCTTTCCCGCCGGAAATACCGATTGCGCGGCCGACGAAATCCACGAGACTTTTCACGCCGGGGGTCGACCCGAACTGCCCTGGAGCGATGAAATGGCGCGACACGGCACAGACTGCAAAATCAGCGCGGGCGAGGCGGTCTATGTCCCTGTCATGGCGCCCCATTATGTCACCAACGGGCCGGAAGTATCGATCTCGATATCGATCACCTGGCGATCGGAATGGAGTTACATCGAATCCGATGCCCGCTGCTTCAATGGCATGATGCGGCGTATGGGCGCAAAACCCAAGGCGCCCGAGCGGTGGCCGGGCAGGAATCTCGCCAGAGCCTATAGCTGGAGACTGGTCCGCAAGCTGCGCCAGTTTGCCGGATAGCCGCTGCGCTGTTTGAGGAAATTGTGTGCCAGTCTGCGTTACGGATTTGGCAAACAACTTCTGATAACAGGCCATATCATGACGGTCGACAACCCCCATCCCAGCCAACAGTCCCCAGGCGAGCCACCAGCGCCCGCCAAGGGGGTTTATCGCAGTGCGGCCACAGCCGTCGCCATCGCCTGGTCTTTGCGACTGATCGGCCTCATTTCCGTGCTCGTACTGGCGCGGGTGCTGACGCCAAGGGACTTTGGCATAGTGGCGCTGGCGACATCCGTGCTCGCTCTGATCGATATTTTTTCCGCGCTTGGCCTTCGTCAGGCGCTGCTGCGGATCGCTGCACCCGAGCGCGCCCATTATGATACCGCCTGGACAATTCAGCTTCTGGTCCTGACCGGGTTGGCCGGGCTTCTCGTCGCCATCGGGCCCTTGGCGGCCTGGTTCTACGAGGAACCGGCGCTCAGCCTGCTGATCGCCGTTCTGGCCAGTTGCTTCGTCATCGACGGCCTCGCCAATATCGGGGTGATCGATTTCGAACGCCATTTCGATTTCGGACGAGACCTTCGGATGCGTCTGAGCGTTCGGCTGACTTCATTTGTGGTGACGCTTTCGGCCGCGTTGATCCTGCAAAGCTACTGGGCCCTGGTCATTGGTACGGTTATGCAATCGTTGCTGAATGTTGCGGCATCCTATATTTTTCACCCTTTCCGCCCGCGCTTCTCCCTGGCCAAACGCGGAGAGTTGCTTGGCGTTTCCCTCTGGATGTTCCTCGCTTCGGCGGGACAGACGGTCCATAATCAGATTGAAAAGATCGTCGTGGGCCGGATTTCAAGCCGCAACATTGTCGGATTCTACGCGGTTTCGAGGGATCTCTCCTCAATCTTTACCGAAGAGATTGCAACCGCGCTGAACCGGGTCACGTTCGTGACGACGGCCCGGACGGGACGGCCGCTGAGTGCCGATCCGGAAAGACTGCCATCGATGCTGGGCGCTTATGGCCTCATTGCCGCGCCGCTTGGGTTCGGCCTGGCCGCAACGGCGAACGAGGCCTTGCCTCTCCTGCTTGGTTCCCAATGGATGATGGCGGCGCCTCTTCTTTCGATCATCGCGCCGGCCTGCGCGCTCTACGCCGTGTACAAACTGATCGTCATCACGCTTCAGGCTTCGGGGGATGCGCGCACCGCCGCATTTCTCTCGCTCGCTGGCGCTGCGTCGGTCGTCGCGGTTACCGTGACCCTCGGCCTGAACGGTTATGGCGCAAACAGCATTGCTCTGGGAGCGCTTGTCGCCACCACGGCGCTTCTCACGAGCGGGCTGATAGTGCTTTCGCAAAAGGCCGAAACCGGCCTTGCGGGTTTGCTCACCGCCGTAGCAAGACCCTTTGTCGCCGCAACCCTGATGCTGCTGATCGTACAAGGCCTGGATACGGGGAACATCGGTCCCCTCGCGGCGATGGCTATCAAGGTGCCTGCCGGAGCGGCCATATTCGGAATTGCCGTTATCGCACTCTGGCTCGGCCAGGGTGCCCCCGACGGCGCCGAGAAGATCGTGATTAAAATCGTTCGGCAACGATCCAGTCAATTTCTGATCAAACATTTTGCCCGGCTGTAGACGCCGCCGAAACACGCCCGCTACCACCTGCGATCCCGAATCGATACCGCAGTCCCTATGTCACAGGTAATTGATAAGCCGGTCTTTCCGGAATAGAATATCCCCCACCCAGATCACCCCGGCACAGGGAAGCAAATCATGACCGCCTTCCGCACTCTCATGGCGATATTTTTTGTCGCGATCGCCCTCTATACCAGCATCACCGTATCCAGCCATGGCTGGAATCTGGCCCCGGTCTTCTTTGGTGACATCGCCGCGATGGGCTGGCCCGGTCAGTTCAATTTCGACTTTCTCTGCTTTCTGCTGCTCTCCGCGTTCTGGGTGTCGTGGCGGCACAATTTCTCCCCGTCCGGACTCGCGCTCGGTGCGATCGCTTCGGTCGGCGGGATGCTATTCCTGTCTGCCTATCTGTTCATTGTCGCCGGACAGGCGGAAGGCGACGTGCGTAAATTGCTGCTCGGCCAGGCACGGGCAGTTGCTTGATCTACCAGATATGGCGTCACAATAGTGTCACAACCCCCTGTGCATGATCTGTGGATAGATATTTCTGCGATTTGAACGATCTGCTCTTGCACTTCCCGCTAGGCTTAGCAGGTCCATGCGTCGCTGCGCTGCAGCATGAATCGGCGTTCGACGAACGGATTCATTTATGCGACGAACAGAGTCCTTAAAATGTCATTTACCCTCTTGCATATAATTTCGATTCAGCCACTATAGGTTGTGGTTAGGCCAAGGGGGCACACCAACTTATAGTAGAAGCCGCAATAAACGCCGACTCGGCGCGTGGCTCCCCTTTTGCCAGATGACAATGATAAATACGGGATTTCGGCAGGAAAATAATTGCCCGCCCGGGTGTGATTACTGTTAGGATCAGGGCTTCGGCTCGAGTCGAACAAGACAGGAACAAATGCCCGCCAGGAATCCCGATGACCGATCGGCCATAGGCCATTGTGATCGTTGGATTAGTAGAGTGATTTGAGGGGGCTTTGATGGATTTTAGAGACAGTAGCGACAGCGAGACAGTGTCGGGAATAGATGTGAGTGAGATGGAAATGGGCGCGGAAGTACTGGATACGCCAAAAAGCAAAGCCGAAAACACAAAGCCGACCAGCGAACCGGAAGTGAGCAAGAAGGTGGCTGCCGAAACCGCGTCGGCCAAGGCCAATGATGAAAAGGAACTGAAGGCCGAACGCGACAGCCACAGCGTCGAGAAGCGCCGGTTCAAGATCACGGTGGATGAAAGTCGCGACGATCTGCTGACCGATTTCGGCAAGGAAACGCTCAACGACCGCTATCTGCTGCCCGGTGAATCCTATCAGGATCTGTTCGCCCGCGTCGCCGACGCCTATGCCGACGATCAGGACCATGCGCAGCGGCTCTATGACTATATCTCGCGGCTCTGGTTCATGCCGGCGACGCCGGTATTGTCCAACGGCGGCACCGGCCGCGGCCTGCCGATCAGCTGCTATCTCAACAGCGTCGACGACAGTCTCGGCGGCATCGTCAATACCTGGAACGAGAATGTCTGGCTCGCCTCGCGCGGCGGCGGCATCGGAACCTATTGGGGCAGCGTGCGCGGCATCGGCGAGCCGGTCGGCCTCAATGGCAAGACCAGCGGCATCATTCCGTTCGTCCGCGTGATGGACAGCCTGACCCTGGCGATTTCGCAGGGTTCGCTGCGCCGCGGTTCGGCCGCCTGCTATCTTGACGTCAACCATCCCGAAATCGAGGAATTCCTTGAAATCAGAAAGCCTTCCGGCGACTTTAACCGGAAAGCTCTGAACCTGCATCACGGCGTATTGCTGACCGACGAATTCATGGAAGCGGTGCGCGATGGCAAGGAATTCAACCTGACCTCACCCAAGGACGGGTCGGTTCGCGGCACCGTCGACGCGCGCAGCCTGTTCCAGAAGCTGGTCGAGACAAGGCTGGCCACCGGCGAGCCCTATATCATCTTCAGCGACACGGTGAACCGGATGATGCCCAAGCATCACCGCGATCTGGGCCTTAAGGTCTCCACTTCCAATCTGTGTTCCGAGATCACCTTGCCAACAGGCCGCGACCATCTCGGCGAAGATCGCACCGCGGTTTGCTGCCTGTCGTCGCTCAATCTCGAAACCTGGGATGAATGGTCGGTCGACAAGGAGTTTATCGAGGATGTGATGCGCTTCCTCGACAATGTGCTGCAGGATTATATCGACCGCGCGCCGGAAGAAATGGCCCGGGCGAAATATAGCGCGATGCGCGAACGCAGCGTCGGCCTCGGCGTGATGGGCTTCCACAGCTTTCTCCAGGCCCGCGGCCTCGGCTTCGAAAGCGCATTGGCAAAATCGTGGAACTTCAAGATCTTCAAGCATGTTTCGGCCAAGGCGTCGGAAGCCAGCATGATGCTCGCGCACGAGCGTGGACCTTGTCCCGATGCCGCCGACCAGGGCGTGATGGAGCGCTTCTCCTGCAAGATGGCGATCGCCCCGACCGCCTCGATCAGCATCATCTGCGGCGGCGCCTCGGCCTGTATCGAGCCGATCCCGGCGAACATCTATACCCACAAGACGCTCTCGGGCAGCTTCGTGGTCAAGAACCCGCATCTGCTGAAACTGCTGCAGGAAAAGAGCAAGGACAGCAACAATGTCTGGAACTCGATCCTCGAAAAGGGCGGCAGCGTCCAGCATCTCGATTTCCTCAGCGCCGAGGAAAAGGACACTTACAAGACCAGCTTCGAGATCGACCAGCGCTGGCTGCTCGAACTCGCCGCCGACCGCACGCCCTATATCGATCAGGCGCAGTCGCTGAACCTGTTCATCCCGGCCGATGTCGACAAGTGGGACCTGTTGATGCTCCACTTCCGCGCCTGGGAACTCGGCATCAAGTCGCTTTACTATCTGCGCTCGAAGTCGATCCAGCGCGCCGGTTTCGCCGGTGGCGAGACGATCATGAGCGAGCCCACCGGCGGCGGCGTCGAGGCGGACAATACGCTCGACCCGAAAACGGTCGAACTGATGACCACCGCCGGTACCACCGACTATGACGAATGCCTGGCGTGCCAGTAAGCGGCCCGTCAAACGCCGGAGGCGCCTGACACTTGCTTTGCCCACTGCCCCCTCCCATTTGCTCCTTTTGGGAGGGGGCTGTTTCATTCCAAAGCGGAAACGGAGCAAACGACCCCTCTCCCTGGAGGGAGAGGGTTGCGCAGGCTTGATGAGCCCGGATTCATCCGGGGGAATTTAGCCGAAGCTGGGTGAGGGTGCTCTGCACCATCGGGATTGCGCCCCGTCACCGGCTTCGACCAGGCAGACAGGCTGCCAGGTCTGCGTTGCCTCTCCCCGCTGGAGGAGAGGATGAAGAACGATCATATCAAGCTCCGGCCGGTGCCGGGGTGACGAATCAAAGCGGAGAACGAGTAAATGTCCCTTCTGGAAGCACGCAAAACCTACAAGCCCTTCGAATATCCCTGGGCCTATGACTTCTGGAAACGCCAGCAGCAGATC
>NZ_JBGTDD010000170.1:0-33036 GCF_041748495.1 Parasphingorhabdus sp.
CGGCGCTGGCCCGCGGCCTGCGCACCACCGCTGCCCACAGCACCCTGTGCATCGCCGACAGCAACAGCACCTCGATCCTGGCCGATGGCAAGCTCGGGCGCGGGGTCAGCGAGGTCGAGCTGTTCCGCCGCGAAGTGGAACAAGCGACCCGGCTCGAAGCCAGCCATGACGGCTATGCCCGGCGCTTCGGTCTGGTCCACAAGCGGCTGTTGCTGCTGCGCTCGGACGGTCTGGAGCTGCGCGGCGAGGATATGCTGATCCCCGACGGCAAGAGGCGCCGGCGCCGCAAGGACGATATCGAATATGCGCTGCGCTTTCACCTCGGGCCGGATATCGAATGCGACCTGATCTCGGAGGGCAAGGGCGTGATCCTCCGCCTGGCCGACGGCAATATCTGGCAATTCCGCTCGACCAGCGGCGACATTCAACTGGAAGAAAGCGTCTGGGTTGACGGCATGGGCATTGGCCATGAAGTCAAACAGATGGTAATCAGCGGAGCAGTGGGCAGGGGCGGCGGCGCAACCGGCTGGCTGCTCAAACATATGGGGTAACAATGACCGAGAATATCAAAATCAAACGCGCGCTCCTGTCGGTTTCGGACAAGAGCGGGCTGGCCGAACTCGGCCAGCAACTGGCGGCGATGGGCGTGGCGCTGATCTCGACCGGCGGCACCGCCAAGGCGCTGCGCGACGCCGGGCTCGAGGTCGCCGATATCAGCGACGTCACCGGATTCCCGGAAATGATGGACGGCCGGGTCAAGACGCTCCATCCGAAAGTCCACGGCGGCCTGCTCGCCCGGCGCGATGACGCGGGCCATGTCGCCTCGATGGCAGAACATGATATCGCCGGGATCGACCTGGTGATCGTCAATCTCTACCCGTTTGCCCAGACGGTGGCCAAGGGCGCCGAGCGCGACGAGATTATCGAGAATATCGATATCGGCGGCCCCTCCATGGTGCGCAGCGCCGCCAAGAATCACGATTTCGTCACCATCGTCACCGACCCGTCGGACTATGATACCCTGCTCACCGAACTGCAGGACAACGACGGCGGTACATCGCTGGCCTTCCGCAAGACTATGGCCGCCAAGGCCTTTGCCGCGACCGCCAGCTATGACAGCATGATCGCCCAGTGGTTCGGCTTCGCCGACCAGGGCAAGATGTTCCCCGACACGCTGCCGCTGACCATGAGCCGCCCGGTCGAGCTGCGCTATGGCGAGAATCCGCACCAGAGCGCCGCGCTCTATCTGCCCGACGGCCCCTCGGCGCGCGGCATCGCCCAGGCCGAACAGCTACAGGGCAAGGCGCTCAGCTATAATAATTACAACGACGCCGACGCCGCGCTCGAACTGGTCAGCGAATTCCGCGACGGTCCGCCGACCGTAGTGATCGTCAAGCACGCCAATCCCTGCGGCGTCGCCAGCGCCGACAATATCGTCGAAGCCTACCATGCTGCTCTCGCCTGTGACAGCGTCTCGGCCTTTGGCGGCATCATCGCCGTCAACCGGCCGCTCGACGGCGCGGCGGCAGAGGCGATGACCGGCATTTTCACCGAAGTCGTCTGCGCCCCCGACGCCGATGATGACGCCAAGGCGATTTTCGCGAAGAAGAAAAATCTGCGTCTGCTGCTCACCGGCGAACTGCCCGACGCTGCGCGCGGGGGCATGAATCTGAAAAGCATCGCCGGCGGCTATCTGCTGCAGTCGCGCGACAATGGCCAGATCACGCGCGCGGATCTGACATGCGTGACAAAACGCCAGCCGAGCGAGCAGGAAATGGCCGATTGCCTGTTCGCCTGGACGGTCGCCAAACATGTCAAGTCCAACGCCATTGTCTATGCTAGGGGCGGCGCGACCGCAGGCGTCGGCGCCGGCCAGATGAACCGTCTCGAATCCGCGCGAATCGCCGCCTGGAAAGCCAGGGATGCCGCTGAAAAAGCCGGCTGGGACGAAGCGCGCACCATCGGCTCTTCTGTCGCCTCCGACGCCTTCCTCCCCTTCGCCGATGGTCTGCTGGCCGCGGTCGAGGCAGGCGCGACCGCCGTGATCCAGCCCGGTGGCTCGATTCGCGACGACGAAGTGATCGCCGCCGCCGACGCAGCCGACCTCGCCATGCTGTTCACCGGCATGCGCCATTTCCGGCATTAGCTGACAGTGCCCCTGCGCAGGCAGGGGCCCATCTCCTGAACCAAAGCCTTTATCCGGAAGTCATTGAATCGCACGCTGCCGGCTCAAGCGCTTTCACACTTCAACCAGATCGCCTGTGCTGGATTTTACGAGATGGGCCCCTGCCTGCGCAGGGGAACAACTATTGCGGCGTGGCCGCCTGGGCGTTCTGGCCGTCACCTTCCGGTGCGGCGATGATGTCACGGGTGACGCTGCCCTTGTCGACGGTGAAGGTTTCGGCATCGCCGACCGAGGAACGAATGCCGGCATCGGCGTTACCGGCCTGGCCGACGATCGCCGATTCGGTAATGCTGCGCGCCTGCGGGCCGCCGAACAGCGCTTCCAGCGTCTGTTGCTGCAATCCGCCGGTTTGCGGACGAGGCTGGCCGGGCTGCGGCGGGGTCAGCGTGAAATCGGGCGGGATCACCAGCGGCGGCTGGCGCGAAACGGCGAATTCATCGGGCCGGTCCCGGTCAAACAATCCGCTGGAACCACAGGCCGTCAGGCTGGCCAGCGATATTAGGCTGATGGCGACGGTCGATTTACGCATGTTAATGTCCCTCAAAAATCTCTTACGGAGCCTGATAGCGCGCTCCTGACACAGGTCAACTTTCGTCAAGCTGAACATCGTCTTTTGTCTCGTCCTTCTTTTCGCGGATTAGCAGCGCCCGTGCAAGCAGGATCACCACGCCGATGCTGATACAGGCATCGGCGACGTTGAAAATCAGGAACGGCCGGAATTCGCCAATATGCAGATCGGCAAAATCCGCAACATAGCCCAGCCGCGCGCGATCGACGATATTACCCATCGCCCCGCCCAGCACCATGCCGAGCGCGATAATGTCCCATTTGGCCTTTTCGCGGTTCATCCACAGGAACACCGCAAATCCGATCAACCCGGTCAGCGCGACCAAAGCCCAGCGCTGGAAATCGGTCGATGCGGTCAGGAAGCCCATCGAAACACCGTAATTTTCCGCCCAGGTCAGGTTGAAAAACGGTATCAGCTCGATCTGCCCCCGGGCCGGCAGCTGCAGCAACTGCATCACGACAAATTTGCTTGCCTGGTCGAGAAAGAAGATCAGAAAGGCGATGATCAGGCCGATGCGGCGGTATTTCGTGATTTGGTCGGTATCGGTCATTTCAATTTCCGTTCGCCATTTCGTCATCCTGAACCAGAGATTTTTTATCCTGAACCAGAGAATCGTCATCCTGAACTTGTTTCAGGACCTCGTTGGGCTTGGCGCTCGGTCGCGAGGGATCCTGAAACGAGTTCAGGATGACGGGTGAGAGAGCAACATTCACGCCAACACCTCCGCACACCGATCGCACAGCATACCATCCTCTTCGACTTCGGGCAGCAAACGCCAGCAGCGGCCACATTTATGATTGTCGGTCTTGGACACGGCAATGACATCGCCATCCCGGACATCCGCGACAATCGCCAGTTCGGCAAATTCGTCCGAGCTGATCGGCAGATCGGCCATCGGATAGACAACCTCGGCCTCCAGGCTGGACCGGATGGTCTTCTCCCGCCGCAACGGTTCGATCGCCTCGGTGACATGTTCCCGGGCATCGCGAATTTTCTCCCATTTGCCGGCAAGATCGCCGTCCAGCCAACCCGCATCAACCTCCGGCCACTCCTTCAAATGGATCGAATCTTCCTCGTCCGGGAACCGGCTCTGCCAGATTTCCTCGGCGGTAAACACCAGTACGGGCGCGATATAACGCGTCAGCGCGTGGAACAAGATATCCATCACCGTCCGGTAGGCCATGCGCTTGGGATCATCTGCCGCATCGCAATAGAGGCAATCCTTGCGGATATCGAAGAAGAAGGCGCTGAGGTCTTCCTGCGCAAAGGCGTTCAGTTCCCGCATATAAGGCCCGAAGGCAAAATCGTTCACATGTTGCTTCAACTTCGCGTCGACCTCGGCCAGCCGGTGCAATATATAACGCTCCAGCTCCGGCATATCGGTGACCGCGACCCGCTCCGCCTCGCTGAAATCGCCGAGCCCGCCGAGCATGTAGCGGAACGTGTTGCGCAGCTTCCGGTAGCTGTCGGAAACCCCTTTCAGGATTTCGTCGCCAATCCGGTGATCCTCGGTAAAATCGACGCTCGCCGCCCACAGCCGCAATATATCCGCGCCCTGTACATCGATGATCTTCTTCGGATCGAGCGTATTGCCCAGCGACTTCGACATTTTCTTGCCGGTCTTGTCGAGCGTCATGCCGTGGGTCAGCACCGCCTTGTACGGCGCGTGCCCCCGCGTGCCGCAGGATTCCAGCAGGCTAGACTGGAACCAGCCGCGATGCTGGTCGCTGCCTTCCAGATACAGGTCCGCCGGCGACTGCTGCTCCGGCCATTTGCCGCTTTCCAGCACGAAGCTATGGGTGCAGCCGCTGTCGAACCAGACGTCGAGAATATCGGTGACCACTTCATAATCGTCGAGCGCATAGGCGCTGCCGAGAAATAACTGATGATCGGCATTGAACCAGGCATCCGCACCGCCGGTCCTGAACGCTGCGATGATCCGCGCATTGACCGCTGGATCGTTGAGATATTCGCCGCTCTTGCGATCAACATAAAGCGCGATCGGCACGCCCCAGGCCCTCTGGCGGGAGAGTACCCAGTCGGGCCGCCCCTCGACCATCGATTCCAGCCGCCGCCTGCCGCGTTCGGGCACGAAGCGGACCTTGTTGCGGATCTCGTCTAGCGCGACATCGCGGAGGGTCGGATTGTCCGTTAGCCCTGAGCTTGTCGAAGGGCGCTTCTCGTCGGAGAGGCGTGGTTCGACAGGCTCACCACTAACGGCATTGCCCCCATTCCCGTTCGCATCGAGCGAAGTCGAGATGCCTTGGGGCAGAGGTCGATCCATCGGCACAAACCATTGCGGCGTGCAGCGATAGATGATCTTCGCCTTCGAGCGCCAGCTGTGCGGATAGCTGTGGGTAAAATCGGCGCTGGCCGAGAGCAACGCGCCCGCTTCGCGCAAGTCCGAACAGATCGGGCCTTCCGGGCCGTTGAAATTCTTGTTGATCACCCCGCCCGAACGCTCGTCGCCACGCGGCAGCCATTCCCAGTCGTCGCGATAGACGCCATCCGCATCGACCGCGAACACCGGATTGATGCCGTGCTTCTTGCACAGATCGAAATCATCCTCCCCATGGTCAGGCGACATATGGACCAGCCCGGTACCCGCATCGGTGGTGACAAAATGCGAGCCGTCGAGAAACGGGCGGGGTTTGGTGTAGAATTCGCTGTCCGGGAATTTGGTGGCCATCGGGTGTTTGGCGATGGCCCCGGCGAGTTGGGAGCCTTTGAATTTTGCAGTTAGCGAAACATCAAACAGACCCGGATCGTCCATTTTCTTCCGAGACTTGTCGAAGAATTTTTCCGCTAACTCGGTTGCTATTACATAGCTTTGACCTTCTTGCAGATTTAGGCCGATTGGTGAGTCATCATAATTCACTAGAATTTGGTATAAGCCATATTCAACATCCGCCCCATAAGCGAGCGCCTGATTAACCGGAATCGTCCACGGCGTCGTCGTCCAGATCACCGCATGCGCACCGACCAGTTCAGGCGCATTTGGCGCCTCAACAATCTCGAACGCCACATCAATCTGCGTCGAGACAATATCCTCATATTCCACCTCGGCCTCGGCCAGCGCGGTCTTCTCGACCGGCGACCACATCACCGGCTTGGCGCCGCGATAAAGCTGACCCGCTTCGGCGAACTTCAATAGCTCGGTGACAATCGCCGCCTCGGCGTCATAATCCATCGTCAGATAGGGCTTGTCCCACTGCGCCAACACGCCGAGCCGCTTGAATTCCTCGCGCTGCACATTGACCCAATTGTCGGCATAGGTCCGGCATTCGGCGCGGAATTCGCTGGCCGGAACCTCGTCCTTGTTCAGCTTCTTCTTGCGATATTGTTCCTCGATCTTCCACTCGATCGGCAGCCCGTGACAATCCCAGCCCGGCACAAACGGCGCATCCTTGCCGAGCAAAGACTGCGAGCGGACCACCAGATCCTTCAGCGTCTTGTTGAGGCTGTGACCGATATGGATATTGCCATTGGCATAAGGCGGGCCGTCGTGGAGAATGAATTTCTCGCGCCCCGCGCGGGCTTCGCGCAGCTGTTCATAGAGACCAATCTTCTGCCAGCGCGCCAAGATCGCCGGTTC
Source organism: Parasphingorhabdus sp. (assembly GCF_041748495.1). Classification (GTDB taxonomy): domain Bacteria; phylum Pseudomonadota; class Alphaproteobacteria; order Sphingomonadales; family Sphingomonadaceae; genus Parasphingorhabdus. The sequence goes on from NZ_JBGTDD010000170.1 coordinate 6,349, forward strand.
CTTCTGGGCAAGGCCGGCTTTCATCGGGAAATCGGTTTTCGGCAGAAAAACCGTGTCTTTATAATCTGCTTTGGGATCGCTCATGATCGCGGGGATTAGGGGAGGCAGGGCGCGGGTGCAAGCGCGATTTCACGCGGCGAAGAGGCCTGTAATGGGGATGTCATGGCGGGGTCGCTTTGCAACCGTGAGTGGTGAGCTTGTCGAACCACGCCTCTCGTCGATAAGCGTCCTTCGACACGCTCAGGACTAACGGCAGCCAGGCTCTCCACTAACGGATTCCTCACCGCCAACCCATCATCTCAGCCCAAAAGCTCGCGCGCCCGGTCGCAATCCTTCGCCATCTGCACCTTCAGCGCATCCAGATCATCGAATCTCTGCTCGCCGCGCAGGAAATGGTGCAGCTCCACCTCGATCGTCTGGCCGTACAGGTCCTCGCTGAAATCGAAGAAATAAGGCTCCAGCAATTCCTTCGGCGGGTCAAAGCTCGGGCGGATGCCCAGATTGGCCGCGCCGTTCAGCATCCGGCCATCGGCGAGGCAGCCCTTGACCGCATAGATCCCGTATTTCGGGCGCAGATATTGGCCCATGTCGATATTGGCGGTGGGATAGCCGAGTTGGCGGCCGTTCTTGTCACCGTGGATGACCTCGCCGCGGATCGCGAACGGGCGGGTCAGCAGGCGATTGGCTTCCTCGCAATGCCCCTCTTTCAGCGCCGCCCGGATGCGACTGGAGGAGATGACATCGTCGCTGTCGCTGATCGCGCTGACCGCCTCCGTTTTCAGCCCGTGCGCCGCACCGACTTCGCGCAGCAGGTCGATATTGCCCTTCGCCCCCTTGCCAAAGCTGAAATCCGCTCCGGTCACCACCCCGGCTGCGCCAAAACGCTCGACCAGCAGCTTGACGATAAAATCCTCCGCCGTCGTTCCCGCCAGCGCCGCGTCAAATACGAATACCAGCATCGCGCTGGCCCCGGCGTCGGCAAACAGCCGCTGGCGCTGGTCCAGATTGGTCAGGCGAAAGGGCGGCACATCGGGCTTGAAAAAGCGCACCGGATGCGGGTCAAAAGTAGCGATAATCGCTGGCCGACCTTCGTCCCGCGCCCAGTTCAGCGCCTTGCCGGCGACCGCCTGATGGCCAAAATGAAAGCCGTCAAAATTGCCGAGCGCCAGTATCGCCCCGCGCAGCTCGCCTTCGATCCGGTCTTTTCCGTTCAGTCTGATCATCGAATCGCTATCGCGGGCTTTTTCAATTCATTCAACAAGTTCGTCATCCGGGCGCAGGCTGGACTCTATTCCGTGACCAGTTCGCGGGCATCGGTCCCTGGCTTGACCACCAGCGGTGTCGCGGGGGTCACGGCTCCCTGGGGTGGCGCAACGGATTTCGGCATCGGCTCGATCCCCGCCCGGATCACCCGCAGCGCATTCAGCCCCATCACCGCCCGGATTTCCGGTTCGGTAAAACCGGCGTTGATCAGCGCCTGGGTGATATGGACAATGCCGCTGGTGTCGAAACGGGTGGTTACCGCCCCGTCAAAATCGCCGCCCAGCGCGACATGCTCGATCCCGACCAGATCGCGGACATGTTTCGCCGCCCGGGCCACGGTCGCCGGATCGGTATCGCACATGGCGCCATCCCAATAGCCCAGACCGATGACCCCGCCGGTCGCCGCCACGCCCCTGATTTCCGCGTCGGTCAGGTTGCGATTGACGCCGCAGACGGCCTGCACGCCGCCATGGCTCGACACCACCGGCCGCCGCGCCATCTGCAATATCTCGGCAACGGTCGCATGGCTCGAATGGGCTATATCGACGATCATCCCCATCTGCTCCATGTCGCGGATGATGGTCCGGCCAAAGGGAGTCAGTCCGCCCTTTTTCTCGCCGTGCATCGAGCCCGCCAGCTCATTGTCGAAAAAATGCACCAGCCCCGCCATGCGCATGCCCGAGTCATGGAGTTTCTTCAAATTCTCGCGCTTGCCCTCCAGGGTTTGCAACCCCTCGGCCGAGAACAGGACTCCCATCGGACGCCGGTCCCGGGCGCGGAATTCGACCAGCCCGTCGACATCCGCTGCATAGCTGATCATCGCCAGCTCGCCCGCCGAATCCTTCACCGCCCGGTCCAGCTTCTGCGCATGATAGAGTTGCCGCTCGAGCAGGGAAAACCAGGTCCGCACCGGCTGCAGCTGGGTCATCGCCAGCAAGGTTATATTGTCGCTATCGGCGCTGTTGCTGTCGTAATTCTGGCCCCTCGGCGTCTTGGTCACGCTGGAGAATATCTGCAGCCCGACATTGCCTTCCTGCATCCGCTTCAGATCGATATGGCCATAATTGACGCTGTCGGTGATCTTGCGTTTCCACAGCAATGTGTCGCCGTGCAGGTCGACGATCATCAGACTGTCATGCAGCCTCTGCGCCTCGACGCTGATTTCCGGCAGCGGCTTGCCATCGACGATATTGGTCTGTTTCTCGAACCAGGCCGGCCCGAAGATCAGAAAGGCGGCGAGGGCAATCGCGATGAGACCGAGAAGTATCAGCGCGATTTTCTTCATGGCGCTGTTCGCTTGAGGGTGACGAAGCTGAACGCCGGCCTGTCATTTTTCGCCGCATGATCCTCGCGCGCCGTCTCTTGCCAGACGGTATCGTCAAACGCGGGCATCTTGATATTGCCCTTCGGCTTGCTGTGCACTTCGGTGAGTTCGATCCGGTCAGCCTTGCCCAGGAACGCCTTGTAGATTTCCGCGCCGCCGATCACCGCGATATGCGGCGCATTGGCCATTTTCAGCGCGCTTTCCACGTTGCTCGCGACATCCGCGCCATCGCCGTCCCAGGCCTTGTCCCGGCTCAGCACGATATGGCGCCTTCCGGGCAGCAGGCCGGGCAGGCTGTCAAATGTCTTGCGGCCCATGATCATCGGCTTGCCCATGGTCATGGTCTTGAACCGCCGCTGATCCTCCGGCAGGCGCCAGGGAATGGTGTCGCCGTCGCCGATCACGCCATTGTCGGCGCGGGCAATGAAGAGAATGATTTCAGGATGGTTCATGGGGGACGCCTAGCGCAGTTCCGGCGGACTGCAAATTAGAAATGTAATTTGGTTACATGTCCCATTTTGCGGCCCGGCCTGGACGCACCCTTGCCATAGAGATGCAGGTGATTGGCCCCGGCGGCCAGCAGCGCCTGCCAGTCATCGGATTGCGCGCCGATCAGATTGTGCATCTCGACCCTGTTCGCGGCAAGACCGGTGTCGCCCAGCGGCAGGCCGCAGATCGCCCGGATATGATTCTCGAACTGGCTGGTGACCGCGCCTTCGATCGTCCAGTGACCGCTATTGTGCACGCGCGGCGCCATCTCGTTGAACAGCGGGCCATCGCTGGTGGCAAAAAATTCGCAGGTCAGTACGCCGACATAATCCATTGCTTCGGCCATCTTCGCGGCCAGCGCCCGGGCGGCCTCCTGCTGGTTCAATATTTCGACTGGTGCGGGGGCCAGCGAGTGGGCCAGGATGCCGTCCTCGTGGACATTGTGCGGCGTATCCCAGAACCGGACTTCGCCATCCTGTCCGCGCACCAGGATCACGGAAAATTCATGACTAAAGCGGACAAAACCCTCGGCAACGCAGGGCTGTCCGGCGACCGCCTGCCAATGCTGGTCGAGATCATCACCCGGCTGGATCCGCGACTGGCCCTTGCCATCATAGCCCATGCGGATCGTCTTGAGAATCGCCGGCGCGCCGATATCCGCGATTGCCTGGTCGAGCTCAGCCCGGCTGGTCACTTCGGCAAAGGGTGCGGTGGTGCCGCCATGGTCGCGCGCGAATATTTTCTCGGCCACCCGGTTCTGGGCGATATCGAGCGCGGCGATCGGCGGATAGAGCGGTGCGCAGCCTGCGATCTGGTGCAACGGTTCGACCGGGACATTTTCAAATTCAAAGCTGATCACGTCGCAGCTTTCGGCGAAGCGGGTCAGCGAGGCGATATCGTCATCCTGCGCGCAGGTGAATTCTGCCGACACTTCCGCAGCGACGCTTTGCGCATCGGGCGCATAGATATGACAGCGATAGCCCAGTTGCGCCGCCGCCATGCTCAGCATCCGGCCAAGCTGGCCGCCGCCCAATATGCCAATGGTCGATCCGGGTGGGAGGGTTTTCATCATTGCTCGCTGCCGCCCGCTTATTCGGGCCGGTCGGCGACGGCTTCGGTCTGCGCCGCGCGCCAGGCGTCAAGGCGCTCGGCGAGGGCAGGGTCCGCATTGGCCAATATCGCCGCGGCCAGCAGTGCCGCATTCTTGGCACCCGCTTCGCCAATGGCGAGGGTGCCAACCGGGATGCCCGCGGGCATTTGCGCGATCGACAGCAGGCTGTCGATACCGCTCAGGGCTTTCGACTGGATCGGCACACCGAGCACCGGGATGCGGGTCATCGCGGCCGCCATGCCGGGGAGATGAGCCGCCCCGCCAGCGCCGGCTATGATCACTTTCAGCCCGCGTTCGGCTGCCGATGTGGCATAGTCATAAAGCCGGCCGGGCGTGCGGTGCGCTGACACGATCTTCGCTTCATGGGCGATTTCCAGCTGATCCAATATGTCGCTTGCAAGCTTCATCGTGGGCCAGTCGGACTGGCTGCCCATGATTATTCCAACCGGAGGAGGTGCTTCGACCATTTTTGCCCCTGACAAATGCTGCGGAAGCAATGCGGTTTAGTCGGGAATTGATGCGGACGCAATGGCACATATCGAGCGGTTCCATTTTCGCTGCAACCCATTTGCGCTCAGTGGGTTACGCCCAAATCTGGAGGAGCATTGCATCAACTTTCGAGCCTATAATTCGAATAATCCTGTTGTGCTTTCAAATAGATATAAATATATGTCCTGTCGGGATTGGGAATCACAAATAAATGGATAAACATCACATAAGAAACAAGCAATATTGCGCCAACTGCTTTACGTTGGAGAAGGAAATAGTTGCGCTCAAAGAGGATCTCGCTGAAATGAAGCAGCACGCCTATCATGATGTGCTTACCGGGATTCCAAACCGCCGGCTGTTTGTTGAAAGCCTTGACGACAGGGTTGCGCAGTGTCGGCAATATGGCGACAATTGTGCGGTACTGTTTCTCGACGTCGACAATCTGAAAGCGATCAATGATGAACATGGCCATGCCGCCGGCGACGCACTGCTGGCTCGCATGGCCAAAATATTGAAGACCCATATCCGGTCGACGGACGTGGTGGCGCGGCTTGGCGGCGACGAATTTGGTCTGCTACTCGACAATTTGAATGGCGATCAGGTCGCGGAGAAAATCGACTCGCTTGTCGAACATTTCAATCGGGTCAATTTTGTCCACGCGGACAAGCCCTTACCTTTTGGTGCGGCGATAGGCTATTGTTTCGTCGGACCTCAGGATACCACCGAGGGTCTGATGTCCCGCGCCGATGCATCCATGTACCGGACGAAAGACAGGTTCAAATAGTCAGGTCAGACTATCGCTGGGACTATCGCTCGGACAGATAATAGCGCTCGATCTCGTTCAGATCGTCGTCCAGCTCATAGACAATCGGCTGGCCTGTCGGGATTTCCAGAGCGGTAATCTCGTCATCGGCAATCTTGGAAAGATGCTTCACCAGCGCGCGCAGACTATTGCCATGCGCTGAAATCAGAATCCGTTTGCCATTTTGCAGCTCGGGGGCAATCCGGCTTTTCCAATAAGGCAGTACCCGCGCTATCGTGTCTTTCAGGCTTTCGGTCGATGGGACTTCGATCCCCTTGTAGCGCGGATCATTGGACATCTGATACGGGCTGTCCGAAGACATCGGCGGTGGCGGCGTGTCGAAGCTGCGCCGCCAGATATGTACCTGGTCATCGCCATGTTGCTCACGCGTTTCCTGTTTGTTGAGGCCGGTCAGGCCGCCATAATGGCGTTCGTTCAGCCGATAGTTTTTCTCGATCGGCAGCCACAGCCGGCCCATTTCTTCCAGCGCGAGATTGAGCGTCTTGATCGCCCGGGTCTGGACACTGGTAAAGCAGAGATCCGGATCGATGCCGCGCTCCTTCATCAGCCGCCCGGCGGCCTTGGCTTCCTCGATGCCGAGTTCCGTGACATCGACATCCCACCAGCCGGTAAACCGGTTTTCCAGATTCCATTGCGACTGGCCATGACGAAGCAGGATGAGTTGGGGCATATCGGGTCCTTAAATCTCTGTTCGATCTCCCCTAGCGGCGATGATCAGGGTCGCCAAGGGTGATTTCAGGCGAATATGCCCATGTTCGCTTGACGCTTGCCACGCCGCGCCCGTTTTGATCCATATCATCGGCTACAACACGCATTCGGCAGGCATCGACCGATCAGGTCTTTCCGGTCACCGATACGGGCGATGCCTGTGTCTTTTTGACATCGCTTTCTGGTAAAGATACCAAATACCTCGCGTTTCTACCGCAGTGATTGTCACATTTTTGCAACGACTGCGAAGCAATCGGGTTTTTCCTGCCTCACTGCGCTTGATTTAATGGCTCAATTAAACGACGGACGCCGCGCCGCTCTCGTAATAAGAAGCCATCCCCCAGGATATTGGCGACGACAGCGGTTTGTTCAACGGGAGAATATAAATGAAAACGATCAACAAACTCCTCATGGCGGCATTGTGTACCACTGCCATGACCACCCCCGCTTTTGCCCAGGATGAAGTGCAAGAAGCTGAAACATTTGACGAAAATGTAATCATCGTGACGGCAACCCGCCGCGCTCAGGATGTGCAGGACATTCCTCTCGCGGTGACCGCGATCAGTCCGGTCCAGCTGGAACGCCAGGGCGTTGTCAATGTCGAGCAGATCTCCAACGTATCATCCAGCTTCTCGACTTCCAACGCTCAGCTGGCCTCCGGTTCGGTGGTTCTGCGAATCCGCGGTGTCGGTACGACCTCCAACAATATCGGCTTCGAATCGGCTGTCGGCATTTTCATCGATGGTGCCTATCAATCCCGTCCGGGTGTCGCGCTTTCTGAATTTGTCGACGTTGAACGCGTCGAAGTGTTGCGCGGCCCGCAGGGCACGCTGTTCGGCCGCAACACCTCTGCCGGTGCGCTGAACATCACCAACGTGCGCCCTGATCTCAACGAATTTGGCGGCTTCGCCAATGCCACTTACGGCAATCGTAATTTGATGAGCGTACAGGGTGCGGTCAATGTTCCGATCGTCGAAGACAAGCTGGCGCTGCGCGTCACCGGTGCCTATCGTGAACGTGACGGCTATGTGACGGTGGTCGACTCCACGGGTTCCAAGATCGGCGAATCGAACGGCACCGACCAATATCTGGTTCGTGGCCAGCTCGGCTTTGAAACCGACGGCGGCATTCGCGGCCGTCTGATTGCGGATTATTCCAAGAGCACCGCCGGTTGCTGTACTCCGGTTGAACTATTGCAATCGCCGCTGGAAACCGCCGGCCTGTTTGCAGCGGTGGGCCTCGGTCCCCGTGGCGGCATGGCGGCTCCGGTTGTCGCAGTGGATCCGTTCGACACGACTACCGCCGAACGCGCAGCCGACGGACGCATTGCGACCGCCAATTTTGCGCCCCGCACGAGATTTGATCAATGGGGTGTTACCGGCGAAATCGAAGTGCCACTCGGTGATAGCATGGACCTGATCTATATCGGTTCCTATCGCGAATATGATGCCAAGGAAGCCTATGACTCCGATTTCTCCGGCATTGACGTGTTCAATGTGACGGACAATCAGACGGCGATCGAAACCATGACCCACGAACTGCGGGTTCAGGGTGAAGCATTCGGCGGTGCCTTGAACTGGCTGGTCGGCGGCTATTATTCAAAGGAAGACATTTCTCAGGATGTGTCCTTTGCGCTTGGTACAGATTATGACCGGCTCGTTGGTGCGATTCTGGCCGGCGCAACCGGCGGGGCCAGCCTCAATCCGTTGAGTCCGATCTTCTTTGGTGCCACGCCGCTTCAGAATATCACCGGCTTTGATCCTGCGAACATCACCAACAACAATCAATATACGCAGAACAGCAAAAGCTGGTCGGTGTTCACGCACAACACACTGGAAGTTGCCGACGGATTGGAACTGACCGTCGGTCTGCGCTATTCGGATGAAAGCAAGACCGGTGGCTACGCGGCCGGCCCGAATAACAACCCGGTCTGCCCGGCGATTGTCGGCCAGATTTCGCCTGGTGGCGGCTTGAGTGCGCTGCCTGCCGCTTTGCGGAACGCATTTTTCGGTCTGGGCTGCTTTGCTTTCACCGCACCCGCCGATGCGCCATTTGCGGCGGTGTTGCCATCACCACGGACGTTCAACAGCAAGTTCAACGATTCGGAACTGATCTACACCGGCAAGGTGGCATATGCCTTTGCCGACCCGATCAATATCTACGCCAGCTTTACCCATGGGTATAAGTCGGGTGGCTTCAACCTCGATTCCACGGCTGCTGCCGGCGGCGCTGATCCACGTTTTCTTTCCGAAGAAGTGGATGCCTATGAAATTGGTCTGAAAGCCAAATTCCTGGACAATGCGGTGACCTTGAATCTGGCGGCATTCCGCGAGGAATTCAAGAACTTCCAGGTTCTCGAATTCACCGGAGCGCAGTTCCAGACCTTCAATGTTCCCAGGGCGGAAACCCAGGGTGTGGAAATTGAAACCACGATCCGGCCGGACGACCATTTCACGGTCAACGCGGCTTTGACCTACACCGATGCCAATTATCCGCAAGATTGTGCTGGTACCCAGACCAATCAGAATGTTGCGGCGCTTTGCGGAAATTCGCTGACCGATTCTGCGGATATCGTGGGTATTGTCGGGGCGACCTACGCCAATGACATTGGCAACAATCTGAAATATTTCCTCAATGCGCAGATGCGGTTTGAAAGTGATCGCCGGACGTCAACCCAGGCCGTCGATCCTGCCAATCTGGCAGCGATGAACCCGGTTCCGTTCGACACGCAGGATGGCAATATCAAGATCAACCTGCGCGCCGGTATCGGTAGTCAGGACGACACGTGGGGCATCGAGGCCTTCGTGGCCAACCTGACCAACGAAGTGACCCGCGGCGTTACCTTTAACACGGTATTGCGCTCTGGTTCGCGTTCCGCCTTCGTCCAGGAACCCCGCAGCTACGGTCTGACCCTGCGCGGCAGGTTCTAGACCCGAAAACATGCGGTGGCATTCTGTCACCCGACAATCAGGGGCCGGTTTTTCCGGCCCCTTTTTATTGCGCGGCAGAACCATTGATGCAAAAGACTGAACCCATGAAAAATTTCATTTTCCAGACCGTCCCGGTGCTTCACTTTGGCCAAGGCTGCCTCGCCGAACTGCCCGGACAGATAGCAGCCTTGCGCGCGTTTCGGCCGATGATTGTGACCGACCGGGGCATAGTCGATGCGGGTCTGATCGCCCCGGTCCAGAAGACATTGTCCGAAGCCGGCCTGGACGTCGAGATATTCGATGCCGTCATCGCCGACCCGCCGGAATCCATAGTCCGTGACGCGATCGCCGCAGCAAAAGCCGCCGCCGTCGACATTGTCATCGGACTCGGCGGTGGCAGTTCGCTCGACACCGCCAAGGTGGTGGCCGCGCTCGCGGTGGACGGCGCGCAGCCGCTGACCGACATCTATGGTGTTGGTGCGCTGGCGCGAAAGGGCCTGCCGACCATATTGATCCCGACCACCGCCGGCACCGGGTCGGAAGTGACCGCCATTTCGATTCTGACCACCGGCGAAACCACCAAAGCGGGCATCGTCTCGCCCTATCTGTTTGCCGATGTCGCGCTGCTCGATCCGGCGCTCACGGTGGGACTGCCCGCCGCCGTCACCGCCGCCACCGGCATCGACGCGATGGTGCACGCGATCGAGGCCTTTACCGGACGACATGCCAAGAATCCGGTTTCCGACATGCTCGCGATCGAGGCGCTGAAACTGCTCACGGCCCATATCGAAACCGCCTGTTCTGACGGGCGGAACATGCAGGCGCGCGAAGCGATGCTGCGCGGCTCGATGCTCGCCGGTCAGGCCTTTGCCAATTCGCCGGTCGGAGCGATCCACGCGCTCGCCTATCCGCTCGGCGGCATTTATCACATCCCCCACGGTCTCTCCAACGCTCTGGTCATGCCGTTTGTCATGCAGTTCAATCTCGAGGCCGCCGCCCCGCTCTACGCGCAACTGGCCGACGCCCTCGACATCCCGCGCGGCAGCGAGAACAGCAGCGAGGCGCGCGCCCAGCAACTGATCGACTATCTGGAAGGACTGGCGGTCAAGGTGAAGGCTCCGCGCAAGCTGCGCGAGATAGGCATAAAGCAGGAGGCAACCCCCGAGCTGGCGCAAGCGGCGATGCTGCAGACCCGGTTGCTGGTCAACAACCCCAGGGAACTGACGCTCGCCGATGCGCAAAGGATCTATGATGCCGCCTGGTAAAATTCCCCGGGCCGGACCGCCGGTCCGCGCCGACTATCGCACCGGCTCGACGATCACCACCCGCTGGAACGACAATGATCCCTACGGCCATGTCAACAACGCCATCTATTATTTCTGGTTCGATACCGCGGTAAACCGCTATCTGATCGAGCAGGACGCGCTCGACATCACCGGCGGTGACACCATCGGTCTGGTCGTCAACACCAGCTGCGATTATTTCGCCCCGATCGCTTTCCCCGACGAGGTGAGGGCGATGATCCGCGTCGACCGGCTGGGCAACAGCAGCGTCACCTACGGGGTCGGCCTGTTCCGGGGAGACGAGGATGTGGCCTCGGCCGCCGGCAGCTTCACCCATGTCTATGTCGACCGGGCAACCCGCCGACCGGTTTCGCTTCCCGCCCCCTTGCGTTCCGCGCTGGAAGCGATACAGCTTTAATCAACTGATTAAACTCTTGGGAGAGAGATATGCTTCGACCGTTCGATAATGATGAGCGGCGCGAGTTTCGCGCCACCTGCCGCCGCTTCGCCGAAACCGAGTTGCAGCCATTTGCCAATGAATGGGACGAAGCTGGCGAGATACCCTGGGAAATGCATCAGAAAGTCGGCGCGCTCGGCGTCTGGGGCTTCGGGGTTGACGAGAAATATGGCGGTCTCGGCATGGACGATATCTTCATGCGCGCCGCCTGGGGCGAGGAAGCGGCGCGGGCGCATAATGGCGGGACGCTGGCGGCGCTCGGCGGCCGCTCTATCTCGATCGGCCCGATCCACAAGCTGGCCTCGGAAGAAATCAAGGACCGCATCCTCAAGGATATCGTGCTCGGCAACAAGGGCTCCAGCCTCGGCATCACCGAGCCCGGCGGCGGTTCCGACGTTGCCAATATGCAGACGACGGCCAGGCAGGACGGCAATCACTGGATCATCAACGGCGCCAAGACCTTCATCACCGGCGGCATGACCGCCGACCATTATGTCATCGGCGCCCGCACCGGCGGCGAAGGCCTGCACGGCATTTCGCTGTTCCTGGTCGATGCCGATGCCGATGGGTTCTCCCGCACCGCGCTCGACCGGAAAATGGGCTGGTGGTCTTCCGACCAGGCCTCGCTCTATTTCGATGAGGTGCGCGTCCCGGCGGAAAATATGCTCGGCGACCAGGATCGCGGCTTCATCCAGATCATGCATAATTTCAACCACGAACGGCTCGGCATGGTCGCTCAGTGCCTCGGCATGATGCGGGTGCTGCTGGAAGAATCGATCGCCTATGCACAGCAGCGCGAAACCTTCGGCAAGCCGATGATCAAGCATCAGGTGATCCGCCACAAGATCGCCGACATGTCGGCCCGTGTCGACCGGCTCGATGGCTGGCTGAACCAGATTTGCTGGCTCGCCGAACAGGACGAAATGCCGGTCGCGCAGATCTGCAAGGCCAAGTTCAGCGCCACCAAGGATCTCGAATTTTGCGCCAGCGAAGCAATGCAGATCCTTGGCGGCGCCGGCTATCTGCGCGGCAATCCGGTCGAGCGTTTCTATCGCGAGGTCAAGGTCATGGCGATCGGTGGCGGCTCGGAAGAAATCATGCGCGACCTCGCGGTCCGGCAGATGGGTCTGTAATCACGCTTGCCATTTCCGGTGGCCGGTGGATAAGCAGAGCGTCTGAACAATCCGTTCGTGCTGAGCCTGTCGAAGCACGCAAACTGTCTACCACACAACCGGCTTCAACAATTTCTGGCTGATGGGATACACTATGTCCGATCTGGAACTATCCAAACCGCATCTGGAAGATGGCCCGTTGCTGCTACCGGCAGGATCGGTGCTGATCGGCCTGCTTAGCTTTGCCATGATGGATGTGGTGATGAAGAGCCTGGCCATGGATCTCGGCGCCTATAATGCGATACTCTGGCGGGTGCTGGCCTCGCTCGCCATCGTCTCGGTGATATTTTTCGCCCGCGGGCCGAAAATGCCGGGCCGCGCCGCGCGCAAGGTGCACCTTCAGCGCGGCATCATCGTTGTCTTCATGTCCTATCTGTTTTTCTGGGGCCTGGCCCGGGTGCCGCTGGCCGAAGCCATTGCCCTGTCGTTCATCGCGCCGATTATCGCGCTCTATCTGGCTGCGGTGTTTCTCGGCGAGACGATCCACCGCAATGCCATCTATGCTTCGCTGCTGGGGTTCGGTGGCGTGCTGGTGATCGCTTTGGGCCGGGCCACCGGCGATTATGATGAACAGGCGTTGCTCGGCATCGGCGCCATTCTCGCATCGGCGGTGCTCTATGCCGGCAATCTGGTGATCCAGCGGCAGCAGGCGCTGCTCGCCGGTCCGATCGAGATCAGCTTTTCGCAAAATCTGATTGTCGGCAGCGCCTTCCTGCTGCTCGCGCCCTTTTTTGCCGTTATCCCGGATCAGCAATTTCTCCCCTATATCGGTATCGGCGCGATATTGTCGATCATCTCGGCGCTGTTCATTGCCTGGGGCTATGCCCGGGCCGAGGCGAAAAACCTGATCAATCTGGAATATAGCGCCTTCATCTGGGCGGCGATTTTCGGCTGGCTGTTCTTTCGCGAGCCGATCACGCTGGCGACCGTTTCTGGCACCGTGCTGATCGTGGCCGGGTGCATCCTGGCGACGCGGCGGCAGCGGAAAGTGGCCCATATCGAAACCACTGCGGTCTGATGACAGCGGCGCTGCCGATCGGCAATCGACAGGCGCGGTGGCTCTGGCTGCAGGCGCAGGGACTGTCCGATGCCCCGACCGGCCCGCTTGATCTGCCGGCCACCATCCGCCGTCTCGGCTTTGTCCAGCTCGACACGATCCAGAATGTCACCCGCGCCCATCATCACATATTGTGGAGCCGTAACCAGAATTATCGCGAGCCGATGCTCGACCGGCTGCTTGCCCGGGACCGCGCGATATTCGAGCATTTTACCCATGATGCCTCGGTGCTGCCGATGGAATTTTACCCGATGTGGCAGCGCCAGTTTCGCCGTCTGGGAGAGCGTGTGGCGGGTCTGCCCTCCTTCCAGGCGGCCGCGAAGCAAATCGACCGGCAGCATATCCTGTCCCGGATCGCGCAGGAGGGACCCCTGTCCACCCACGCCTTTGATACCAAAGTCGAAGGCGAAAAGCAGATGTGGGATCGCCCGCCGCACAAGCGCGTTCTCGATCAGCTCTGGTATGCTGGCGAACTGGCGACCTCGCACCGCCAGAATTTTGCCAAATATTATGATCTGGCCGAGCGGGTCATTCCCGCGCACCTGCAGCAGACCGCATATGACGAAACGGTTCAGATCGACTGGCTGTGCCGCAATGCGCTGGATCGGCTGGCTTGCGGCTCGCTCGGCGAAATCCAGCGATTCTGGGGGGCGATCACCGCAACGGAAGTCAGATGCTGGTCGCAGACCGTTCGGGATCTGGTCCCCGTCACCGTGCAATCACGCGACGGGCTTTGGCGCGAAGCGCTTGCCCCGCCGGATATCGCACCGCGTCTGGCTGGCATCACGGCTCCGACATCGAGACTGCGGATCATCAATCCGTTTGACCCGGTCGTGCGCGACCGCGATCGATTGGCAGCCTTGTTCGGCTTTGCCTATCGCAACGAGATGTTCGTGCCGACGGCAAAGCGCCGGTGGGGCTATTATGTCTATCCGATCCTGGAAGGTGACCGCTTCGTCGGCCGCATCGAAATCAAGGCGGACCGGTCGCTGGGCCAGTTGCGGGTCACGCAATTCTGGCTCGAACCGGCTATCCGCTGGTCTGCGGCACGGCGGCAAAAACTGGCGGCGGAACTGGCGCGGCTGGCGCGCCTGATCGCAGTCAGTGATATCCTATGGGAATGCGACCCGGCGTGAAACCCGGGTTGATGCTATTTGACGGTTCCGCGAAAACGCAATTCACCGGAAGCGCCCGAAGCGATTGGGGAAGGCAGAACCCAGCGAATATGGGTAACATCAGCCGTCCCCGCCGGGCGCATGTCGCCTGTTGCATCTGCGACGCTTAGCTCGACCAATTTTCCGTAATTCTGACCACCATCAACCGAGACCAGCGCCCAGTCTTCCAGTGCCTCGACAAAGCTCACGGCGCTGTGCACCGGATTGTTGACGACAAAGCCGGTCACGGCATTCTGGCCGAGATTGCTATAGCTGTTGGTGAACAGCAACCTGTCTCCGGGAATGATCTTGACGGATGCGGGATCGTGCAGCGTGGTCACGCTTTCGCCAGTTGCCGATATTTCGGTCCGTTCAACCCTGATCGAACTGTCGATCTTCACATCGGCCTGCGGGTCGACGGCCCCCTTCAGCACCAACGCATCCGGCGCCGCATAAGCGATCTGGGACGCAGACAATCCGGTTATCAGAACACCGGCAACCAAAGCCGCTTCGAGCAAAATGATACGCATATTCGGCATTTCCAGCGATCCTGTTCAACGATTATGGTCCGGACACAAGCGCCCGTTCCGTCTTGATCTAAAATATGGGCTAACTTGGTTAATCAACGGTTAAAAGCCGTCACGAAAGAGCGATCGGAAAGCTGCGGGACGGAATGTCCTGCAAAAAGAAATGCTTGCCGCAAAAGGGTTGTTATTCGTTGGCATCGCGATTCATCCACAGCTAAAGGGATGGATGATGGGTCCAACTGTGTTTTGTTGCTGCCGTGGCATGCTTGCTATATTGCTGATGAGTTCGCTTGTCGGGCCGGGCCATGCGCAGTCAGACAATCAGCCGGTCGGAGAGGTGCAAGATGATTCCGAATTTGACGCTCCCCTTGACCCGGACCAGCCGCTAACCGACTTTCCGGATTTTGGTGTCGAATGGCCCGATCTCGACCAAGTGGCGGAGCCATTGGTTGACGATAGCGAGAACCCGGAAATTCCGGCCTTAACCGAAGAGACCGAGGAAGAGGAATTTGAGGCCAGCGACGAACTGCGGTCCGAAGAACGGCTGACCGAAGAATTGTCGCTAAACGAATATCGACCGACCGATGGGCTTGCGGAAACCGCCTATCGGATCAGCTTTCAGGGTTTGCCCGAAAATATCGGAGAGACCTTCGACAGTCGCTTCGAGATATTGTCGGTTCTGGAGCAATATCGCGGCGATGATGCCAATTTTGCTCAGATCAGACGGCGTGCGCAAAGCGACGCCGAACTCGTCGAACGGCTGCTCAGAATTGAAGGCTATTATGACGCGGTGGTCCAGACGCGCTTCAAGACCGACGGCGAGAAGCGGATCGAAGTGGTTATCGACGTGCAACCGGGGCCGCAATATGAGCTGGAAGCCATCGCCTTGCCGGGTCTCGATACCGCAGTTCCGCCCGACCCGGAAAAATTCCGCGACACCTTCGCCTTGCAATCGGGTGCGGTGGTCAACAGCGACCGGATCATGGATGCCATCGGCCGGCTGAATATTGCGATGGTGGAAAGTGGCTATGCGTTCGCGAAAACCGGCGAACCGGAACTGGAAATCGATCATGCCGAACGGCTGGGCGATCTCGAAGTGCCGGTGACTCCCGGCGGTCGCTTCAATTTCGGCCGGATTGTCATGGCCAATTCCGACCTGTTCGATGCCGATCATGTCCAGATGATCGCCCGCTTCGATCCGGGCGACCTCTATCAGGCTTCGGAAGTCGAGGATTTGCGCCGGGCGCTGATCGCAACCGGTCTGGTCTCGACCATCACGCTCGATCCGGTGGAGGCTGACGAGGCGGGTGCGGTGGACATTGCCGTGGATGTGACACCGGCACCGCTGCGGACCATAGCCGGCGAGCTGGGCTATGGTACCGGCGAAGGCATTCGCGCAGCGGCAAGCTGGGAACATCGCAATCTCTTCCCACCAGAAGGACTGATCCGCGCGATGGCTGTGCTCGGGACCCAGGAACAATCCGGCAGTCTTGCCTATCGCCGCAACAATTACCGCCGGCGCGACAATGTCCTGAACGGACGGACCGCATTGAGCGTCATCGATCGCCCGGCGTTCCAGGCACAGACTTTCTCGGTCGCCGCCAATATCGAGCGACAGAGCAATCTGATCTTCCAGAAGCGCTGGAGCTGGTCGGCGGGCATCGAATTGCTGGCATCGCGGGAAACCGATATTACCGGACCCACAGGGACGACGGCCCGGGAAACCTTCTTCATCGGTTCGCTGCCGGGCTCGATCACCTTTGACGCCAGCGACGACCTGCTCGATCCGACCCGCGGCTTTCGTGTGACCGGGCGCATCGCACCCGAAGCATCCCTGCAGGACGGCAGTTTCTTTTACGTGCGCAGCCAGTTTGACGGCAGTGCCTATTTCCCGGTTTCGGACACAATCGTGCTGGCCGGTCGCGCCCGCTTCGGCACGATCACGGGAGCGGGAGTCAACCGGATAGCACCATCCCGCCGGCTCTATTCCGGCGGCGGCGGCTCGGTGCGTGGCTATGGCTTCCAGAGCATTGGTCCGCGCGATGCCAATAATGACCCGCTGGGCGGCCGCTCGCTGGTCGAATTCTCGCTGGAAGCGCGCGTGCGCACAGGGTTTTTCGGCGGCAATCTGGGCATCGTGCCCTTTGTCGATGCCGGCAATGTCTATAGAAGCAGCACTCCGGATTTTTCCGGACTGCGCTACGGGGCCGGGCTTGGCGTACGCTATTATAGCGATTTTGGTCCCATCCGGATCGATGTCGGCACACCGATCAATCCCCAGCCGGGCGATTCCCGCATCGCTGTCTATGTTTCGCTTGGACAGGCCTTCTAGATGGCCGACAGCCCCGACAAGTCTCGCCCCAGAACGACAGCATGGCGATGGTCGGTGCGCAGCCTGCTGGCACTGGGCACGCTTCTGATATTGGGCCTGATCGGCGCGGCCATATGGCTCGATAGCGATGCCGGCCATCGTTTCATCATCAGCCAGGTCGAGGGTCTGGAACCGGCCGATGGCCTGCGCATCCGCATCGCCGATATTGATGGCTCCATCTACAGCAGGACCCAGGTGCAGGGACTGGTGCTCAGCGATCCCGAGGGTGAGTTTTTCACCGCGCGGACCGTAGCGGTCGACTGGAACCCGCTGGCATGGATATTCAACGAGCTCAACATTTCCGATGCAGTGATAGTGCAGGGGCGGCTCGAACGCTTACCGAAATTGATCGAAAGCGAAGAAGACCAGCCGCTGCTGCCGGACTTCGACATTTATATCGGCGCCTTTCGCGCCGACAATCTGGCACTTGGCGAAGCCATTACCGGCACCGAACAATTTGCCAATCTGTCGGGCTCGGCCGATATCCGGGCCGGTCGCGCTATGGTGAATCTCGCAGCGGCGACAACCGAAAGCGGCGACAAATTGATGCTCGCCCTGAACGCCGAGCCGGAGCGGGAAACGCTCGATATCGAAGCCGACATCATGGCACCGGCCGGTGGCGTGCTGGCCCGGGCACTCGGACTCGAGCGTGACCTGGCGATCACCGTGAAAGGGGATGGCAGCTGGCGGCTATGGAATGGCGAACTGAACGCGCAGAGCGCGGGTCAGGCACTGGCGCAAATCGCTGTGGAAGCGAGGGAAGGGCTGTTCGCCTATGATGGCCGGCTGGCCGGTACCCTTTTGCCGGAAGGCATCGCACAGAAACTGGCGTCCCCCAACCTGGCGATCCAGGGAACCGTCCGGCTTGAAAACCGCGTGGTGCAGCTGGCCATGGAAGCGCGCTCCGCTGCGCTGTCGCTCACCGCCAACGGCGGCATTGATCTGCGACGAAACAGTCTCGACGCGATGCGGCTCGAGACAAGGCTGATCGATCCGTCTGCGCTGGCCGCCAATATGAAGGCGCAGGACTTCGAACTGAAGGCGATGCTCAATGGCAAATTCTCCGAACTGCGCTATCAATATCTGCTGACCGCGCCGCAACTGGCCTTCGGCAAGACCTTGTTGACCAATGTGCGCGGGGAAGGCGAGGGCCAGCGCGATGCGGGCGGCTGGGATATACCGCTCGAACTGTCCGTCGGCACTTTGATCGGCAATGGCGATCTGCTGAAACAACTGCTTTCCGGATTTACCGCCACCGCCTTGCTCCGCTACGAAAATGATCTGCTGTTTGCCGAGCGCGCGCGTGTTGCCACCGGCGTCGCCAGCGGCACGATGGATTTTGAGCTGCGTCCCTCCACCGGAAATTATGCCGCCAGGATCGCGGCCACCGCACCGGGCTTCGCCGTGCAAGGCGTGGGGATCGCCGATATCATCGCCGATATCAATCTCGGACCCGCGCCGACCGGGATCGGGCTCGATGGCCAGATCAATGCCCGGTTGCGGCGCTTCGACATCGATTTTCTGCGCGAACTGGCGGGCGGCCTGCCGCAATTGCAAACCGGCCTGACATTGGGGCCGGACGGATTGTTGCGTTTCTCAAACCTTGTCGTCACTGCTCCCGACCTGAGCTTCAGGGGTTCGGGAAGTCAGACCACAGCGACGACCTACGCGTTTCGCGGTTCGGGCACGCAGGATACCTACGGGCGCTTCGATCTTCAGCTGGATGGCCCGCTCGACCGGCCGAGCATCGCCTTGTTGCTCGACAGCCCGCTGCCCGCAGCCGGGCTCTCGGCGGTTCGCCTGCAGCTCGAGCCGGTGACCAACGGTTTTTCCTATACCGCGGCCGGCGGCTCGACTCTCGGGCCGTTCACTAGCGACGGGACCATCCTGACCCTGGCGGGGCAGGACACGGCGGTGCAGGTCGACCGGCTGCTGGTGTCCGACACGCTGGCCACCGGCACGATCAGAACCACCGCCAATGGTCTGGCCGGAACGCTTGCCGTCAGCGGCGGCGGTGTGAACGGGTCGGTGGTGTTCAGGCCCGGCAACGGACGGCAGCTGATCCGCGCCAATCTCAAGGCGGAAAATGCCCGTTTCGACGGCAATCCGCCGATCTTCATCCGGACCGCCGTGTTCGACGCCGATATCATCCTGATCGACGGCAAGTCCAACATCGATGCGACCTTGCGGGCGCAGGGCATCAGCCGCGGCGAACTGATTATTGGCCGGATCGCCGCCAATGCCAAGCTGACCGACGGCCGCGGTCAGGCCACTTTCGCGATCGCGGGAACCCGTGGCAGCACCTTCGAATTTCAGGCCAAGGCCGATATCACGCCCGATCTCTACCGGATCACCGGGGCCGGCCAGTTCGAAGGCCGCAGGCTGCGGCTGACACGGGCGCTCGAACTGCGCCGGGTCAGCGATGGCTGGGCCGCATCTCCGACCACGATCAGCTATGGCAGCGGCACCGCCCGGATGTCCGGGCGCTGGGGAAGCGGCAATTCCCGGCTCGATCTGGTGCTGGCGAAAATGCCGCTGTCGCTGATCGATATTGCCTATCCCGATCTTGGGCTGGGCGGCACGGTCAATGGCACGGTCAAGCTGACTCAGGCGGGTTCGCAGGTGCCGGTGGGCGATGCGAAGCTGACGATCAAGGGCCTGACCCGGTCCGGTTTGATCCTGACGTCGGCGCCGGTCGATCTCGGTCTGAATGTCGCGATTTCCCAGCGCAACGCCGCCGCCCGCGGGATCATCAGATCGCCCGCAGGAAAAACCATTGGCCGGTTCCAGGGACGGGTGACCGGCCTCGGTGGCGGGCGCTGGCAGGACGAGCTGATGCGCCGGCCGCTTTTTGCGCAGGCCCGGTTCAACGGCGGCGCCGAGAGTCTGTGGCGACTGACCGGGGTTGAAACCTTCGACCTCAGCGGACCGGTCGCGGCCAGCGCCGACATCAGCGGCAGCCTCGCCAGTCCCGAGATCCAGGGAAGGGTCAGCACCAGCAACGCGCGGCTGGAAAGCCCGCTGACCGGCACCGTCGTCTCCAATATCAAGGCCGTCGGCCGGTTTGACGGCTCGCGTCTGGTCTTGCCGAACCTGACCGGCACCACCGCCGGCGGCGGCACGGTGAGCGGCAGCGGCAGTTTCAACTTTGCCGTCCCGTCCGGCGAAGGCATCGGCATCATGATGGATATCGATGCCCGGCAGGCCGTGCTGATCGCCCGCGATGATTTCTCCGCCACCGTGAGCGGACCGATCAAGATCCGCAGCTCGCCGGACGGTGGCCTGATTTCCGGCGATGTCACCCTGAACCGCAGCTTCTTCCGCTTTGGCCGGGCCAGCGAGACCGCCAACCTGCCCGATATCAGGACCCGCGAGATCAACCGGCGCGCGGATGAACGGCCGGTGCCGGTCCGTGACCGGCCCTGGCGCTTTGACCTGACGGCCAACGCGCCCAACCGCTTGCGGGTCGAGGGGCTGGGTCTGGACAGCGAATGGAATGCCAGTCTCAAGATTTCCGGCCCGGTCGACAATTTCGCGATGGTCGGCACCGCCAATCTGATCAGCGGCAATTATACCTTCGCCGGGCGGCGCTTCCGGCTGGAACGCGGGCGCATCCGCTTCGTCGGTAACCAGCCGGTCAATCCGATTCTGGACATCGAGGCGGAAGCCAATCTGACCGGCCTCAACGCCACGATCAATGTGACCGGCTCCGGCAACCAGCCGGAAATCGCCTTCACCAGTATCCCGGCGCTGCCGCAGGACGAGCTGCTCTCGCGGATATTGTTCGGCTCCTCGATCGCCAATCTGTCGGCGCCCGAGGCGGTCCAGCTGGCGGCTGCGGTTGCCTCGCTGAACAGCGGCGGCGGGCTTGATCCGATCAACCAGCTACGCAAGGCGGTCGGCCTCGACCGGCTCAGAATATTGCCGTCCGACACCGACACCGGCTCCGGTACCTCGATCGCCGCCGGCAAATATATCACCCGCCGCATCTATGTCGAACTGATCACCGACGGCAAGGGCTATAGCGCCACCCAGCTGGAGTTCCAGATCACCCGCTGGCTGTCGATCCTTTCGACCATCTCGACCCTCGGCCGACAGAGCGTCAATGTGCGGGTGAGCAAGGATTATTGAGAGTTGTTCCGGACACCTAACGGGGTGACGGACGCAGCAGCTGCCCGACGGCTGACGACCCGGTTGTTGCCGTTATAGACTACCAAAGCGAGTGTCCGCTTTCGCGATAAACCAGTCATGCGGCAGTTTAAATCGGAATGGCACGTCACGGATCGACTGGAACTCGTGACTTCGTGCACCCGAACCGCTCCGGAAGTGCGCGTCTTGCTTATTCCGTGACTAGGTCCTATTCCCAAATAAAGGGATTTTCTGGGGGGATTGTGCCGAAATCTCAAGCATTACCGCGCACAGTGGGCTTTTGGGGCGCCGCACTTTTTCCGGTGAACGGAATGATCGGTGCAGGCATTTTTGCTCTACCTGCCATCATGGTCGCAGCCGTCGGCAATTTTGCACCTTGGATGATGTTATTTGGTGCGTTGCTGATCTTACCACTGACGTTCGTGTTCGCTCAGCTCGCGACCCGCTTTGACAGCCATGGAGGACCCGTCCTCTATGCCCATGCAGCCTTCGGTCCCTTTGCTGGTTTCCAGTCGGGATGGACCCGCTACTCTTCAGGTGTAGTCGCGGTGGCAGCCAATACCCAAGTAGCAATTGCATATATTGCCGTGCTGTTTCCGGTGCTGGATGATCCCTTATTGAGAGCCATCGCCGTGGTTGGCTTTATCGTCTTCACTACCGCGGTCAACCTCGTTGGTATGCGCACGTCGGTGGGAACGCTTGGCGTGATGACCGCTGTCAAACTTGTCCCGCTCGCAGTGCTCATAGTAATCGGCCTTTTGACCCGTGATCCGGTCGTCGGCTTCAGTCTGCCGGAATTCACAGAGTTCGAAAGTGTCGTCCTGCTGACGTTCTACGCTTATATGGCGTTCGAAAATGGCACCTTTCCGGCCGGAGAATTGCGCGATCCCAAGCGGACCATCCCGCTCGCGCTGATCACCACGTTGGCGGCAGTAGCGTTGTTCTACATGCTGGTGATCTGGGCCTATCTCGCGATCGCTCCACAAGTGGGCGGCGAAGAAAGCGCGCTTGCTGCTGCGGCTGGAGAACTGATGGGTCAGGCTGGCGTGATTGCGATCTCGGTGGCAGCTGCGTTCTCAATCGGGGCAAATACACTAAGCGGCGGCATCGTTACGCCTCGCATGACATTTGGCATGGCCGAACAGGGAACGTTGCCCCGCGCGTTCGCGCATGTATCACAGCGATTCCAGACGCCGGATGTCTCGATACTTTTCTATGGCGGTGCTGCAATCCTGTTCAGTCTTTGGGCCGGCTTTGCAACGCTCGCCGTCGCAAGCACGCTTTCGCGTTTGGTTATGTATCTTTTATCAGCCTTGGCCTTGCCGGTCCTACAGCACAGGGAAGAACGGCAAGCCGCCTGGTGGCACCTGCCATTGGCGTTGCTCGCCGCAGCTTCCACGATTTGGGTGGCAAGCCAGGCCAGCATCGCAGCTTATCAAATGCTGGGACTGATCCTCATCGTCGGAACGGGTCTTTATTTTTTCGCCGCTCGCGGCGAGCCTTTGAAACACGGCGCCTAAGCTGAAAAGTTTCGGAAGTGCCATTTTGATTGATCGTTGATGGCGGTTTTCGGGATGAAGCTGTGATTATAAATTGTAGGTATCAATTCCCGCATTCCACTCATATTCGGTCATTCAGCAGTTTCTCACTTAGCACTAAAAACAGACCTGCCGCTGACGACCCAGAAGCGGTTGTTCATGTTATTCGGTTCTAGTGTCTGCTTTGGGCGGTTGATTTCAGCTGATCGGGGTGCTTGCGAGACGGCATCTTGACCAAGGGCATCAATAAATGTGGTACGGTCAGGATCGCGAACGTCTGAAATATTGTTGCTATAAGCATTTGATCTGGCATCGCTTTCGGTTGGACAAAATGAACGCACAAATAGACCGCGCCCGAACCCCACGTTAGAAAAGTGAAAAACTTTCCTTGATCATATTTTTTGTCCAACAATTCGCGATAGCCTTCCACAAAATGTCGCGGAGAATGGAAAAGACAGAAGAAGATCGCAAATCCGATGGCCGGAGGAAGGAGCAAAGCTGATGACAGCAGAAGAAAATTCCGCAACGCTTGGCCTGTCTGCTTTTCGGCGAAATCAATGGCGACCAACACTAGAGAAATCAGTCCGAATAGCGGCGCTACTAGACGAGCCATGTCCGTGAGAATGCTTGCATTCTTGCCAACTACCAATCCGAACATTGCGGATAGTTGACTGGGATAGGTGAGCGCGGGAAGCGCAATCACACTCGTCGCCATGGCAACGGCAAATAATTTCGAACGGTCTTGTGCCCAGTCTTCGGAGAAATGCGCAACGGCTAGTATCAGAAAAGCCGCAAGCGACGCGAGGGGAGCGATCTTCCAACCAATCAGAGCGACCGCTGCTCCGCTGCAATATATAGCGATATATGCACCGAGTTTGGCAATGCTTCCTCCACTCCTGTCCCGCAACGTCAGATAATCGAACATGCCATGCGGCATGCCTATGATCAGCATGGAAAGGCACGCTGCGAGCGTGACGACCGGTACCAATGCACTATCTTGAACCAGAGCGAACATGGCGAAAAAACCAAGGGCCAGAGTCGCTGGACTTACATCACCGTCTTGACCGAATCCGAATCCAGAAAAAAAGCGGGGCAGGGTCATTAGACCCTGCCCCTGTCGGCTAGCTAGCGATTGGGGGTATCGCAAGTTCATGCCTAGGTCGATTTGGCGAGTTCGGGATATTCGACCGCGCTTTTGCGGACGGCAATCACGTAGATGAGGACACCGACGCCAGCCTTGGCGACCAAGTCTGCTATTGTGTATCCTATCTGCACTGCAGTCTCGACCGTACCGCCGCCAAGGTCGGTATAGGGCACCATGTAAACAATCGGATAGAAACCCCAGGAGGCAAATGTAATCAAGCGTGCGTCCTTCACTAGCTTGCGTACATTGTCTGGCTGTCGCTCAATCGATTCGCCAAGGCCCTTGAACAATTCCCATACAATATACAGGAATGGAATTGCGGAGAGCGTTCCCCAAAGCGCGCGGCTGGCATTGTTGTCGGCGATTTCGCCTGGATAGCCCAGTACGATCATCAGCGCTGCCGCAAAGCCCAGACGGAGGCATTTGGAGGTTGTTTCCGACTGTGTCAGCCGCATCACGAGAATCAGCTCAATAAGCAACAGCGGGACGGTCAGCAACCAGTCGACATATCTGTAGGCATCGTTAAAGGCGACACCGGTCACCAGCAATATGCCGTCTTTTGCTTCATAAGCTCCGCTCCAGCTCTCGAAAATTCGAAAGTAATGATATGCGGCGATAGCGCAGACCAGACCTGAAATGGTGAGTGCGGTTCGATAAGCAGGGCCGACTTGCGACCGTCCGAACCAAAGGAACAACGTGGTGGCGGCCATCGTTGCAAAGGTGAATGAAAACGCATTATACACTAAGGAATATTGCGCTAGGCTAATAGTTTCCATATTGGCACTCCTGCTGTAATGGCGGCGCGACTTCAGGGTAATAAACACTGGTTATCCTGCCGCTATGAGAGCAACGGATTAGGACTTCGAAGGGGTGCTGGAAAAGCTGGGATTAACCCTGCAAGGGTAAACCCTGTAGTTTGCGATCAGAGGCCCGCGTCAATCGCGACACGAACCGCCTCGGCGACATTTCCGGCACCAACTTTTCGGAACAGCAATGTCCGATGCATCTCAACCGTTTTTTCGCTGAGCGCTAGTTCGTAAGCAATCTGCTTGGTGCGTTCGCCGTTGGCCATTTTTTGCAGGACTTGCCGTTGCCTTGTGGAGAGGCTTTTGACCAACGATCGCGCCTTTTGCTTGCGACCGGAAAATGTTTCCCAGTCTGCTTCCAGCAATTCGACCTGAGTACCGATGAAGTATCGCAGCGCATCGGATTTGTCGAAAATAGGGGCCACCAGGACAGCGTTGCGAAAAGGCGTTCCGTCCCGCTTATAATTCAAAATCTCGACCATTACCGGACGGTGATTGATCACGCCCTCACGGATCTTGTCAGTCAGCCAAGGTTCGGTTTCCTCTCCAGCCAGGAATTTGCAGTTTCGACCCAGCACTTCTTCGGACGGATATTGGGTTAGCGTACAAAACGGCTCATTCACCGCCACAATCGGGTTGTCGCACAGATTTGGGTCGCTGATCACTGTGGCTATCGGACTATATTCAATCGATTCGATAACATCTGCAAATTTGGGATCAGTGAGCACCTTCATGCTAGCTGGATGGCAATTTTCGCCTTCAATTCCTACCTGTCTATTGGGGAAGACAAGCTAAGATAAAATCGATCGTGGCTGTTGATCGCAAGCGATTGCCAGCTAGATCTTCCATCATTTTTCCGTCTGTGGCGTCTTCAAAACCTGGCGATTAAACAACGCGGCCGTATCTCCAATCAGCAACTGGCGGTCCACGAAGCGTGCCGATGGGTTCAACATCATGCCAATCAAAAGTAGCTGCTCGGAAAGACCGATGAAATGCGCCCGTTCGGACATCTGTCCTAATCGACAGGTCGAAAAATTCCAATAATCCGTCGATGAAGGCAAATGAATTAGACCGTAAAAGGAGATTTCTTCATGAATACAGACAAAAAATGCGGGCGGCTGGCCCGAATTGTGGCTCAAAAGGAATGGCTGCTTAACCAAATGGACCTCTCCTTCTTTTCGCAGCGCGGTCATCTCGCGCTTGCCCGGGATCAATCGTCGCATCGTCGCTACACCTACTTATACGAGGACCTGCAAGCATGAAAATTCTCGAAAGAGCCGAATATGCCTCCAAGCCCAAGCCGCTAACTTGCGATCCTAAAACCAGTGTAAGGGATGCAGCACTGCTGATGGCCGAACGAAACTACGGGTCTATCATTGCGGTCGATTCTGAGATGAACCTGCTGGGTATGATGACCGAAAGGGACATTTTCCAGCGCGTGGTGGCAATGTCGCTTGATCCAACCGTGACAACGGTGAACGAAGTGATGACGAAAAACGTGCGCACAGCCAAAGAGGATGATGACCTTTTGGATTGGCTGAGAATAATGTCAAATGAACGGTTTCGCCGGCTTCCGATCGTGAACGACGAAGGTAAGCTTGTTGCTGTAATGTCCCAAGGCGACTTTGTGTCCTACACTTGGCCCGACTTGTTGGAAAACGCGACGACACTTGCCAAAGCCACTTTTCAGAATTCCCTCAGTGCCCCAATGATTTTGGGAGGTGTTCTGTTATACACAATCATATTGATCGTGGCGGTAGGGTTGACAACTTGATACTGATCCATCGGTTCTGGTAATCCGTTTTTGATTGAAATCGGTGGCTGCGAATTTTGAGAACTCTTGAATCAGTCATATGGCGATTGGTAACATCGCTCAGATAACCAAGAAACTTG
>NZ_JBGTDD010000171.1:0-5920 GCF_041748495.1 Parasphingorhabdus sp.
CTCCTTTACGTTGCCGTCATCATCGACCAGCATCGCCGTGAAACGAAGGACCTTGCCCTCGCTGTCGAGAGTCATGCCGTTTACATTTTCAATCAGGCTATCCGCCTGGGCGGGGCCCGATGCGAGACAAAGGCTTGCCGCGATCGCGCATAAAGCCACCCCATGATTTTTCAGCCAAGCGTGCATATCATCTGCCTTTTTCTATTTTCTTTTCGGGAGCCGTGAGACCAGCGAACTTGTGTCATTGCGTCCGCCGCCTGCCGCCTGCACTTCGGCATAAAATTGATCGACCAGCGCCGCCACCGGAATGGTCGCGCCATTGGTCCTGGCTTCCTCGATCGCCAGCCCGAGATCCTTGCGCATCCAGTCGACCGCGAAGCCGAAATCAAATTCGTCCTTCGCCATGGTCGCCCAGCGATTGTCCATTTGCCAGCTTTGCGCGGCGCCGCCGGAAATCGCTTCGTGAACCTTGTCCAGGTCCAGCCGGCTTGCCTGGGCGAAGCGCAACGCCTCCGACAGGCCTTCGAGGACACCCGCGATCGCAATCTGGTTGCACATCTTGGTTGTTTGTCCGGCTCCGGTGCGGCCGACATGGACGATGCGTCCGGCATAAGCCGACATCACCGGTTCGGCGGCAGCAAAGGCTTGCTCGCTGCCGCCGCACATAATCGACAGGCTGCCCTTTTCCGCACCCGCCTGCCCGCCGGACACCGGCGCGTCGATGACATGAATGGCGCGACCTTCGGCTTCGACCGACAATTGCCGGGCGATGCGCGCGGACACGGTCGTATGGTCGATGAACAGAGCGCCGGATGCCATAGTCGAAAAGGCACCGTCGCGGCCCATGGTGACGGATGCGAGATCATCGTCATTGCCAACGCAGGTGATCACGATCTGCTTGTCCCGCGCCGCTTCTGCAGGACTGGTCGCCAGCGAACCGCCATGTTTGGCCACCCAGTTTTCCGCTTTGGCTCTGCTGCGGTTATAGACGGTCAGCTCGTGTCCCGCCGCGACCAGATGTCCGGCCATGGGTCCGCCCATCACGCCAATGCCGATAAATGCAATTTTCACCATAGATTCCCTTGCCCTTTGCAATGGCCATAATCATTGTTTCCCTCGATGGCCAGATGCGTTAGGGGCACGGACGATATGAACGACATCAAAGCCATCACCCTGCCATCCTTCGACTATGAAGATGTGAAAGCCGCGCACGACCGGATCAAGGACCGGGTTGTCCACACACCGACGCTGAAGAGCATCACGCTGTCCCAGCTCAGCGGAGCGGAAGTTTACCTGAAATTCGAGAATTTGCAGTTTACCGCGGCCTACAAGGAACGCGGCGCGCTCAACGCGCTGCTGCTGATGGACGAAAGCAAGCGCAAGGCCGGCGTTATCGCCGCTTCCGCCGGCAATCATGCCCAGGGTCTTGCCTATAATGCCCGCAATCTCGATATTCCCGCGACCATCGTCATGCCCAGCACGACACCGATGGTGAAGGTCGAGCAAACCCGCGGCCATGGGGCCGAAATCGTGATCTACGGCAGCAATTATGATGAAGCTTATGCCCATGCCATGCTGCTCTCCGAACAGCGTGGCCTGACCTATATCCACGCTTTTGACGACCCGCATGTCGCGGCCGGTCAGGGTACCGTGGCAATCGAAATGCTCGAGGCGATACCGGATCTCGACCGGCTGATCATCCCGATCGGCGGCGGCGGGCTGTTTTCCGGAATGGCCACCGCAGCGAGTGCGATCAAGCCCGGCATCAAGATGACCGGGGTGCAGGCCGCGCTCTATCCCAGCATGTATGCCAAATATTACGGAAAAACCATGGCAACGGGTGGCGATACGCTGGCCGAAGGCATTGCCGTGCGCAATCCGTCCGAATTTACCGCCGCGATCATCAGAAAATATGTGGACGACATATTGCTGGTCAGTGAAGCCGAACTGGAAGGGGCGGTCAGCCTGCTGTTGCAGATAGAGAAAACCGTGGTCGAGGGTGCCGGCGCCGCCGGCCTTGCCGCGCTGCTCGGCAACAAGGAAAAATTCGCCGGCGAAAAAGTCGGACTGGTGCTGTGCGGCGGCAATATCGACACGCGGCTGCTGGCCAACGTTCTGTTGCGCGATCTAGCACGGTCTGGTCGTCTGGCCCGCCTTCGCCTGCATCTGCGCGACCAGCCCGGGGCGCTCTACAATGTCGTCAAGCAATTTGCCGAACATGAAGTCAATATCATCGAGGTCTATCACCAGCGGGTCTTCACCAATCTGCCGGCCAAGGGGCTGATCACCGATATCGAATGCGAAGCCAAGGACAAGGAGCAGCTGGAAGGCCTGATCGCCGATCTCAACAAGGCCGGCTATGATGTCCGGCAGGTCGAACTGGCGGATTGAGCGATTGAGCCAATGTCTGCTTTGGGGCGACAGACGATAATAATGAAATGTCGTCTTTATTTCCTCTGCCGACCCAGTTACGGCCATTGCTTGAATGAAGCATAATGCCTCCATGAACAAGGAAGAAGAGCCCGATTGGCGGCGCAAGGCCGATCGCGAGGCCCTCAAATGGTCATGGGGCATCTGGCTTGCCTGTTTAACACACGCGCTCATTCTAGTGCTCGTGTCACGGTTCAATTATACGCTGGCCATGACGATCTGGCAGGCCTTAGCGTTGCTGATCCTGATGGGATGCTCATTTTTCTGGCGGCGCAGCAGATATCGGCCCGTGCTTCGCCCCTTCATACTCACCCTTGGCATCCTTAGTTTTTTAGGAGGCCTCTTGTCGCTGGTCCCAACGGGAGTGACGGATTGGGGTTGATAAGAACGTCAGCTCCCCACCCCACAAATGGTAATTCCCGGTGATTCGATGCGCGCCCAAGAACTGAAAGGCCGCTATCTCCTCAATCTCACCAGAACCGGAAATTCTTTTCCCAACCCCGAAGCGCACATCTAAATGACTTTTACATTGTTCAGATTTGGAATCGAATATAGCATGGTTCAGTGAAAAGCCTGCCTTACCTCGTTGCGATCTTCTTCATAGCTGGATGCAGGCCAGACGGTCCGGTAGTGAAATCCGAGTCAAAGATGACCGTTTCGGATGATGAAGTGGTTGTATTTGACGTAAGGCCGTTCGGCGACATCCCATACATGGCTTACATTGACCCGATTGATCAGCAGAGAGCTTTGTCACGTGATGAGCCTTGCACGCGAGAAAAGATGTTAGATGGTGAGACCGTAATCACAAGGCTGCCCACCGATCAATGCGTCTTCATGGAACCCGCAAAGGTTTGGCATGGTCGTTGGCTGAACCAATACGAACACTCTGTATTCTGCCCAACCGAAGCGAATCAAAAAGAATGTAACGGTGCGGATGCAGATATGTGGCTTACGGCAGCCCCATTGGATGAAGCAAATGGCAAGAGCTATATTATATCGTTTATCGGTAGAAAGACACGGTATCCCGGAGGGCCCGGAGGGTATGGTCATTTGAGCAGCTACGCCTCGGAAATCATTGTGGACCGCGTTATTTCCATCGAAGTAGCCTCAAGACCTGAAGACTGACATTGTCGGAGGAATTTTCCAGCAGACGATGGCAGCTCCCCTACCACAATCAGTCATTCGGAAGTTTCCCACCAAGCGCTAAAAGCGGACTAGCCTCTAACGACCCAAATGCGGACATTAGCATCTTTGGTCTCCAACGGCAGAGATGGCTCAAAAAGAGACGTTTTTGAATAATATATTCCATGTGAACTTACGACCCATATGTAGCGGCCAGGATAACGGTGACACTGCACTTTATTCCGAGCGATTGAACGAACTAGTGCACTGTCACCGCTGTTGCCCGGCAAGCGGAACTGCCGGACTAGTCCGACAGGGAAGCAAGCGCCTGGTCGAAAGCCACGGTCAGTTTTTTCAGCCGCCTTGCCATCATCCCCATATCGAGCGACCGCGCCATCGGATCATAGCGTTCCGGCACGGTGCCAAAGCCGATAAGCAGATCGAGCCAGCTCTGTTCGTCAAAAATTTCGCCTTCGAAAGCTACAAACCGGCCCCGGCTGCGAAACTGGTCGATTCTGGTCGCCAGGCTGTCCGGCCGCCTGCTCTCCCGCATCGCTGACCAGACGGGATCAGACCTCCTGTTCAGGGCAAAAGGCAGAAGCATAAAGTCCCGGATCTGCTCGGCCAATAGCAGATGACGCCGGTTAAATTCTCTCGCCTCGACCGTCATGTCCTGGCGCGCGGGCAGATGGTCCGCCAGGATCATCGCCTGCCGCTGCAACAGGATCGTGTCGGCTGACAGAAAGGGACCGAATCGCGCCGATGCGCGGCCCAATCGAACCAGATTGCCCAGCCAGGGCTGGCGGACATAACCCGGTTCGAACGGTTCTGGCTGGGCATCACCGTCGAGCAGTTTTTGCGCCGCCGCGTCCGTCCTGTCGCTCGATGCATAGAGCAGGCTGCTGATCGATGTGTCGCGGATCATGGTGGCGAGATATAGTCCGCCATCGACCGCGCGGGCGATATTGTGGTTTTTGCTGTCATATCGGCTTGCCGGGTTTTTGCCCGAAAGCAGGCGGTCAAACGGGAGACCGGCAATGGGCTGCCAATCGGCACGGGGATGCGCGGGCATTGCGTCGCTCAAGCCGCCCGACATATCGATGAAGAAATCCGCTTCGACCATCTGTTGATTGTCGAGCAAAACCCCGCTGATGGTACCGTTTTCTTTCCGATATTGCGCCGCCTCTGGTCTTGCCTGAATGACCTCCACACGATCCGGCGTCAGTCTGCTTCTGCACAGCGCCGCATAATCGATGCGGTCGATCTGAACGGTTGGGCGGAGCATGCTGAGCGGCGAGCGCGGGTCGCTGGATTGAAAGGCAAATTTCCCGGCCTCCGCCGCCCGCGCCGGCAAGCGAAACGGCTGATAGAGATAGGCCAGTCGCTCCGGCTGGTTATAGGTCAGAGCCGCGCGCAGCATGATCTGGTGGATATCTACATGCTCGATCGCTGGCAGACTGCCGGACCCGCAATGGAAGTAACGGCTGCCGTCGCCGGTCCAGTCCTGCAATATCGTTCCCAGAGCGAATAGCGCGCTTTCGGTCTCGCGCAATTCGTCGGCATCAATCCCCAGCCGGGCAAGAAACGGATCATCCAGCCGGATGGTGACGGCCGCAGGACCAACCGGGTCTGTATCCTCGACCGCAACCAGTTCGGTCCCGCTCGGCAGATCCCGACCCAGCAATGCGGCAACGGGCCAGAGTTCATGGCTTTTGCCGAAAAGCGCGATCCGCCCTACCCCGCTCATCGCGCGTCTGCCTTTCCGCCGGTGAAGGTCGCCCGATGTTTCTCGATAAAGGCCAGATGCTCGCTCATCTGGCCGGCCGCATTTGCAATCTCCATCCTGATCCGCTGCAACTGGGCCGTGCGTTCCGCATCGGCCATCGCATCGACCCGCGGGTCCCATGTTTCCGGCACGAGATTCTGGCCGATGAAGACCGACAACCAGCTGGGCGGCTGAAACAGTCCGTGATCATGACGCGGCACGATGGCCCGGCGGTGGAAGGCCTCGATCTTCTCGCGCAGGCTGTCCGGCCAGGCCATTTCCCGCAGGTCGCGCCAGAACGGTTCGTCGCGTTGATTCAGCACATAATGCAGCATCAGGAAGTCCCGGATCCGGTCATATTCGAGGTCCAGCAACCGGTTATATTCGTCCACGTCCGAAACGGCGCACTGCTTTTCCGGGAAGAGCGCGATCAGGTTGAGGATGCCGCTCTGGATCAGATCAATGCTGGTCGATTCCAGCGGTTCGAGAAACCCGCCGGACAGGCCGATCGCGACGCAATTCCTGTTCCACAATTTCGTGCGCTTGCCGGTCCGGAAGAACAGCTGCTTGGGATCTGCAATCGGCTCGCCCTCGAGATTGTTC
>NZ_JBGTDD010000172.1:0-3058 GCF_041748495.1 Parasphingorhabdus sp.
GGGCTGATCGAATCGCTGGGCGGGCCGCATACGCCGGCGGTCGGCTGGGCCGCCGGGATCGAGCGCTTGGGGATGTTGCTGGATGAACCCGAAGCCATTGGCGCCGATGCCATTTTCATCCCGCTGGGCGATGGCTGTGAACTGGCGGCGATGAAGCTGATGGGTGCATTGCGCAGAGCCGGCGTCAGCTGCGACATGGCCTACAAGGGCAATATGAAAAAGCGGATGCAGAAAGCCAATGCTGCCGGTGCGGCGCATGTTGTCATTATCGGTGAAAACGAACTGGCCAACGGCGTGGCAGCGGTCAAGAATCTGGAAACCGGCGATCAGCGCGAGATTGTCCTGAGTGGCCTGGTCGAGGCCTTGTCTGCATGACGGCCATCACTCCGCAAAGACTGGCACAGATCGAGGCGCGTTTTGCCGAATTGCAGGCGCTGATGGCCTCGGGCGATCTTGAAAGCGACAGATTCGTCTCCGTTTCGAAGGAATATGCCGAGATTGAACCGGTAGCCATCGCTGCCACCCGAATAAAGTCCCTGCGCGACGAACAGGAAAGCCTGGCCGAGATGCTCGCCGGCGATGATGCCGAGATGAAGGCGATGGCCGCCGATGAAGTGGACAGTGTCAAAAAGGCATTGGCTGCCGCCGAGCATGCGCTGGCGCTGCAATTGCTGCCCAGGGACAGCGCCGATGACCGCCCGGCGATGCTCGAAATCCGCGCGGGAACCGGCGGTGACGAAGCAGCGCTTTTTGCTGGCGATCTGTTCCGTATGTACAGCCATTATGCCGAGGAACAGGGCTGGAAGGTCGAGATGATCTCCGCCAATGCCTCGGAAGTCGGCGGCTTCAAGGAAGTGGTCGCCAACATCCAGGGCAAGGGCGTGTTCGCCAAGCTGAAATTCGAATCGGGCGTGCACCGGGTCCAGCGCGTGCCGGAAACGGAGAGCGGCGGGCGGATCCACACCTCGGCGGCAACAGTCGCAATTCTGCCGGAGCCCGAGGAAGTCGATATCAAGATCCGCACCGAGGACTTGCGGATCGACACCTACCGGGCCAGCGGCGCCGGTGGCCAGCATGTCAACAAGACCGACAGCGCGATCCGGATCACCCATTTGCCCACCGGGCTGGTGGTGCAATGCCAGGACGGCAAGTCGCAGCACAAGAACAAAGCGCAGGCGATGAAGGTGCTGGCGGCGCGGCTCTACGAACAGGAGCGCGACGCCGCGCAAAGCGAGGAAGCCGAAGCGCGCAAGTCGATGGTCGGGTCCGGCGATCGCAGCGAGCGCATCCGCACCTATAATTATCCGCAGGGGCGAGTGACCGATCACCGGATCAACCTGACCCTGCACAAGCTGCCCGAAATCATCGAGGGCACGGCGCTCGGGGAAATGATCGACGCGCTGATCGCCGAGGATGAAGCCAGCCGGCTTGCCAATCTGGATGGGTGACGCGGCCGGCGCGTTGCGCGAGGCCGCGCAGAGACTGGCCGGAATCTCCGACAGCCCCCGTCTCGATGCAGAATTGCTGATGGCCTATGCCCTGCAGATCGAACGGTCGGAACTGCTGCTGAAATTGCCCGGCGTGGACGTGCCAGCCGGATTTTCCGGGCTGGTCGACCGGCGGCAGCGGTCCGAACCGATTGCCCATATCATCGGCCAGAAGCAATTCTGGGGCCTTGATTTTCAGGTGACGCCCGATGTCCTGATTCCCCGTCCCGACAGCGAATTGCTGATCGAGGAGGCGGTCCGGAAATTCGCCGCCGCGCCGCCGCGCAGGATCGTCGATCTGGGTACCGGCAGCGGCGCATTGCTGCTCGCAGCCCTGCATGAATTTCCGGACGCCAGAGGCGTGGGGATGGATGCCAGCGCTGCCGCCTTGCAGATCGCCCACAATAATGCCGATGCGCTGGGACTGGCTGACCGTAGCAGCTTCCTGCTGCTGGACTGGACCCTGCCCGACTGGACCGGCGCGCTGGGTTCCGGATTCGATCTGATTCTCGCCAACCCGCCCTATGTCGCGACCGGCGCGCAATTATCGGCAGATGTCGCCGATTTCGAACCGCATCAGGCGCTGTTTGCCGGCGAACAGGGGCTGGATGACTATCGGATCATCCTCCCCGCGCTCGAAAAGCTGCTCTCGCCGGATGGTACAGCGCTGCTGGAAATCGGCTTTGATCAGGCAAATCCGGTATCGGAAATAGCCGTGAAAAATAGCTATCATATTGAACTTAAACAAGATTTATCCGGCAATGACCGCATGCTGATCCTGCATCGGTAAAAAGGGCTTGGTTTTGCCGAAGCGAGTCGCTAAGACTGGAGCAGGCCCAGAGGATTTCTGGCTTTTTCCCAAAATCACTGGCCTGCCGCCAACTCGATAATGTTGCTGGATTTCGGCGCGTATTTGTCTTGTATGGGCCGCTGTGGACGGGTTGTATGCAGCGCAATCGCCATCAGAGTGTGGCAATGACTTGAGAAAGACCAAGTTTATAAACGGTATAAGGATACCTTCAATTTGATGAACAATCGTCAACCTGGCCGCCGCGGGCGCAGCCGGAACACCAATAATAATCGCCCTCAGAGCAACCGCAGTGGCGGATCCGATCGCGATAACCGCATTGACAGCCGCGCGCGGGGCAATGCGGTCCAGATGCTCGACAAATTCAAGAAAATGGCGCAGGATGCGCAGGTCAATGGCGATCGCGTCCAGGCCGAATATTATCATCAATTTGCCGACCATTATTTCCGGGTGAACGCCGATACCGTTGCTCGCCGCGAAGAACAGCGGATCGCCCGCGAAGAACCACGCGGCGACAACCGGAATGACAATCGCGGCAACGGCTCAGGCCAGGATGATTCCAGCGACAATGGCCGGGACAATGCCCGGGACAATGCCCGGGACAATGATGGCGACAATCATCGCGGCCGCCCGCAGGAAGCACAGCAAAATCGTCAGCAACGCGACGACCGCAATGATCGCGACGATATGGAAGCGAATGACGGACCGGAAGAGAAAAAGCCGGTGCGCAGCCGCCGTCCGCGCAAGGTCGAAAATAATGCTC
>NZ_JBGTDD010000173.1:0-30197 GCF_041748495.1 Parasphingorhabdus sp.
TTGAACGAGGAAGATTTATGTCCGAATATGTCAGTCAGAACAATATCCAGATCGCACGGGAACTGTTTGATTTTGTGAATGACCGTGCCTTGCCGGGAACCGGCGTGGATGGCGCAAAATTCTGGAAGGGCTTTGCGGATCTGCTCGGCGCTCTCGCTCCCCGCAATGCAGAACTGCTGGCAAAGCGCGAGAAACTGCAAGCGCAGATAGATGCCTGGCATATCGATCATAAAAGTCAGCCGATAGATCAGGACGAATATCAGGCGTTTCTGAAAAGCATCGGTTATCTGGTTGAGGAGCCCGCATCTTTCTCGATCACGACGGAAAATGTCGATCCCGAAATCGCGACCATAGCAGGACCGCAACTGGTGGTGCCCTCGCTTAATGACCGTTTCGTGCTGAACGCAGCCAATGCCCGATGGGGCAGCCTCTATGACGCCTTTTACGGCACCGATGCGCTGGATGCGCCGCCAGCGAAGCCGGGCGGCTATGATCCGGAGCGCGGAGCCCATGTGATCAGGGCGGCAAAGGCCTTTCTGGATGACGCTGTTCCCCTCGAAAATGGTAGCTGGACCGACCTTGTCGACGTGCAGGAAACCGATATCGCGCTCAAAAACCCGGTCCAATATATAGGGAAGAGCGAAAAGAGCCGCCTGTTTCGGTACAACGGCCTGCATATCGACGTGATATTTGATGCCGGGCACCCGATCGGCAGGGACGATCCGGCGCATATTGCCGACGTCGTGCTGGAATCGGCGCTGACCACGATCATTGATATGGAAGATTCGGTCGCTGCGGTGGATGCCGAGGACAAGGTGATGGCCTATGGCAACTGGCTGGGCCTGATGCGCGGCGATCTCAACGCATCCTTTGCAAAGGGCGGCAAGACCGTGTCTCGCTCCCCCAATCCCGATCGGCATTATGTCGACCAGGATGGCCATGCTTTCACCTTGCCGGGTCGCAGCCTGATGTTTGTCCGCAATGTCGGGCATTTGATGAGCAACCCGGCGGTCTTGCTCGCCGATGGTGCGGAAGCCCCGGAAGGTCTGCTCGACGCGGTCTTCACCAGCCTGATCGCCATGCACGATGTCAGACAGCTTGGCGCGCTGCGCAACAGCCGGGCCGGGTCGATTTATATCGTCAAGCCGAAGATGCACGGGCCGGAAGAATGCGCCTTCACCAACGATCTGTTCGACGCCGTGGAAGATATGCTGGGCCTCGACCGCAATACGATCAAGGTCGGTGTGATGGACGAGGAGCGCCGGACCTCGGCGAATTTGGCTGCCTGTATCCATGCGGTGAAGGACCGGATCGTGTTCATCAACACCGGTTTTCTGGACCGCACCGGTGATGAAATCCACACCTCGATGCAGGCGGGCGCGATGCTGGCCAAGGGCGATATCAAGCAAAGCGACTGGATCAACGCTTATGAACAGCGCAATGTTGCCATCGGTCTCGCCTGCGGCATGTCCGGCAAGGCGCAGATCGGCAAGGGCATGTGGGCCGCGCCCGACAGGATGGCGGACATGATGGAACAGAAAGTCGGCCATCCGATGACCGGGGCCAATACCGCCTGGGTGCCCAGCCCGACCGCGGCCACGCTCCACGCGATCCATTATCACCGGGTCAATGTGTTCGACCGGCAGAAAATAGTGGCAGCCGAGGGTATTGCGCCGCTGGAAAAGCTGCTGACCATCCCGCTCGCCGACGGTCACAACTGGTCTGACGAGGAGATCGAGCGCGAACTGGACAATAATGCCCAGGGCATATTGGGCTATGTCGTTCGCTGGATCGATCAGGGAATCGGTTGTTCCAAGGTCCCCGATATCCATGACGTCGGGCTGATGGAAGACCGCGCCACCTTGCGGATTTCATCGCAGCATATGGCCAACTGGATGTTGCACGGGGTCTGTTCGGCGGACCAGGTGGATGCTGCGCTGCTGCGAATGGCCGCCAAAGTTGACGGGCAGAATGACGGTGATCCGCTGTATAAGCCCATGGCTCCCGACCCCGAAGCCAGTCTGGCCTTTCAGGCTGCCCGTGATCTGATATTCAAGGGCGTTGAGCAACCCAGCGGCTATACCGAACCCTTGCTGCACGCCTACCGGCGAAGGTTGAAAGCGGCGAACTGAGGCGTTCAGGACAGCAATCGGGCGATATCGACAAATTCATCGACGCTCACCGTTTCGGGGCGACGGGAACTGTCAATCTTCAGGTTTTCCAGCGCTGCCAGCGCTCCCGCAAGACCCTTCAGACTCTGTCGGAGCATCTTGCGCCGCTGACCGAAAGCGGCCTGGGTCAGCTGGGCCAGAACCTCCGGATTGACGCCTTCCGGCTGGGCCTTGGGCACAAGATGCACGATCGCCGACATTACTTTCGGCGGCGGCGTGAAGGCGGAGCGATGAACGGTCATCGCCAATCGGGCATGGCAGCGCCATTGCGCCAGTATCGACAGGCGACCGTAGGCTTCGCTTCCTGCGCTGGCGACGATCCGGTCGGCCACTTCGCGCTGGAACATCAGAGTCAGCGACTGCCAGAGCGGCGGCCAACGCGGTTCGGACAGCCATTGGATCAACAGCGCCGAACCGACATTATAAGGCAGGTTGGAGACGATATGAAACGGATCATCAAACAGGCTGGCCAGATCAATTTTCAGCGCATCATCATCGATGACATGGAGCTGATCCGGAAAATACCCGCCCAGTTCTGCCAGTGCCGGCAGGCAGCGCCGATCGCGTTCGACCGCGATCACCCGCGCGCCGGCTTGCAGCAAAGCGCGGGTCAGTCCGCCTGGCCCGGGCCCCACTTCAAAAACCGCCTGTCCATCCAGGTCACCGGGAACCGCGGCAATGCGGTCCAGCAGCTGCATGTCGAACAGGAAATTCTGTCCCAGCGCCTTGTTCGCGGACAGGCCGTGTTTCTTGATCACCTCACGGAGCGGAGGCAGGGCAACTTGCGGTTTCAACTGTCGTGGATCTGGCGATTGGCAACCGCGGTCGCGGCCATCTGGATCGCGGCGATCATGGAACGCGGATCGGCGATATCTTGTCCTGCAATATTGAATGCGGTGCCATGGTCCGGTGATGTCCGCACGATCGGCAGGCCCAGAGTGATATTGACACCATCAAAGAAATGCAGGGTCTTCAGAGGTATCAACGCCTGATCATGATAGGGACAGAGCGCAACATCATATTTGGCCCGCGCTTCCTCGTGGAACATGGTATCCGCGGGAAGCGGGTCGGTTATGTCCACCCCTTGCTCGCGCAGCTTTTCGATCGCTGGATGCATGAGCCGTTGTTCTTCGTCGCCAAGATTGCCGCTTTCGCCAGCATGCGGATTGAGTCCGGCGATCGCGATGCGGGGATTCATGATGCCAAAATTCCTGATCAGCGCTTTCTGGGCTGCGCGGGCACACGCGATGATCAGCCGCTCCGTGAGGTGTTCGGGTACGTCTTTCAGGGCGATATGTGTTGTCATGGGAATGACGCGCAATGTTGGCCCTGCCAGCATCATCAGCGCATTTTCGCGCGCTATTCCGCAGCGCTCTGAAACAAATTCGGTTTGGCCCGGATAGTGAAAACCAATTTTATAGAGCTGGGTTTTGGATACGGGAGCCGTAATGACGGCTCCGGCATCTCCGGAACGGGCCAGTCCGCAAGCGATCTCGAGAGCGTGGAGCGAACATTGCGCGCCATCCAGCGTAGCCTCGCCGGGAACGGCGGCCACCGCTTCGTGAATGTGAAAAACGGGCAAAGCTTCGCCGAAGGACTCGCAGGCCTCCATGGGCTGGCCAATTTTCTGAATGGGTACCCCATTGAGGTTTTTAAAGTCGGCCAGATTCCCGATCGCAAAAAATGGCTTCAGTCCTGCTTCTACTCGCCGTCTCCAGCTCTTGCCGATAATTTCCGGTCCGATCCCGGCAGGGTCCCCGCAGGAAATGGCAAAAGGCTTGGTATTCCCGTCAGCCATTAATTATATTCGATGATAGCGTCGCGCCTGAGATCGCGCAGATAGATTTGCGCCCGTTTGTTGACACGGTCATTTTCCAATCGGGACATGATGTCGTCAAAAGAGGGTGCAGAAGCGGTCTGGGCATCGTCTCGTCCACAAAGGATGAGCACACGAACGCCGTCTTCCACGGATCCAAATGGCTGGCTCGCCTGACCAATCTGCAGTTCCGCGATCGCTCCCTGCAGGGCAGCAGGAAGATCTCGCAGCCGGACCTGATCATTGTCGACGACGCTGGCTCCCAAACGGGCGGCCACTTCATTGGCTGCTCCGCAACCTTTTATATCTTGAGTCGCGGTGGCAAATTGGGCCGCTTGGGTGGAGGCCTGGGCTTCGGTAACGCCTTCCGGAAAGCTTATGGCCAACTGTTTCAGACTGAGCAGAGCGTTACGCGGATCAGCGGTGAGTACCTGTCGCGCGTCGATCAGATAGAGGATTGAAAAGCCGCCTGGCACTTCGACCGGGCCTACAACCTGCCCAACCTGCATCTGCTCGGCTACTTCAGCCAGAGAATCCGGCAACTGGGCGGGTCGAACCCAACCCAGATCACCGCCGGTAGCGGCGGTCGAGGCTTCCGAAAACTGCCGAGCATAAGCGACGAATGAGCCGCCGGCCCGGATCTGGTCCAGTATATTGCGCATATTTTCCGCTACTTGAGGTGCGGTTTCCTGGGAGGCTGACATATAGATTTCGCCAATACGAAATTCGCTCGTCCCCTTGGAGGCGTTCAGGCGTTCGATGATGGCGTTAACCTCTTCATCGCCAACGTTGATGAACGGCTGGATGTTGCGACGAAGCAGACGGCTCCAGGCCAGCTCACCCTTGATCTGACGCTTCAGCGTCTCGGTGGACGAACCTTGCGTGCGCAGATATTGATCGAACGCATTGAGGTCCTGTTTGAAATTCTGCTGGGCAACCTGACGGAAAGTCGCATCTACTTCGGCTTCCGCGATGACAATTTCATTGGCTTCAGCCTCCTGAATTTGCAGCGTTTCATCGATCAGGTTCCGCAATACCTGCAGCCGCAGGCGCTGCTCTTCTTCGTCCGAAACTTCGCCGCCATTGGCGGCGACAATCAGAGCGAGGCGGTGGCCGACATCGGTTCCGGTGATGATGTCGCCGTTGACGATCGCGGTGGCGCGGCGAACATTTGGATCATTATTGCCAAATATCGTCAATTCGTCGGGAATATCCAGTCCGGTCTGCGGTAGCGATAGATCCGAGACCGTTTGGCTGACGGATGGCGAAGCCCCTGCAATGGCAAGTGCCGCGATCAACGTGGCCTTGGTTTTAAAACCCTGGATTTTCATGCTCAATACATTCATTTCTTGTTTCTTCTCAACTACACAGAGTAAA
Source organism: Parasphingorhabdus sp. (assembly GCF_041748495.1). Classification (GTDB taxonomy): domain Bacteria; phylum Pseudomonadota; class Alphaproteobacteria; order Sphingomonadales; family Sphingomonadaceae; genus Parasphingorhabdus. Next base: position 5,365 of record NZ_JBGTDD010000173.1, read on the forward strand.
TTTCATGCAGCAAATAACGGTTATCTGCTGAACCCAATATGAGCGGGTCGACCCGTTGGGAATCCCTCTACACGCCCAGATTGCGCAAGGCCAGCCGGAACAGGAATGTACTGCCGCGCCGCGCATCGCCGGTGTCTTCGTAATCATAGCGCCAGGTCACTCCCATCGAGAGACAGCCATCGTCATAGGCGACGCCAAGCCGATGTCTCACCGGATCATAGCCATCGGCCACCGAAAGTGGATCTTCGCTGCGATCGGTCAGGTCGATGATCGCCGAACCAAAAACGGACCAATAATTGTCGATCTGAAACCGTCCGCCGACCCGGATTTCTTCCCGGTCCCTGAGATCTTCGAGCTGCGGACCGATATTGCGGTTGAGGCGCAAATAGCCAATCTGGGCGTAAGTCCCCTTCGTGCCGATCGTTGCATCTATCTCGTTTCGCCGGACCGCCAGATTGTCCTTGTCCAGTCGGTAACGGTGGGTAAATTTGACAATATCCTTGAAACGCACATTGGTCCGGCCGACGATATCGGAGAAGCGATCCGACAGGCCCGTGCCTTCGGGAACAATATTGTTGTTATTTTCCAGCCGATAACTTTGACCGACGATCATATTCACTTGAAGATTGGGACGGTTGATTTCCCATTCCATCCCATAGGTCGCGCGGACATTGTCCTCATAGCGATCATAGCCGGGGAACCGGTTGAGCGCGAACAGGTTGCTGTCCTCCAGATCCACCGCACGCGAGTCTTCATTGGGTACGGAAAGATTGGCCAAACCCGGCGTCGCGACGATCTGGAACCGCGGGGTGATCGTCTGGGTGCCGCCGAACGCCTCCCCGATCAGAGGCCATTTGACGTCAATGGCTGCAGTCGCAATGGCACGCGTTTGCCATCCGCCTTGGCCGCGATAGATAGCCGTTTCGTTGAGAGCGTTGTCATCGCTATGATATACATCTCCCCGAACATAGCCGGTCAACGTGATTTCCTGACCCCAGTCGGTCAGCTTGCGTATATCCCAGCGGGCCGCACCAAATGCCCGTTGCGTATCCTGTCCCTCGCTGCGCCCGATGGCAAGGCTGTTGGCCTGCACCTCGAGCCGACCACCGAGGATGGGATTGTTGAATCGCTTGCGGTAGTCAATCACCGGCAACGCGACGGGCACGCGGTTCTGCGGATCGTTCACGCGCAATGTCTGGAATGCCCAGCCAGCCAGTGAAAAATAGCTGCTATTGCTGATCCGCTCGACATTGATCGTCGAGCGGAGGCTGTCGTCATCGCTGATGTCATAGCGGCGCAGGAATGTCCGGTCCGAGACAATGCGCGCCGACTGCGAAATCGTCCATTTGTCATCAAGCCGGTAGCGGCCGCTGGTCGCAAAATAGCCTCGGAAACCTCTCTCGGAATCGGGCAAGAGCTGAATATCCCCGGTCGGAATGCGCGAGCCATAAGTGGCATAGCCGGTCAGCTGGAACGCGCCTTTCTCATCAAGGTTGCGAAACGTTCCGCTGATCAGCGGAGCAACGTCGGTAAACACCTGCGCCGTCACTGTGGCGTCCTGATTGGGTGCTATGCTGAAATAATAGGGTATGGTCACGCCAATGCCGTTCACCGTGTCGAACTTGACATCCGGCACCAGAATTCCGCTGCGGTTTTCATCACTAATCGGGTGCGAGAGGCCTGGCAATGGAATGACCGGCAGGCCGAAAATCTCGATTCGGGCGCCCTTATATTTCACCCGTTTCTTGACCGGATCATAGATCACCTTGACGGCCTTGATCTGCCAGCTGGGACTTTTTGGACACCCATCCTCGTCGGTCACCGCACAGGCGGTATAGGCAGCGTTGCTCAGCGCCAGCGAGCCGTCAGCAAATCGTTCGCTGCGCCGCGCTGCCAGCCGACTGCCATCTTCCAGAACAAGAAGCAGATTGTCGACGGCACCGTCCCGCAAACTGTCGGTCAGCTCGATGCGGTCGCCGTAGGCGACATCGCCGTCGGGACTGATTGATCTGATATTGCCTTCTGCCACAACCGCGCCGGTTTTCCGGTTCCACACCACCTGATCGGCTCGCAATCGATAGCCATCGCGATTGAGGAGCACATTGCCCTCGGCAGTGACAAAGTCATTCTCAAAATCATAGTCAATGCTGTCGGCGCTAAATTCGATTTCATCATTCTGCTGATCTGGTGAAGCGGCGACTTCGCCTTGGGACTGGGCCATAGCGGACACAGGCATGACCGCAGCCACACCTAGGGTAAAAAGGGCGAGTGAAGATTTCATCGACTGGCTCAACCTGCTTTTAGCCCCATTCTGGACAGCATCAAAAGTCGCACTGTCCACCTTCCGATCGCCTATTGCATCAGTTTACCCAGTCTGCAAATTTTCTTTGACAGATTCTGATGAACAGATGCTTGACCAAAAAACCAAGACGGTGCAGCAACGCCGCACGACATGATAATGCCGGTCCGTTCAGGAATGAGTCGGATCGACGAGTGAACCACACAGGCTTTTCACTCCTCAAAACATAAAGACAAGGACAGTTTTCCAATGAAATTCGACTTTACCAATGAACGTCCTGCGGATGCCGATGCGATCATATTCGCGATCACCAGCAATGGATGGAATGATTTTGATCTTAAGCTGGAGCAGGCGAGCACCGTCAAGGCGGGAGCAAAGGCAGCGCGGTTCGAAGGAAAATTGGGCGAAGTTTTCGAAACCTTCGTGACCGAAGCGGGCACGGTCTTGCGGGTGGTTCTGACGGGCATGGGCAAGGGCAAGGCAAAGGACGCTGAATCCGCCGGTGGTTCGGCGATAGCCCGTATTCTCGCATCCGGCGTCAAGCATGCGATCGTTGATCCATCTGGCCTGGACGAGGAACATCTGGCGAAATTGCTGTTCGGGGCCAAATTGCGGAGCTGGCGGCATGACAAATACCGCACGACCATGCCGGAAAAGCAAAAGGTCACGCTCGAAAAGATCACCATAGTCGATCAGCATCTGGCGACCGCCAAAGTCTGGCAGGATCTTTCCGCCGTGGCCGATGGCGTGGCCCTGACGCGCGAACTGGTCGCGGAGCCGGCGAACAGCATCTATCCGGAATCCTTTGTTGCGCGCTGCGAAGAGCTGAAGGAACTGGGTGTGGAATTTACCGTTCTTGGCTGGGATGAAATGGAACAGCTGGGCATGGGGGCGCTGCTCGGTGTTTCGCAAGGATCCGAGCGCCCTCCGCGATTGCTGGCGATGCGCTGGGATGGCACCAACGGCGAACAGAAAACGCCGCTCGCGCTGGTCGGCAAGGGAGTCACGTTCGACACCGGCGGAATTTCCCTGAAACCAGGCGCCGGCATGGAAGAAATGAAGTGGGATATGGGCGGCGCCGGCGCCGTCGCCGGAACGATGAAGGCACTCGCTGGTCGCAAGGCAAAGGCGCATGTGGTTGGCGTTTGTGGCCTGGTGGAAAATATGCCGGACGGCAAGGCGCAACGCCCCGGTGATGTGGTGACCAGTATGAATGGCCAAACGATCGAAGTGATCAACACCGATGCCGAAGGGCGGCTGGTATTGTGCGACGCGATGCACTGGACGCAGGAAACCTTCAAACCGGAGGTGATGATTGATCTGGCCACCCTGACCGGAGCGATGATCATCGCGCTGGGCAATGAACATGCCGGCTGTTTCAGCAATGATGATGACCTGGCCGAAGATCTGATCGATGCGGGCAAGGATTCCGGTGATCCGGTCTGGCGGCTCCCGATCGGTCCAGCTTATGACAAGCTGATCGATTCGCCGATTGCCGACATGAAAAATGTCGGGCCCCGCGGTGCCGGGTCGATCACGGCAGCGCAATTTCTCAAGCGGTTCGTCAAGGACGGGGTGAAATGGGCGCATCTCGACATTGCCGGAATGGTCTGGGCCGATAAACCCGGCCCGGTGTGGGACAAAGGGGCAACCGGCTATGGCGTTCGCCTGCTCAACCAATATGTCGCCGACCATTTTGAAGAGTGAACCGTTCGGCCATGGTGCAATGCCATCCGATCTGAAAAAGAGGACAGTGGAGCGGTGCGCGTTGATTTTTATCATCTGACCCGCGATCCGGCGGAAAAACTGGTACCGATGCTGGCGAGCAAATCGCTGGATGCCGGAAAAAGAGTGCTGCTGCTGTCGCCGGACGAAGTCCATTGTGCGGCGCTCAGCGCCGCTTTGTGGAGCGCCGAGCCGGCCAGCTTTCTCGCCCATGACTTCGCCGGATCGGAGCGGCAGACGGATCAGCCGATCCTGATTTCGGATGATTGCGCCCCGGCAAATGGTGCCACTTACATCCTGCTGGCGGATGGCCAGTGGCGCGACGAGGCGCTGGGTTTCGAGCGCGCCTTCTTGCTGTTCACCGCGGACCAGATCGACCATGCGCGCGCCGTCTGGCGGCAATTGACCGCCAACGAAGATGTCACCCCGCGCTACTGGAAACAGGATGGCGGCCGCTGGGTCGAAGGCCCCTGATTTGCGAATCTCGGCAAGAGCCGCTTCAGCCAACCAGTGGTCGCGCCATAAATCCGGAGCTTGTCCCATGTATGAATATGTGATTCTGCCCGTAACCTTCGCGATTCCCGCTTGCGGCAGCTGACGATGAACGGGCATCCGGCACCTTTGATGATGGCGACGGCAACACGGGCAGCTACTCGGTTCGCGGCGACGATCATTGTTGGTGGGAAGAGCTAGCACCGCATCGAAAACTTGCCATGGTGCAGTGCAGCGGCTAAGGGCGGCGCAATCTTACACCACCCCCGCATTTATGGAGCAATATCATGGCCGTGACACGGACATTTTCGATCATCAAACCCGACGCCACCCGCCGCAATATCACTGGTGCGGTCACCAAGATACTGGAAGAAGCCGGACTGCGCGTCGTCGCTTCCAAGCGGATCCACATGAGCAAGGAGCAGGCCGAAGGTTTTTACGCGGTTCACAAGGAACGCCCCTTCTTCGGCGAGCTGGTCGATTTCATGATCAGCGGCCCCTGCGTCGTTCAGGTGCTGGAAGGCGAAAATGCGATGCAGGCCAACCGCGACATCATGGGCGCTACCAACCCGGCCGATGCGGCACCGGGCACGATCCGCAAGGAACTGGCCGAAAGCCTCGAAGCGAACACCGTCCATGGCTCCGACAGCGAAGAAAATGCTGCGATCGAAATCGCCTATTTCTTCGATGATGCCGAAATCGTCGGCTAGCCCTTTCGCTCATTGATCGAAATTGACCGCCCGGTTGCAAAATTGCGACCGGGCGTTTTTTTGGGCTCGCTGTTCCTTCGGGTTCGGATCAGTTGTCGTTTCGATTGCGCCTCAAGATATTGATATCTTTGCAGCCTGTCTGTCGGCTGGCGTGCGACTCGCGCTTCGAAAATCACTCGCCGCCGGTTCAGTCTATCACCCGCCTGACATGAAATTAGCCGCCTTGGCGCCAATCACGTCGTGATGGGTGAGCGCGAAATCACGGCCAGGATGGTAACGCTGCTGAAATTGTCCCCGGCGTAACCGGACAGGAAACGCGAGGGACAGCATTCCCCTGGCCGGAATGGAACGCTTTCAGGCGCAAGGCGGACCAGCGGTTGCCTTTGGCACGATGGTCTGGCCGAGTCACGATTGGACGCGATCATCACATCGCGGCAATGTCCGGACAATGAATGACGGAAATTTAGGAAAAAATTCACTAATTCTTTCTAGACCCAAAGTCCCGTGATTGATGCAATTCCACGTAGCACCCACTTGTGATGCGGGACTTGAAGCCAATTCCTGACCGACAGACCGGCACCCGGCGTGTCGTCATTTGGACGGGGAGAAAGGGCGCTTGGCGCCTTCGAATGCGATATTTGCGCCCAGAAATCGCACTGGTACAGTAGAAGGCCGCAGACATGAAGCCCATCAATTCGAAAGATTTCAAGCGACTGGAATCGCTGCATCAGCTTCATATTCTGGACACGCCTCGGCAGGCATCCTTCGACCGGATTACCGAGCTTTGCGCAGATATTTTCGGGTGCTCCATTTCCCTCATTTCGCTGGTTGACGAGCACCGCCAGTGGTTCCTGTCCTCCGTTGGTGTCGATGTTCGAGAAACACCTCGCGAGATTTCCTTCTGCAACCATACGATTGCAGCCGGATGCAGCTTTCTCGTACCCGATGCATCGCTAGACGATCGGTTCAGCGACAATCCGCTCGTCCATCATGCACCCGCGATCCGCTCCTATCTCGGCGCGCCTATCAGAAGTCCTGACGGTGAATTGATCGGTACGCTCTGCATTGCGGATCAGCGCGCAGGTTGCTTCAACGAAAATCATATCTTCAAGCTGGAAAATCTCGCCGCGACCGTCGAAGATTTGATTGGTGCCCACTCGCAGGCTTCCGTGACTTCCTATCTCAATTCCCAGCTGGGTGCGCGCAGCAGCCGGCTCAATCGCGCCAATCGGGTTTTCAAGCAGGCCGAGAAAATTGCAAAAATCGGATCATGGGAGTGGGACCTCGAGACCCATGAGCTGACATGGTCAGAAGAGGCCTTTGCGATTTTCGGTGCGCCGAAAAATGCGCCCATGTCGATTGAAGAAACCTTTCTCTTCTACGCCAAGGAAGACCAGCAACGGGTAATGGCGTCGGTAGCAAATATAAACAACCATCAGGAATCCTTTGAATTTGAAGCAGGTTTGAACGCGGCGGACGGCACCTTCAAGCGAGTGAAGGCGATGGGTGAATATCTCGAGGCAGACCAGCAGACTCCGGCCCGTCTGGTCGGGATCATCCAGGATATAACCGAATCACATCATACGCGACTGGCGCTGCAGCGCGCCGCCGATCGCGATGCCTTGACCGATCTGTACAATCGCAATGCCCTCGACCGCTTTTTGCAGGACACGCTTGGAACGCTCAAGAAGACCGGGTCCAACGCATTTTTGCTGATGCTGGATCTCGATGGCTTCAAGGATATCAACGATACGTTCGGGCATCTGATCGGTGACGTTTTCCTGGAGAAAATCAGCTCTCGCATTGTTGACGCGCTTCCCGAGGGTGCGATTGTCGCAAGATGGGGCGGCGATGAATTTGTCATACTGACCACGCCGGACATTTCCCTGGACGCCGCAAAGCAGTTCGGTGACGAAATCCTGCTGAGCGTGGAGCGGCAGTTCGAAATTTCGGGCCGCAAGATGGGGGTAAGCGCAACATGCGGACTGGTCGAGATCGACGAGCGCTCCATTGCCAGGGAGATTATTCGAAAAGCTGACCTGGCGCTTTACCATGGCAAAGAGCGCGAGCCGGGCCGGGTGCACATCTATGTGCCCGAACTGGAGGAAGCGAATCACCATCGGCAAGCCGCAATCGCAACCGTCCGGGAAGCGCTGGATCACAACCGCATCTTTGCCGGTTATCAGCCGATAATCGATCTTGCGACGAACCGCTTGGTCGGACTGGAAGCGCTAATGCGGTTGAGCACCCCGAGCGGCGAACAGATGACCGCCTCTGAAGTGCTCCCGGCGCTGCTGGATCCGATATTGTCTCGCGAGATTGGCGAACGCATGCTGTCCTGCGTTTGCCGGGACCTGGCCGAAATCGAGCAGACCCAGCCAGATCTGCAATTTGTCAGCATCAACGCGACCGAAGCGGATCTGTTGAGTCGCGATTTTACCGAAAATTTATTGTCGAAGTTGCAGGAGTTTGAAATCAGTCCCGGGAAAATCACGCTCGAGGTCACCGAGACGATGCTGATGGTCAATGACACGACCACCGTGCAAAATGTTCTCTCCGAACTGAGCGGATCCGGAATGCGCATCGCGCTCGACGATTTCGGGACCGGCTTCTCGTCGCTTTCGCACCTCCGGGATTTTCCGATAGACGCGGTAAAAATCGACAAGAGCTTCATCCGCTCGATAACGGCCGAGCACCAATCGAGACTGATCGTGCAAGCGCTGATCAACATGGCCAGCAATCTCGGCATCGAGGTCATCGCGGAAGGCGTCGAGACGGAAGATCAGCGCACTCTGCTGCTGCAGATCGGCTGCCACCGGGGTCAGGGCTTTCTCATCAGCCCAGCCCAGAGTGCCTGCCGTATCAAGTCTATGCGGTTTCCGAATGCGCTGATTGAGTCATTGGGTGGCAGAAAAGTCGCTTAGCGCCGACAAGGGCAATGACCGCGCTGAATTGCGATAGCTAAGCCCCCGCGTGATGCCCGACCGTCACCGCCGCCGCAGTTGCCTCTTCGGCGCGTTCCCAATCGTGGAAGGCTTCGCGGCGGACGATAATCCACTGGCCATGCCGCCGCTCCAGCTTGTCGCAATAGCGGCCGGCGACGATCCAGTCGGTGGCCTTGCCGTGGGTTTCGCACGGAGTGAATTCGGGATGGCCCGCTTCGATATAGTGATAGGCGACAAAATTGGCTTCCGTGGTGGCGCTGTTGCCATCGTCCGACAGCACGATATGGACGTTCGAAATCGAATGGTGGGTGCCCGGAATATGCTGGAGTACCTGGCTGGCAAAGCCGATGAATTCGTCCGGCGGGCCCTGATATTCCGCATGTTTGTGGACATGGTCATCGGCAAAGCAGGAGCGGACCAGCGGCCAGTCGCGGCGATCGATCCCCTTGCAATAGCGGTGCAGGATATCCCGAATTTCTTCGCGAGCGGAAAGCTGTTCCCATGTGTACATTCCTGATATCTCCTAATTTTGCCAGTCGTTATTATTTGACACTGGATCTAGCGTTTAAAGCAATAATTTGAGAGGGGTAAAGCATGGGCAGACTGCAAGGCAAAGTGGCAATAATAACAGGCGCCGCCAAGGGACTGGGTGAAGCCGATGCGCGGATGTTCGCGCGCGAAGGCGCGATTGTCATCCTCACCGACATGGACGCCGACAATGGCAAACGCGTCGCTTCGGAAATTGGTGGTCTGGCGGAATTCCACGTTCAGGATGTCCGGGATGAGCAGGGCTGGGAAGACCTGATCGCCGATGTCGTCTCGCGCCACGGCCAACTCGACATATTGGTCAATAATGCCGGGGTGGTCGAGCCGGGCACGATCGAGACCCAGACAGCCGAGGAATATCGCTTCGTGATGGCGGTCAGTGCCGATGGCGCCTTTTACGGTTGCAAATATGCCGTTCCCGCGATGAAGATATCCGGTGGCGGCACAATCATTAACATGTGCTCGATCGCCTCTATCGTCGGCGAACCGATTGTGGTGGCCTATGCCATGGCCAAGGGCGCGATCGAGAGCCTGACGCGCAGCGTCGCGGTGCATTGTGCCAACAACAAATATAATATTCGCTGCAACAGTGTGCATCCGGCGGGCATATTGACGCCGATGGTTGAAGGCATTGGCCCCAAGGTGATGGGCCGGGACGATCTGCGTCCGGCCAGCGAAGGTCCGGCCCCGAGCGCGCTCGGGGAACCCGACGATATCGCCAATACGGTCCTGTTTCTGGCCTCGGACGAAAGCAAGTTCATCAATGGTGCTGCGATCCGGGTCGACAATGCCAAATCGGTGATGGAAGGCGTGGTGCCGTGATGTTTCGGTAGCGCGCGGGTTTGGGGCTTCGGTCGCCAGCCGGCCGCGTCATCTCCGGCAGCGAATTGCATGAGCAAGCCGGACCTGAACCCTTTTCGGCGCAGCAGATCGGCCATGCCCTGACCGCCGGCCCAGCCGACCCGCTCCGCCCCTGATCCGCGCGGGTATAGCGATGACCGCGGCCGCGGATATGAAGGGTCGGATCATCCCCGCCGCAAGCGGAAGAAATCTTTTCTCGAAGAATTATTCGACTAGGGTCGGGCTTTGGTTTGCAACGACGCGGGCTCGGTGCGCAGCGGATAAACGTCATGCACTGGTGGTTGCATCGTCAGAGCAATCCGGAAGGACAGGATCCGGTCCTGTTAGATTTGTTGAGGGAATATTTGCCTATGCCGGTTCGGATAGTGGTGATCAGCGACACGCATTTGCGGCATCGGGAGTTGCGGCTGCCGAAGGGCGACTTGCTGATTCACTGTGGTGACCTGTTCACCCTGCAATCGAGAGACAGGTCGCTGGTGACGGACTTGGATGACTGGTTCGGCGCGCAGGATTTTGACCAGATAGTCTGCATCGGGGGCAATCATGATCATATATTGCAGGATATTGCGCATCGCGAACCCCAGCCATTTGCCAATGCCCATTATCTCCAGGATACGACCTTCAGATATGCAGGCTTGAATATCCATGGCTCGCCCTGGGTGCCGGACCTGCCTTACCATGCCTATGATCGCGACGGCGCTGAGCTGGCCAATACCTGGGCGCGCATTCCGGACAATAGCGATATATTGATAACACATGTCCCGCCCGCGGGCAGGCTGGACCAGTCGAGCCAGGGTCATTCCCATGGCTGTCCGCTGCTTGCCGCAGAATTGCCGCGCATTGCGCCGAAGGTCCATTGTTTTGGCCACGTCCATGCCAGTGGCGGCAGCGAGACGGAAGACGGCACGGTCTTCATCAACGCTTGTTCGATTGACGGTTGGGGCGCCCCGCTCCGGCAACCGATTTCCATTCCGCTGGAGGCCGGGAGCTAGGTCAGAGACCTTTCGAACATTGGTGCAGGATATGACATCATGATCTCAAGCCGCCAGATTCAGATTGTCGCTATCATCGCGGCTGCAGAATAGCGCGCGGGCCTTGCCGCTCGCCTTCGCGCGATAGAGCGCGGCATCGGCGCATGCGAGCAGTCGCTCCAGTTCTACGCCCTGCTTCGGCGCTGTGGCGATCCCGACACTCACCGATACGCCGCTGACGCTGTCGTCAACACCGTAAGGAAGGCTCAACTGGCGGATCATCCGGCGCGCAAGCATCTTGGCTTCGTCTTCATGCTCAAGACCGGTCTGCAGCACCACAAATTCGTCGCCTCCGAGACGCACGACCGTATCTTCCGCGCGCACTATCGCCTGCAGACGCCGCGCGACTTGTTTCAGCAAAGCGTCGCCAACCGGATGACCGTGGCGATCATTTACCGCCTTGAACCCGTCGAGATCTAGGAAATGCAGGGCCAGCGGCTGTCCGGTGCGTATGGTCTCCCCAATTGCCAGTTGAAAGCGCTCGCGCAGCAACAGGCGATTGGGGAGACCGGTCAGCGCGTCATATTTGGCCAGCTGCGCCAGATCATGCTTGGCGGTATGATGCTCGACCGCCGTGCGATAGAGATGCGCAACGGTCTGCAGGCTAAGGCCCGCGATCATCGCGACGAGCGCGGCCTCGATCAGGAACATTTCGGTGTGAAGGCTATCGGAATGGGTGTCGAAGGCATGGAAGGCAAGGGCGGCAACCGTTGGTACGGTAGCAATCAACAGACTTATCACGCAAACTTTCGGTCTGACCGATGTCCGCGCCACGATACCCGCACCAAAGCTGAATATCAGACTGACGGCGATCAGATGCAACATGGGGTCATGCACTGTCAGCACCATGACGGTGAGCAAGGCGAGCAGCGCTGCCGAGATATAATTGCCGATTGCGTAGCGCCATTCCCAGCGGAGCAGGTCCGGCAAATTTGCGACCGGCGAGACGCGCATATAGGCCCGGACAGCCGCAAGACGCAGAGAGGTTGTCAGCACACCGGCGATGGCGAGTGTAACGTAAATGGGATCGCCCAATTGGAATGCCGCCAATACGCACACCGCAACAAAGACCATGCCAAGACCGAAAATCGGCAGCCACATGCTGTACAGCATATCGACAAATTCCCGATAGACCGGGAGCGCAATGCTGACCGAACCGGGAAAGAGCCTGAAGGTCGGACGCCGTTGATCCAGCGCTTGTTGATTGTCCCGTTTCACGGGCAACCGATAGACGCAAGAGGTTAACAGCATATGGTCGGCGCAGACCGTATTACTCCCGGCGCCAGCCCATCCGGTTGTCGTCGGCCGGGCAGCCAGCCAACCGCTGACCGCCAATTGAATGGATATGATGCTCCCGTCCGAAAATGACACTGGCTGATCAGGGCTTGAGGATAAACGGCCCTGCTATTCTCTGCTCAAGCGCCTCATGCGCGCGCGCCGCCTCGGCCAGCGGATAAGCATTGCCTTCCTTCACGGTCAATATGCCGTCGGCAATCGCCCGCCACAATGTCTCGGCCATGGCTTCCAGAGCCGGACGCGTCTCGACATAATGGGCATAGGCGGGCCTGCTCATGGTCGCCGATCTGGGGGCCAGGCGAGCGATATCGAATGGCTCGATCGCACCTGACGACTGACCATAGTTCACCAGATGACCCAGCATCGCGAGGCATGCAAGCGAGCCATCGAACGTGTCGCGCCCTACCGCATCATAGACCACATCGACGCCGCGGCCGCTGGTCAATTCCATAACCCGCGCGGTGAAATCTGTTTCCTTGTACAGGATCACGTCGCGGCACCCTGCCGCGGTCGCGCTCGCCGCTTTTTCGGGCGATCCGACTGTTCCGATCACCTCGGCGCCGAGGTGTGACGCCCATTGCACCAGCATATGCCCGACACCGCCCGCGGCAGCATGAACCAGAACCACCTCTCCCTGCTGGATGGGATGCACCCGCAATACCAGAATGGCAGCGGTCAGTCCCTTCAGCAGGATTGTCGCGGCCAGATCATTGGATATCGAATCCGGCAGCTTCAGGGCCAGCGTGGCGGAAAGCACACGCTCGGCGGCATAAGCCCCGTAACCGGTGTCGAGATAAGCGACCCGGTCGCCCGGAGCAAAACCGGTCACATCCGGTCCGACCTCCTCGATAATACCAGCGGCCTCCAGGCCCGGGATCAGCGGCAGTGGAAATCGCCGATACTGGCCTGACCGGACATAGATATCGTGATAGTTGACGCCGATCGATGTGTGGCGGATGCGCAATTGGCCGGTGCCGGTCGGTGGTACCGCGACATCGCGCAGGCGGAGCGTTTCGGGCCCGCCATAAGCGTCAATCATGATGGCGGAACTGGTCTGCGGGGTCGCCAGGCCTTGGCGGGCAAAGCGGGTACCGCATGCCAACCCATTGGCGATGCTGATGAAGAGTGCGAAACATTGTGTCAATCAGCGGACCAGAAACCGGCCCTATCGCTTTTGTTGATGCGGCCGGGTAGCGGCGCCGTCCCTGCCTGATGCATGTCGAGCGCGTGGCAAATTCTCACCGCAGCAGGTCCCGTCGCGCTAGCGCTTGCCTTGAACCGTGAAAATCGAGTAGCTTGCCAGCATGGATCGCGAGCAACATCCCGACGAACAAGACCAGATGGCGATCTCCCTATCGGATTTGCCCAGTCCGTCGGTCATGGCCCTGATCGAAAAAAGTCCGATTGCCTCGGTGGTCAGCAATCCCCGACTTCAGGATAACCCGATCGTCGCGGTCAATGATGCATTCGAGGAACTGACCGGCTATGACCGCGAATTTATTATCGGCCGAAATTGCCGTTTTCTGGCGGGCGAGGCGACCGAATCCTGGCTGACCGAAGAAATCCGGCGCGGGGTGCGGCAGCAAAAGTCGGTTCTGGTCGAGATATTGAATTACAAGAAAGATGGCACGCCATTTCAGAACGCGGTGCTGGTCGCGCCGTTGTTTGACGAAGAAGGGGTGCTGGAATATTTTCTCGGCTCGCAGGTCGAAATCGATGCAGACTCGCCGAGCCTCGCCAAGCCGCGCCGGATGCGGGCGGTGGCGATTGTCAAGGACCTGTCGAAGCGGCAGCGCGAAGTGTTGCAATTTATCGCCAAGGGTCTACTCAACAAGCAGATTGCCCATGAACTGGGGCTCAGCGAGCGGACTGTGAAAATGCACCGTTCGATCCTGATGAAACGGCTCGACGTCCCCAGTGCAGCGGATATGGTGCGGCTCGCCGTGGAAGCCGGCATGTAGGATAGCCGGTCATACGGTCCAAGGGCCGTATCGATCTTGTGCTGGACCTGGTCTATATCTGAAAGGGCATCGCGGGTTGGAACTTCTTTTCCCATTCAGGGCCGCAGATTTTTTTTGGGCAACAGTATTTCCCTCCTCCTTGTTGTCCAGAGATTTTCAACCCGTGATGCACCTTCTCCCTAAAATTGATTCGCGATTTCGATCATGTTGGTGAGTCGCTTTGGCGCGACCATCCGCCAGCTTTTTCTCAGCCAGTCGGCAATATGGTCCCAATCCGTTTGGCCGGTATCAAGTCGGATCGCGATCCAGCCGGATTTGCCGTAAAATTTGGGTGCATAATAGAGGTCAGGATCGGCGTCGATCAGGGCGGTCTGTTCGTCGATCCCGGTGGTCTTGACGAGCAGGGCGATACTGGCTTCGCCATGATGACTCTGTGCAAAATAGGCGAAATATTTCCCTGTAGTCTCGCTGCCGACCCGCCAGCCGGGCGCACCGAAACTGGCCCGTTCGTGACTTTCCTCGAGCGCCAGCGCACGCTCGCGCAGCTGCGCCAATATCCATTCCGGATCGGACTCGCGGGTCACATATTTGGCGAGCGCGCTCGGGTAGAGCTGATGTTCGGCGATCAGGATCCGGCTGGCCAGCCGGTCGCCATCGTCATCGGGAAGGATCGCCACTTCGGTCTGCGCCAATACCGGGCCATCGTCGAGTTCTGCGGTGACCAGATGTACGGAGCATCCCGCGACCCGGTCTCCGGCGTCGATGGCGCGCTGATAGGTGTCGAGCCCCTTGTATTTGGGCAGCAGGCTGGGATGGATATTGAGCATGCGATCGGACCATTTTTGCACAAAACCATCGCTCAGGATCCGCATATAACCGGCGAGCACGACATATTCTGCGCCGGCGCCGACAATAGCGTCGTGCATGATCGCATCATGGGCGTCACGCGACAGTCCCTTGTGCGGATGGGCGAAGGTGGCGATGCCTTCGGCCTGCGCCAGGGCCAGGCCGGGGGCGTCGGGATCGTTGGACGCCACCAGCATAACTTCAAAAGGGCAGTCGGCCGATTTTCCGGCATAGACCAGCGCGGCCATATTCGATCCGCGTCCGGAAATCAGGATCGCGATTTTGGCCTTTTCAGCCATCATGCGTCGCGGTCCAGTCGGCCGTCGCCGACCAAATGCCGCGTGTCCCCGTAACCGAACAACCCTTGTTTCCTGGACGCACCTCACCGATTACATGGACTTTTTCGCCTGCGGTTTCGAGATTGGCCGTTATCGCGGTCGCTTCGTCGGGGGAGACAGCCAGGACCATCCCGATCCCGCAATTGAACGTCCGCGCCATTTCCTCCGGCTCGATATTGCCCTGAGCCTGCAGGAATGCCATCAGCCTGGGCTGATCCCAGCGCGCGGCATCGACATGGGCGTGCAGTCCGTCCGGCAGGACGCGCGGGATATTTTCCAGCAAACCGCCGCCGGTGATATGGGCAAGCGCCTTTATCCGGCCCGATTGCATCAGCGGCAGCAGCGATTTTACATAGATTCGGGTCGGAGCCATCAACGCTTCGACCAGCAGGATGTCGGGGTTGAACAGGGCAGGGCGATCCATTTTCCAGCCCTTGTCCGCAGCCAGCCGCCGGACCAGCGAAAAACCGTTGGAATGGATGCCGGACGATTCGAGACCGAGGAGGATATCGCCTGGCGCGATCGTCGCGCCGGTCACAACCTTTTCGCGCTCCACCGCGCCGACGCAGAAACCGGCAAGATCATAATCGCCTTCGGCATACATGCCCGGCATTTCTGCGGTTTCGCCGCCGATCAGCGCGCAGCCGGACATTTTGCAGCCCTCGGCGATGCCGGCGACAACTCTCTCGGCAATGCCGTTTTCCAGTCGGCCGGTGGCGAAATAGTCGAGGAAGAACAAGGGTTCGGCGCCCTGTACGATCAGGTCATTGACGCACATGGCGACAAGATCGATTCCGACCGTGTCATGCCGGTCATGATCGATC
The DNA here is from genome assembly GCF_041748495.1 of Parasphingorhabdus sp. GTDB lineage: Bacteria > Pseudomonadota > Alphaproteobacteria > Sphingomonadales > Sphingomonadaceae > Parasphingorhabdus. Next base: position 21,239 of record NZ_JBGTDD010000173.1, read on the forward strand.
GCGAGCTTGAGCTTCGTTCCGACGCCGTCATTGGCCGCGACCAGCAAGGGATCCTGATATCCCGCCGCTTTCAGGTCAAAAAATCCCCCAAAACCGCCGAGTTCGGCATTGGCACCCGCACGCGCCGTGGCTTTGGCCAGGGGCGCGATTGCCTTGATCAGGGCATTGCCCGCAGCGATGGAAACACCGGCTTTCGCATAGGTGTAGTTATCCGGCTCATTTTGCTTTTCACTCATAACTTGTGCGATTAGACAAGTCGCGGCTGGATTTCCACGCCATAATCGTCAAAAGGGCGCAAATGAGTTTTTTGACTGACTTCAGAATCAGGATTGCCGCCATCATTGCCGTTGTGACGATGCTAGCGGGAACGGTTGTCTATGCCCAGCTGGAAGGCATCGAGCGCGGAGTTGCGCCCTTGGCCAGCAGCGGCGACTTTGAAGTCATGGGCGTCAAGGTCGATGTCCATGGCGATAATGCCATCGATGCCCGCAAAAAGGGCTGGGAAGAGGCGCAGCGCCTGGCCTGGAAGATGCTCTACAAGCGCACCCAGGGCAGTGACACCGAAGGCCTGCCGGATGGTACGCTGAACACGATCGTCTCTGCCATCATCGTCGAGCAGGAGCAGATCGGACCCAAACGCTATATCGCCACGCTCGGCGTTATGTTCGACCGGGCCAGGGCCGGCTCGATTCTGGGTGTCGGTGGCCGGCGCTTGCGGTCTCCGCCCTTGCTGGTGCTACCGATCATGTGGAGCGCGGGATCGCCTCAGGTATTCGAACATCGCACCGAGTGGCAAAAGGCCTGGGCGCGATTCAATTCCGGCAACAGCGTGATCGACTATGTCCGGCCCTATGGCTCGGACAGCGAGTCGCTGGTGCTGACCGCAGGGCAGGCCAACCGCCCCAGTCGACGCTGGTGGCGCAATATTCTGGACCAGTTTGGCGCAGCCGATGTGGTTATTCCGATTGTCCGGCTGACTTATGAATATCCCGGGGGGCCGGTCTCAGGGCGTTTTACCGCACGCTATGGTCCCGATAACCGATATGTCGACAGTTTCACCCTGAAAGTCCGCCAAAGCGAAGATATCCCCAAGATGCTGGATCAAGGCATCGCGCGGCTGGACACCATATATGCGAGTGCCTTGACGCGCGGCGTCTTGAAAACCGACAAATCGCTGATCATCGAAGACCCTTTCGATCTGGATGAACTGCTTCTCGAAGATTTCGAGCTGGAGGATGCTCGATCGACCGAAGACAGCGCGGGCGAAGTTCCAGAAAGCGCAACGGTAAACGGGGCGACAGAATCCGGAAGTGATGCGGCGACATCGGCTGCCGCAACCACCGTTTCGCTGCAGTTTGACACGCCGGACGTTGGCGCTGTGAGCAGCACGGAATCGGCGGTACGGTCGATACCGGGTGTCACCTCCGCTTCCACCTCCAGCCTGGCGCTCGGCGGTGTATCTGTCATGAACGTGACCTATAGAGGTGATATTGCAGCGCTTGCCCAGGCCCTCAGGGCGCAAGGCTGGCAAGTCCAGCAAGGAGCAGGCGCCCTGCGTATCAGTCGTTCCGGACAGTGAAGTAGCGAGACCGTGAGTCAGATTGCCCTACCTCTTGAACACAGTCCGCCACCGGACCGCGGCGGCTATCTGGTGACGCCGGCCAATGCTGAAGTGCACCGGCACCTGCAGCAATGGCGGGACTGGGCGCACCACACGCTGATCCTGACGGGCCCCGCAGCCTCTGGCAAAACCACAATGGCATCGGCCTTTGCCCAGGAAACAGGCGGACTGGTCGTCGATGATGCTTGCGAATCCGAGGAGCTGGAGATTTTCCATCTCTGGAATCGGGCGAATGACGAACGCAAGCCGCTGTTGCTGGTTTCGGCCCTGCCGGTTGCACAATGGGAGGTTTCACTGCCTGACCTGCAATCCCGTCTCGCCGCCTCGCTGCATCTGGAAATCGGACCACCCGATCAGCCAATGATCGATGGGCTGTTGCAGAAATATTTCGCGATCCGGGGCCTGACCATATCCGAAGATGCATTGCGCTATCTGGAAAAGCGCATGGTCCGCTCTTATGCTATGGTGCGCCAACTGGCTCAGAAAATGGATGCGCTGGCGATCGAGTCCAAAAAGCCGATCAATCTGGCCATTGCGAAATCGGCGCTCGGTACGTTTGACGCAGGCGATGAAAAGGTGGAAGTCTGACCCATGGATAAACCTTCTGCCGAATCGCTGGATGCGGATCTGTCGCCGGAGGTTGATGCCGCTGGCGGACCGGCGGAGGATCGCAGCAAGCGCTATTTCAACCGTGAAATAAGCTGGCTGGGCTTTAACGAGCGGGTGATCGAAGAGGCGGAAAACACCGCCCATCCGATGTTGGAGCGTCTGCGGTTTCTGTCTATTTCCGGGAGCAATCTCGATGAATTTTTCATGGTCCGCTTCGCCGGACTGGTGGGACAATATCGCCAGAATATCGAGGAACGTTCGGCTGATGGCCTGACCGCCACGCAGCAGCTGGAGGCAATAGCGATTCGCACCGATTCCTTGCTTGAGCACCAGCAACGGGTGTGGCTGTCGCTGTCCAGAACGCTTGCCGAGGAAGAGATTTGCGTTGCGGCGGTGGCCGACCTGTCGAAAACGTCGAAAGCCTGGTTGAGCCGGCATTTTATCGACCAGATATTTCCGGTGCTCACTCCGCAGGCGCTCGATCCGGCCCATCCATTTCCCTTCATCCCGAACAAGGGTCTGAGTCTGGTGTTCGATCTCGTCCGCGAATCGGACAATCAGGGCATCAGGGAGCTGGTAATGATCCCGTCCGGTCTCGCCCGCTTCATCCGCCTGCCCGGCGAGTCAGCCGTCTATGTCGCAGTCGAGACCGTGATCCAGGCTTTTTCCGATATCCTGTTTCCCGGCTACGTCGTGAAAAGCAGCGGCTTGTTCCGGGTCATCCGGGACAGCGATATCGAGGTGGAAGAGGAAGCGGAAGATCTTGTCCGCTATTTCCGCAGCGCGATCAAACGGCGCCGTCGCGGCGATGTGATCCGGCTGGAAATGGGCCCGGACTTGGCCGAGCCTGTGGTTGCGATGCTGCGCGAAAATCTGCTTGATGACGGGGCGACCGAAAGCCGGATCAATGGTCTGGTTGGCGTCAGTGATCTCGAAATCCTGGTCGAAGAAGATCGCCCCGATCTCAAGTTCACGCCTTATAGCCCGCGCTTTCCGGAGCGGATTCGCGATCATGGCGGCGACTGTTTCGCTGCGATCCGGGACAAGGACATATTGGTCCATCACCCCTATGAGTCCTTCGAGGTGGTGATCGAATTTCTGCGGCAGGCGGCTGCCGATCCCGACGTCGTCGCGATCAAGCAGACGCTTTACCGGGCGGGGAAGCAATCCGCCGTGATCCGGGCGCTGATTGACGCAGCCGAAGCCGGCAAATCGGTGACTGCGATTGTCGAACTCAAGGCGCGTTTCGACGAAGAGCAAAACCTGCTCTGGGCAAGCGCACTGGAACGGGCCGGGGTTCAGGTCGTTTACGGCTTCATCGAGTGGAAGACCCACGCGAAAATATCGATGGTCGTGCGCAAGGAACAGGAAGGCTATCGCACCTATTGTCATTTTGGCACCGGCAATTATCATCCGATAACCGCCAAGATTTATACCGATCTCAGCTTTTTCACCGCGGATCCGCGGGCGGCCCGGGATGCGGCGCAACTGTTCAACTATATCACCGGCTATGTCGAGCCCAAGGCGCTGGAACTGATCTCGATGTCCCCGCGGGACATGCGCGAGGACCTGATGGCGCTGATCGATCAGGAAATCGCCAATGAGCGCGCGGGCAAACCGGGCATGATCTGGGCAAAGATGAATTCCTTGGTCGATCCGGCGCTGATCGAGAAGCTCTATCAGGCAAGCAACGCCGGGGTCGAAATCGATCTGGTGGTCCGCGGCATTTGCTGTCTGCGACCCGACGTGCCGGGCATGTCGGACCATATCAGGGTGAAATCGGTGGTCGGCCGTTTTCTCGAGCACAGCCGGATATGGGCCTTTGGCAATGGCAGGGAATTGCCCAATGATGGCGCGAAACTCTATATTTCATCGGCCGACTGGATGCCGCGTAATCTGGACAGACGCGTGGAATATATGATGCCGATCACCAACAAGACCGTCCATGACCAGATATTGGATCAGGTCATGGTGGCCAATCTCATTGATGACGAACAGAGCTGGGAATTGAATGCAGATGGCAGCTACACCAGGGTTGTCCCTTCGAGCAAGCCCTTCAACCTGCACCGCTATTTCATGACCAACCCGTCGCTCTCCGGCCGCGGCAAGGCGCTGAAGAAAAGCAATGCGGTTCCCCGGCTGAGCCTCCGCCGCCGCAAGAAAAAGGCGTGACCCGGGGTGTTGATGCAAAAAGAGAAAATATCCGCCACCGCGCAAGCGAGAAAAAAACACGGCAACCAGCGAACGGCGATCGTCGATATCGGTTCCAATTCGATCCGGCTGGTCGTCTATCAGGGGCCGGCCCGGATTCCGGCGATATTGTTCAATGAAAAAGTGATGGCTGGCCTGGGCAGGCAATTGTCCACGACCGGCGATATTGCCGAGGATTCCATGCTGCTCGCGATCCGCGGCCTCAAACGCTTCCACCGTCTGTGCACGGATATGGAAGTCGACAGCATCAAGAGTTTCGCCACGGCAGCGGTGCGGGACGCAATCAATGGCAAGGATCTGCTCAAGGCGGCGCGCGCCATCGGCTATGATGTGCAGGTGTTGCAGGGCGAGGAAGAAGCGGAATTGGCCGCGCTTGGCGTAATCTCCGGCATGCCCGATGCAAAAGGCATTGTCGGCGATCTGGGCGGCGGCAGTCTCGAGTTGGCATTGATCGACGGGGGCGCGGTCCTGGAACGCTATTCCTTTCCGCTCGGCGTGCTCAGGGTCGCCGATTTGCGGAGCAAGGGGCAGGACAAGCTCAAGCGTCAGGTCCGGAAAATGCTGAAGAAAACCGGATGGGAGAAGCAGGCGCAAGAGCTTCCCTTCTATCTGGTCGGCGGCTCCTGGCGGTCGCTGGCCCGGCTTGACATGTTTGACAGCAATTATCCGCTGCCGGTGATCCACAATTATGAAATGGAACCGCGGCGTGCCCAGCGGCTGGTCAGCCGGCTCGCCCAATTGAACAAGGACAAGCTCAAGAATGTCCCGGGGCTTTCCAGCTCCCGCATCCCGACGCTGAAGGACGCTGCCTGGCTATTGTCGATGCTGGTGCGCTATCTGGGCAGCAGCAAGATGGTGGTGTCGGCTTATGGCGTGCGGGAAGGGCTGTTGTTCCAGAATATCAGCAAGCAGGAAGCGGCAAGGGATCCCCTGCTGCTGGGAACCGAAGACGCCGGATCGGCGCAGGCCCGTTTCCCGGCGAACAGCAAATTGCTGGGCAAATGGATTGCCGAAATTTTTTCCGACGATCCGGTTGAGTGGCACCGCATTCGCCAGGCCGCCTGCAATCTGGGCGATGTTGCCTGGCGGGCGAATCCCAGTTTTCGGGCCGAGCGCGGACTGGAGATCGGACTGCACGGCAATTGGGTCGGCATCAGCGGTCCGGAACGCGAGATGCTGGGGCAGGCGCTCTACACCAGTTTCGGCGGCGGCAACCATGTCTTCCCCGGCGGCGGCAAGCTGGCCAGCGAAGCGGCAACGCAGCTGGCGATCAGCTGGGGCCTGGCGATGCGTCTCGGCCAGCGGCTCAGTGGCGGAACCCGCAATCCGCTTGAACAGACTCAGATCCGGAAAACCGGGAAAAAGCTGGAGCTCACGATCGCCAGCGATCTGATCCATCTCTATGGCGATGCGGTCGCCAAACGGCACGGCCATCTGGCGAATATGCTGGGTCTGGAACCGGTGATGACGGCTGAATGACTATTCCGCTTCTGCGGCATCACCTTCTTGCTGGTGAGTCATTTTCAACTTGCCGTCCTTGACCGTGAAGCTGACCCGGCCTTCGACGAGATCCAGCGCATCCCGGCCAAATTCGTCATAGCGCCAGCCTTCGAGCAGCGGCACATCCTCGCGCTCTCCGGCGACAATCCGTTCCAGATCATCGGCGCGGGCAAGCAGACGGGAGGCGACATTCATCTCCGTAGAACGGATCTTGAGCAATAATTTGAGCAGATCGGTGACCAGGGCGTTGGACTTGCCATTCTTGGGACGTCGGCCAATTTTCAGCGGCAGATCATCGCGGGAAAGCGGCTCTGCCTGTTCGATAATATCCATCAGCCGTGCGCCGATGTCGTTATTCTTCCATCCGGCAGAAAGCCCGCGAACCTGCCCCAGCTTGGCCTGGTCGCGGGGGGGATGGCCAGCAATATCCGCCAATGTTTCATCGCGCATGATCCGTCCGCGCGGCAGGTCCTTCGATTGCGCTTCCCGCTCGCGCCAGGCGGCCAGCGCCTTGAGCCGGCCGAGCATGTCGAGATTGCGGCCCTGCGACTTCACCCTCAGCCAGGCCTTTTCCGGATCATTCACATAATTTTCCGGATCGGCGAGCTTCTCCATTTCGGCATTGATCCAGACACCCCGGCCGGTCTCGCGCAATTTTTCCAGCATCATCGGAAAAATCTTGGCGAGATGGGTGACATCAGCCACCGCATATTCAAGCTGCCGGGCGTTGAGCGGCCGGCGGGACCAGTCGGTGAACCGGGCGCCCTTGTCGAGGGTGATCCCCAGCCAGCTGTCAACCAGATTGGCATAGCCGATCTGCTCGCTCTGCCCGATTGCCATGGCGGCGATCTGGGTGTCGAAGATCGGGTGCGGGGTCTTGCCGGTCAGATTGTGGATGATTTCGACATCCTGCCCGCCAGCGTGGAAAATCTTCAGCACGTCTTCATTGTTGACCATCAGCTCAAGCAGCGGCCCAAGATCAACGCCCTTGGCCAGCGGGTCAATCGCCGCGGCTTCCTTGCCATCCGATATCTGGATCAGGCACAGAATCGGCCAGTAGGTATTCTCGCGCATGAACTCGGTATCAACCGTGATGAAGTCCGCTGTCGCGAAGCGGGCGCAGATATCGGCGATGTCCTGATTGTCCGTCAGCAATTTGTGAATATGCATTTTTATCCTATACAGCGGGCGGCTCGACCCGCAAACTATTCATCGATACCGGATAAAATTGGGGGGAAGCCATGGCATTTTGGTCACTCATTCTAGTCGTGCTGCTGGCTTTGCTGTTGCTCGGTCAGATACTGGCCTTGTGGGGGGATGCCTGCCTGGCGGTCGCCGATCCCCGACCGGTCGGCGGGAAGACGATCGAGATCACGATATTGGCCTGGGGCTTTGCTTCCCGGCGCGGGCGTTCCCTGCAGGTCGATGATTGTGCCCGGCTTGGTATCAACGATATGCGGTTTTTCATGACCGGCAAGGCGGTGCTGATCTGTCTGGTGACCTTCGGTTTCGTTCGGCGGGTCAGTATTGCCTATCGCTGCTATGCGGGCGACTTTGACGTGGGAGACGCCTGATGGCGCGGGTCGTGCATCTGGGTCATCAGGTCTGGACCAATTATCACCAGACCGCCGCCTGCAATCTCAAGGACCGGATCGAACTGGCCAATGGCGATCAGATCAACGGACGGGCCTATCTGAAAGACGTAGCCGAAACCATATTGGCGCTGCTCCGTGAGGCAAGACAATATCAGATTCCGGTGCGGCCGATCGGCGCGGGCTGGTCGCCGGCTCCGATCAATGTGGTCGAAGACGGCTGGCTGGTCGAGACCTTGCGGCTCAACCGCACATTCAGGATTGCGGCTCCGGACTTGCATCCGGATTGCCATCTTGCCGCTGAATCCCTGCTGATGGTGCAGGCGGGCGCGACCGTCGACGAAGTCTATGAAAGCGCGGAGGAAATGAGCCGGTCGCTGCGTACCGGCGGGGCCAGCAATGGCCAGAGCTTCGCCGGAGCCTGTGCCACCGGCACCCATGGTAGCGTTTGGGAGGAGGGCGGCATTCAGGATCATGTCCGGGCGGTGCAGCTGGTGACGCCGGACCGGATCTTGTGGATAGAGCCGGAAAAATCGGTGCTGTCGGACAGCTTCATCGCTCAGACCGGGTCGGAGATCATCCGGGACGACCGGATATTTGCCGCGGCCCAACTGCATGTCGGCGCGATGGGCTTTGTCACCGCGATGCTGATCGAAACCGATCCCATCTACATGGTGCAGAATATCCAGAAAGCGGCAAAGATCCGGCGGGAGCATATCGACTGGCTGTGTCGCGGCGAGTTCCGGAAATTTTCCCGGGCGTTCGGTTTGAACGAAGATCCGTATTTTCTGCAGCTCATTCTCAATCCTTTTGACCCTTTCGACAAAAAATGCCTGCTGCGCTTCCTCTACCGTCGGCCCTATGACGCGAGCATCCCACCGCCACCGCCGGGCGACATGGGCGCGGGCTATGACGCGCTGACCCTGTTGGGCAAGGCGATGGCGAACAGCGATCTTTTCAAGGGGGAGATATTGCAGCTGGCGATGGAACAGGCCTATCCCAGGAACCGGGATGTGGATGATCCGCCGGCCATCGCCACCTGGGGCCATACAACGGAGCAACATTCTCCCATCGCCAGCCTGTTCAATGGTTCGGTGACCATGGACCGCAGCCAGCTCAGCGAAGCCTTTGACTTGATCATTGACAGTTTTCGGCGAGGCGGCGGCGGCACGGTAGTGACCCTGCGCTTCCTCCGTCAGGCCAGGGGGCTGCTGGCACCGGCGCGCTGGCCGGACAATGTTGTCATCGACTTTGACGGCCCGAATCTCCAATCCAGCCATGAAGGCTACCGGAAAGTGGTCGAAGCGCTCGATGAAGCCGGGATCGCCTTCACCCGCCACTGGGGCAAGACCAACAATCTCGACGAACGCCGGGTGCAGCGGGATTATGGACAGAATTTCGCCGACTGGAAATGGGCGCAGGCGCA
>NZ_JBGTDD010000174.1:0-5718 GCF_041748495.1 Parasphingorhabdus sp.
CCGGCTTTTCGGCACCGGATGATGCCAGACGATGGTCTCGCCGCTCGGCCGCGCGCACAGCCAGCAGGGCACCGGCGTCGGCGCCTCCTGCTCCTCGTCGAACGGATGGTCCTGATAGCCGCCATGTTTCGAATGTTTGCGGGCCATGTGCTGATGCCTGTTCTGGTGCCTGAGTTGGCGGGATGTGGGCTGGGGGTCTAGGCGCGCGCACCAGCCATTACCAGATAAAGCTGCTTGTCAGTTCAGGCCATGCCGCAGCCATCGCGCCCAACCGCCTTTATAAGCACAAGCTGCACCAATAATATGACAATACGTCTGCAAGGAGCGTCGCCCATGGCCACCGTCCGCAAAACCATCACGCTCAGCGAGAGCCAGGACGCCTGGATCAAATCCCAGATCGCGAGCGGCGCCTTTACCAATGACAGCGAATATATCCGCGATCTGGTCAAGCGCAACCAGACGCAACAGGACCGGCTTGCCACGTTGCGCGCGGCGATAGCCGAAGGGCTGGACAGCGGCCCCCGCGACCGGTCTCTGGACGAGATATGGCGCGCCGCCGAAGCCCGCGCCGTAAATGGCTGACCTGCACCTAGGCAGGCGCGCCGCAACCGATCTGGCCGAAATACCCGACTACACCATCGCCGAATTCGGCATCGATCAGACCCGCCTGTACCGCGACCGGCTTCACGCCTGTTTCCACTCCCTGCAGGGCAACCCGCAGCTGGGCCGCAGCGCCGAAGAGATCGCCCCCGGATTGCGCCGCATCCGCCAGCAGGCGCATGTTGTTTTTTACAGGGCTGAGCGGGATGCGCTGCATATCGTGCGCGTGCTGCATCACAATATGGATTTCGAGGGGGGTTTTTGAGGAGTGGTTGGGGTGGGATTGCCGGATATAGAATGGGGTTACGGGATTACAGGAACGCGATGACAGTGCGGTTGTTCAAGCAGTCACCATAATGAAGCTAGAAGTGCAACGTCACCGTAATTCCTGTTACCGTAATTTCGAGAAGCGGTCCTCTCCAATTCCTGTCCAATTACATCGCGAGAGAATGAAGAGTTACTCTGAACATTTTTCGTAGGGAACAAGGAAAACCTCATAAGTGGCTTGAGACTGACCGACCAAGGGGGCTGTCTGCTCAAGCAAGTCTTTTAAAGAAGCCACGATAGTCTCAACGGTTTCGACGTCGGCGCTATCACCGCCACCGTAACGGAAGTAGAGACTGTTTTTTCCTTGGGTATTGTGAGTGCGATTTGCGATCTGGATTGAAGTGCGGGTGCTTTCGTTGAGCGCTAAGCCACGCTCCTCGGCCTTCTCCAATGCTTTGTCGAGATCGTGCCCTAGCGACTTGATTTCCGAGACCCCGTCTTCCGTTGCGACGATTGCAGACTTCAGAAACAACTCGAAGGCAAAACCAACGAGAAACCAAATCGCTGGTGAGTGAGCACCATTGTAAGCGGCCTTCTCAACATCGGTGTCATTTCGTCCTACTGCAACAGCCATTGCTACGTGTGTAAGCTGGAATGCCGACAGGCCAAAACTATAGGCACGGCGAAACAAGTCACCGGCAAGGCTATCCCAATTCGAATCTGCTCTGCTTTGTTTCACTCGATGTAGTTAGCTGGATCAATCATCCGACGCCATGAGCGATTTCTTGGTTCTGCAAAGCTGACTGTCAGCAACCGGCCCATTTCCTACTGTAGGCGATGAAGCCGTCTTGCGTCGGCTTTTCGGCTCCCACCATTGCCACGCAAATGTCTGAAACTGGGTGGTTTTGCGACGGTCCGCTATCGGCTGGCCAAGAAGCAATAGCAGACCTAGGGGCGGTAAGCGCAGATCGATGGCTTTGCGCTCTCGTTCCTGCCGGTCAGTAAGCTTTGTTCATTGCTTGGAAGCTGACATCTACTTTTGGCCTGAGGGGTAAGGCAAATCATGAACAATCGGGAGTAGGCCGTGATCATGAACGCCAAAACCGACCTGAGCCTTGACTCATAGCCTTTGTGTCTGTCAGTAAAAACCGGGGGCTAGAGGATAAGTTGCGTATTCTCCCATCTAGGGTCGTATTTTTATGAACCAAAGGGGTAATATCATGAACGGTATTTTTAAGTCTATTTCTATATCAGCAGCGACGGCATGTTTGGCTTTAAGCACACCAGCCGCGGCGCAACTCAAGGTATGGGAAGACTACACTCCACAAAAGACTGTGGTGGAATTGACTTACGTAAAAGTGGATGAGGGCCAACTCGGCTTTTACCTGGAAGGTTTGAAGGGAACCTGGGTAAAGGCCAACGAGGTATCCAAAAAATTGGGGCAGATTAGCGATTACGGCATTTACGTTGTGCCTTATGGTGACAATGATGTGAACCTGGTCCTCAGGGTCAACTATCCCAACATGGCTGAGCTGGACGCTGATAAGGCCAAATATGACAAGTTCATGGCGGCCTGGGGCGAAGCCAACATGGAAAGCAGCAACAAGACAGTGCGGGAACTCTATAACAATATTCGCAAGATCCAAGGGACCTATATTCTGCGCGAAATCAAGATGAACACCGACAAATAAGCTATCATGAAAATGACATAGGGCGGGAGTTGCTTCCCGCCCTTTTTATCAGACTGGGAAGTTTAATGTTCTCCGTCGGCATTCAATAGATGATAAAAACTAGATCCTCAGGCCCCATCTTCAGCATCCCTGCCGTAATCATCGATAGCGCCATACCTACATGAACGGTACAAGACCGTGTCACAGTCATCGATCCCGCAATTAAGGTGACAGTGCACTTTTACAAATAGTCGTGACAAAGAAGATAAGGCTGATCTGTTACGAAGACCCGGCAACCCATAACTCCAGTCAGTACACCACCCCAAACCCCAACTACCGCCGAACCCGATCCATCTTGCCAAATTCACTATCCAGCCGCGCCACCAGCTTTTTCAGCGCCCGGTTCACCGCCGTCTCCGGCACATCCGCCCGGTCCGATACGGCGATCGGCTGACCGCCGGCCGGGCGCGCTTCGATCGAGGCCTCGACGCCGTCCGGGCCGTCAGTGGCGCCATCGATATCGCGCACATGCACCGCGATCCGGGTCAGGCGGCTGTCGAACCGCGCCAGCCGTTCCCGGATACGCGCCTCGACCCGATCGGCCATGTCGCTGGTGCCTTCGATATTATTGTCGCTGTTGAACTGGAAATCCATAAGTCTCTCTCTTTTTTGATACTGGGAAATCTACGTTCGAACCGTCTGTTCGTTCCAGAAAGTCAGGAAGGACAGGGCCGCAGGTCCGCAATAGACCGCGCTCCTAATAAGGCGGCGCATCCAGCCCGGTCGGGCTCTTGGTAAATATCTCGCAGCCATCCTCGGTAATCCCGATACTATGCTCGAACTGCGCCGTCAGCGAGCGGTCGCGGGTCACCGCGGTCCAGCCGTCGTCGAGCATCTTGCAGGCATATTTGCCGATATTGATCATCGGCTCGATGGTGAAGAACATGCCGGGGCGCAGCTCCGGGCCGGTGCCGGGGCGGCCGGCGTGGACCACTTCCGGGGCGTCGTGGAACATCTGTCCCAGGCCGTGGCCGCAGAAATCGCGGACCACCGAATAGCGGTGGCCCTCGGCGTGGCTCTGGATCGCGTGCGCGACATCGCCCATGCGGTTGCCCGGCTTCGCCTGCTCGATGCCCAGCATCATGCATTCATAGGTCACCTGGACCAGCTTGCTCGCCTTGATCGGGGTCTTGCCGACCAGATACATCCGGCTGGTGTCGCCGTGCCAGCCGTCGACGATCACGGTAACGTCGATATTGACGATATCGCCCTCGGCCAGCTTCTTGTCGCCGGGGATGCCGTGGCAGACGACATGGTTGATCGAGGTGCAGCAGCTGTGGGTAAAGCCGCGATAGCCCAGCGTCGCCGGCACGGCGCCGGCGGCAAAGGCCTGCTGGCGAACCATGTCGTCGAGCGCGCCGGTGGTCACGCCGGGGACGACGTGCGGCACCAGCGAGTCCAGGATCTCGGCGGCCAGCCGGCCGGCCTTGCGCATGCCTTCAAACGCGTCCGGCCCGTGCAGCTTGATCGCGCCGGTGCGGGATTGCGGGGTGGTGTCTTCTACGGTCAGATAGTCTGTCATGCTGCCTATATAACGAGCCATTCGCGCTTTTGCGAGGCCTGCCGTGCACATGTTTTCAGTTATTTAACACAAATGGGCTAGACCATGGCGTTTGAAGTTCGGGGCAAGGCCATGCTGACAAAATTGAAAATGCTGCTGATCGGGGCAGCGCTGCTGCTCGGTTCGGGGCAGGTCATCGACCGGTTTCAATCGCTGGTCGCACCGGAATGGCAGTGGTTCGGGCTGGCCGCTTATGGCGCGCTGCTCGGCCTCTGCCTGATCGGCATCGTCAGCGCCGCCTTCATCCCGGCCGCGCTGATCCGCTGGAGCTTCGCCCTGTTCATCTCGGTCGCCGGGATCATGGTCGAAACCTACCAGAGCTCGGCCGAGGATCATATGCCCTATCACGCGTTCATCAGCATGATCAACGCCTCCGGCTCGCTGCACGAGGCCTGGGGCCAATATGCCGGACCGATCCTGATCGGCGCGGGGCAGGGGCTGCTGCTGCTGCTCGGGATCGGGCTGGGTCCGCACCGGGCCCGCGCCGGAGCCGGTGAAAATCTGGCTCCCGTCCACGGCAGGATGTGGCCCGCCGCCCGCGGCAAAATGCTGGTGGCCGCGCCGCTGCTGACCCTGTTCGCGCTCGCCGGCATCCTGTTCGTCCGTGGCGGTGATGGCGCCCGCGGCCTGCCGGCCAGCTATACCGGCGCCGCATACACCTTGCTCTACGGTTACGAGCGGTCCACCGCCGTGATCATGCCGCGGCAGCCGGTCCGGCTGCCGGTGGTCCGGCCGCTGAACGGTGACGGCGATATCGTGCTGTTGGTCGATGAAAGCATTTCCGGCCATTATCTCGACATCAACAATCCGGACGGCGTCCACAGCGGGCTCAAGGCACCGCAAAACGGCGTCACCGCGCATAATTTCGGCCTCGCCGTGTCGATCGCCCATTGCAGCGCCGCCGTCAACATGACGCTGCGCCACGGCGGCACCCGCGACGATTATGTCCGGATCAACGGCAGCATGCCCTCGATCTGGGCTTATGCCAAGCGCGCCGGGCTGGAGACCATCTATATCGACGTGCAACGGACCAAGCGGATGTTCAACAATCTGATGGACGAATCCGAACTGCAGGACGTCGACCAGTGGGTCGCGTTTGACGGTGTCCCGATCCAGCGCCGCGACCATGCCTCGGCCGACGCGCTCGCCGGCTTTCTCAACGACGGCAAGAGGCAGTTCATCTATCTCAACAAGATCGGCGCGCATTTTCCGATCCACGACAAATATCCCGACGCCTATATGCGCTATCAGCCGGTGCTGCCGCGCGGTCAGTTTCTGCATATTTCCGACACCGGCGACCGCGACGGCTTTTCCGGCTCGGCCGAAAGCTGGGTGCTCTACCGCAACGCCTATCGCAACACCCTGCTGTGGAATGTCGGTGCCTTTTTCGACCGGCTGCTCGGCCAGGCCGATCTCGGCAATTCGACCATCATCTACACCGCCGACCACGGCCAGAATCTGCACGAGCGCGGCGGCACCGGCGTCGTCACCCATTGCTCGCCCGACCCGCAGCCGGAAGAGGGCCTGGTGCCGCTGGTCGTGCTCGCCGGCGATCCCGGC
>NZ_JBGTDD010000175.1:0-3855 GCF_041748495.1 Parasphingorhabdus sp.
TGGCAGCCATCAGGCCTGGAAAGAGAAATATACGCATGGCTTACTCCTGTTGCTGGCGACTCCATTTGCCGCATCTGTACAACCGGTGATAGAGTGTTAACCCTGTCTAGGTCCTGAACTGAGTTGTTATGTTCAGGAAAGGTGGGATGAACCTGAACGAAGCTCTTGGCCATTCCATCGCCGCGCAGGCGGGGATCCACATCATATATGGGAAACGGGCGGTCAGGGACGATGTGGTGCTCGGGAGGCGGAGCGCGTAACATCAACCATCGGGAGTCAAGGTAAGCCTTGAGATGGACCGCCGTCTGCGCGGGGGCATAGCGGATCTTCAGCAGGACAGGCCTAATCCTTCAGATTATCCTTCTCCAGCCATTCCTCCAGCCATTTGATCGTATATTCGCCGGACTGAAATTCCGGATCATACACCAGCTTCTGGTGCAGCGGGATCGTGGTCTGGACGCCTTCGATGACAAATTCGTCAAGCGCGCGGGCGAGGCGCATCATGCAGCCGTCGCGGGTGCGGCCATAGACGATCAATTTGGCAATCATGCTGTCATAATAAGGCGGGATCGAATAGCCCGCGTAAAGGCCGCTATCGACCCGGACATGCATGCCGCCTGGCGCGTGATAGCTGGTGACCTTGCCGGGCGAGGGCGCCCAGGTCTTCGGATTTTCGGCGTTGATCCGGCATTCGATGGCATGACCACTGAATACCAGATCTTCCTGACTCACCGACAGCTCACGACCATCGGCAATGCGAATCTGTTCGCGCACCAGATCAAAGCCGGTGATCATTTCGGTCACCGGATGCTCGACCTGCAGGCGGGTGTTCATTTCGATGAAGTAGAATTCGTTATTCTCGTAAAGAAATTCGATTGTCCCGGCGCCGCGATATTGCATGCCCTTCATCGCGTCGACGCAGACCTTGCCCATGCGTTCGCGCTGCTCGGCGCTGATTACGGGAGACGGTGCTTCCTCGAGCACTTTCTGGTGTCGGCGCTGCAGCGAACAATCGCGCTCGCCCAAGTGAATTGCATTGCCGCGGCCATCGCCGAACACCTGAAATTCGATATGGCGCGGATCACCGAGATATTTTTCAATATAGACCGTGGCGTCACCAAAGGCCGCCTTGGCCTCGGTGCCCGCCTGTTTCATCTGGGTTTCCAGCTCGGTCTCGCTGTTGACCACTTTCATGCCGCGACCACCGCCGCCGGATGCAGCCTTGATGATCACCGGATAGCCGACTTCTGCAGCCACCCGCTTGGCTTCCTCGATCTCGCTGACCGCACCGGCCGAACCCGGCACCAACGGAATGCCGAGATCGCCAGCGGTCTTCTTGGCTGCAACCTTGTCGCCCATGATCTTGATATGCTCGGGCTTGGGGCCGATCCATTTGATGTCGTGCGCTTCGACGACTTCGGCAAAATGGGCATTCTCCGAGAGGAAGCCATAGCCGGGATGAATCGCATCGGCGCCGCTGATCTCGGCAGCCGAAATGATTGCCGGGATCGACAGATAGCTGTCGGCGGCAGGGGGCGGGCCGATACAAACCGCCTGATCGGCAAGCCGCACGTGCATGGCGTCTGAATCGGCGGTGCTGTGAACGGCAACGGTTTCGATGCCCAGTTCCTTTGCCGCGCGCAAAATCCGCAGCGCAATTTCCCCGCGATTGGCAATCAGGATCTTTTCAATGGTCACGCTGGGGGCCTCAAGCGATCACGACCAGGGGCTGGTCATATTCGATCGGCTGACCATTTTCGACCAGAATGGCCTTGACTGTGCCAGCCGTCTCGGAGGTGATCGGGTTCATTACCTTCATCGCTTCGACGATCAGCAAAGTATCGCCCACGGCAACCTTGTCGCCCACGCTGATGAAATTCGCGGCACCGGGTTCAGCCGCGAGATAGGCGGTGCCGACCATCGGCGATTTCTGTGCGCCGGCGTGATCATCAACCGGCGCGGCGGCCGCTTCCGGTGTCGGGGCAGCTGCCGCCGGAGCAGGCGGCGCATATGCGGCAGGGGCAGAAATATAGGTTCCGCCGCCGCGGGCGACCTTGATCTTGCGGTCACCATCCTCGACTTCGATTTCGGTCAGGCCGGCTTTCTCGAGAATGGCGGCCAGATCGCGCACCAGCTTTATATCTACATTCATGCCTTCACCCGATTCTTTTTTTGCAGGCATATTCTGTCCTTATGCTGTCGTTAAAATTTGCTGGCAGCGTCCAGCGCCAGTTGATAGCCAAATGCACCAAAGCCGCAAATCGTTCCTTTTGCAACCGGCGCAATGAAACTCTTGTGGCGAAATTCCTCGCGCGCGGCAGGATTAGAAAGATGCACTTCGATCACCGGGGTACCGATCGCCTTGATCGCGTCGAACAAGGCGAGCGATGTGTGGGTCAAGGCACCGGCGTTGAGAATCGCCGCATGTGCGCCTTCCGCGGCAGCTTCATGCAGCCAGTCGACCAGATGGCCTTCATGGTTGCTCTGGCGAATATCGACGTCGAAGCCGAGCGTCCGGGCATGGTCTTCGATCTGCCCGGCGATCTCGTCGAGTGTTTCCGAACCGTAGATTTCGGGTTCGCGCATGCCGAGCAGGTTGAGATTGGGTCCGTTCAATATATAGATGGTCTTGGCCGCCAAGATATTGGTTCCTCCCCAAGGCTTTTGGTTGCGACTGGAGCGCCCTCTTTATATGGCTCGTTTTTGAAAAGCGAGATCAAAGACATGAAAGTTACCGAAATGGCTGAAATTCAGATCCGGTTGAACGGCGATGACCACAAGTTTGCAGCGGGCGGCTCGATTGCCGATCTGGTGCGTTCGCTTGATCTCGATCCGGCCAAGGTGGCGGTGGAGCGCAACCGGGAGATAGTCACCCGCTCGACGCTGGACGACGTCATCGTCGAGCAGGGCGATGAAATGGAAATCGTGCATTTCGTCGGTGGCGGTTCCGGTGACGACAGCTGGACGGTAGCGGGGCGGACATTCCGCTCGCGTCTGATTGTCGGCACCGGCAAATACAAGGACTTCGCGGAAAATGCCGCTGCGGTCGAAGCATCGGGCGCGGAGATCGTCACCGTGGCCATCCGCCGGGTCAATGTCACCGACCGGAACAAGCCGGTATTGATGGACTTTATCGATCCCAAGAAAGTCACCTATCTGCCGAACACTGCAGGCTGCTTCAATGCCGAGGACGCGATCCGTACCCTGCGGCTGGCGCGCGAGGCCGGCGGTTGGGATCTGGTCAAGCTGGAAGTGCTCGGCGAGGCAAAGACGCTTTATCCCAATATGCGCGAAACGCTCGAGGCGACCGAGGTGTTGGCGAAGGAAGGGTTCAAGCCGATGGTCTATTGCGTCGACGATCCGATTGCAGCGAAACAGCTGGAAGATGCGGGCGCTGTGGCGATCATGCCGCTGGGTGCGCCGATCGGGTCCGGGCTCGGTATTCAGAACCGGGTGACGATCCGGCTGATCGTCGAGGGCGCCAGCGTGCCGGTGCTGGTCGATGCCGGGGTCGGGACTGCGAGTGATGCCGCGGTAGCAATGGAGCTTGGCTGCGACGGCGTGTTGATGAATACCGCCATTGCCGAGGCAAAGGAACCGGTGCGGATGGCGCGGGCGATGAAGCTGGCGGTGCAGGCAGGGCGTGAGGCCTATCTGTCCGGAAGAATGGGGCGCAGGATGTATGCCGACCCGTCGAGTCCGCTTTCCGGGCTGATTTAGTGTCTCACCTTTGGAGTAAACCCACCAGCTTGTAGCTGGTATAAGGCTTCAGCCGTTTTGGTTTGCTAAGCACTATCCTCCAGAAAATGACCGGCTCGCAGGCGAAGTCATTTTCTGGAGGATAGTGCTTATGCC
>NZ_JBGTDD010000176.1:0-5194 GCF_041748495.1 Parasphingorhabdus sp.
ACCACTTCGCCATCGACCACCACGGCCCGGTCCTCGATCCGGTGCAGGCCGAGCACCGCCGACTGCGGCGGGTTGATGATCGGCGTCGACATCAAGGACCCGAACACGCCGCCGTTGGAGATGGTGAAGGTGCCGCCCTTCATGTCTTCCATGGTCAGCGTGCCGTCCTTGGCGCGCTTGCCGAAATCGCCGATGGTGTTTTCCACGTCGGCAAAGCTCATCGTCTCGGCATTGCGGATGACGGGGACGACCAGACCATTGGGCGCACTGACCGCGACCGAAATATCGGCATAATCGTGATAGACGATTTCCTCGCCGTCAATCTGCCCATTGACCGACGGCACGTCTTTCAGCGCCATGCACGCCGCCTTCACGAAAAAGCCCATGAAGCCCAGCTTCACGCCATGTTTCTTGGCGAACAGGTCCTTGTACTTGCCGCGCGTCTCGATCACCGCGCTCATGTCGACATCGTTGAACGTCGTCAGCAGAGCGGCGGTATCCTGCGCCTCTTTCAACCGCCGTGCGACGGTCTGGCGCAGGCGGGTCATCCGCACCCGTTCTTCGTTGCGGTTGCCGGACGGTGCCGCTGCAGAGGATGGCGCCGGCGTCTGCGCGCCGCTTGCCGAGCCCTTTTCGGCCAGCGGCGGCTGCTTCGCCCCGGATTTCACATATTGCTCGACATCCGCCTTGGTCAGCCGGCCATCCTTGCCGGTGCCGCGAATCTTGCTCGGGTCCACGCCATGTTCCAGCACCAGCCGGCGCACCGACGGCGACAGGGTGATCGACGCATCGGGTTCTTCAGCCTTGCTTTCAGTCTTCGTTTCGGCCTTGCTGTCATCCTTGGCCTGGGCCGGTGCCGGCGCCGACTTGGCTGCCGAGCCGCTGCCGGCTTCGATCGTCGTGATAACCGCGCCCACCTCGACCGTATCACCCACCGCCACCTGATGCTCGCCCATCACGCCCGCTTCCGGTGCAGCCACTTCCAGCGCCACCTTGTCGGTTTCCAGACTGGCAATCGGTTCATCGGCGGCAACCGCGTCGCCGGGTTGCTTGAGCCATTCGCCCAAAGTCGCTTCGGTGATCGATTCGCCCAATATGGGGACTGTTACTTCTGTTGCCATGTTCTTCCTACCTGTACTCCTGCGGAGGCAGGAGGCTTTCTCCCGCATCCGCGTCTAATTACAATGGGGAGATGGCCCCCCGCCTGCGCGGGGGAACAAATCCCTAGCCAACCCTCAACCTTCATGCCCCAATGCTTCGGCGATCAACTGCTCCTGCTGCTGCTTGTGCCGCGAAGCAAGACCCGTTGCCGGTGAAGCCGAAGCGGCGCGTCCGGCATAGACCGGCGCAACCGGCCCGACACCGGCCTGCTCCAGACAATGTTCCAGATAGGACCGGACAAAATGCCAGCTGCCGTTATTCTTCGGCTCTTCCTGGGCCCAGACCAGAGTCTCGAGATTTGTCATCCGCTTGAGACGAACGACCAGCGGCTCGCCGGGGAACGGATAGAGCTGTTCGATACGGATGATCGCGCTATTCTTGTCTCCGGCCTTGTCCCGCGCTTCGATGAGATCATAGGCGACCTTGCCCGAACAGAGAATGACGCGTTTGACGTCCTCGTCGGCCGGCGGATTGCTATCGGACAGGATCCGCATGAAATGATGGTCGCCCTGGAAATCTTCCGCTTTCGATACCGCCATCTTGTGCCGCAGCAGCGATTTCGGCGTCATGATGATCAGCGGCTTGCGGAACGAGCGCAGCATTTGCCGCCGCAGCACATGGAAATAATTGGCCGGGGTGGTGATATTGGCGACCTGGATATTGTCCTGCGCGCACAATTGCAGAAACCGTTCGAGCCGCGCCGAGCTATGCTCGGGACCCTGCCCTTCATAACCATGCGGCAGCAGCATCACGAGGCCGTTGGCGCGCAGCCATTTGGCTTCGCCGGAAGCAATAAACTGGTCGATCATGATCTGCGCACCATTGGCAAAATCGCCGAATTGCGCTTCCCACAGCACCAGCGTTTTCGGATCGGCACCGGCATAGCCATATTCAAAGCCGAGCACGCCATATTCGCTCAGGGGACTGTCGAGCACTTCGAACCGGCCGTGCGGCACGGTACTCAAGGGCACGTATTTCTTTTCCGTTTCCTGATCGACCCAGACCGCATGCCGCTGGGAAAATGTTCCTCGGCCGCTGTCCTGCCCGGAGAGGCGCACATTGTAACCTTCGGAAACCAGCGATCCATAGGCCAGCGCTTCGCCGGTAGCCCAGTCAAAATTCTCGCCCGTCTTGAACATCTGCGCCTTGGCTTCGAGCACCCGGCCCAATGTCTTGTGAATCTTGTGCCCGTCCGGAACCGTGGCCAATGTCCGGCCGAGACTGTCGAACAATTTGGCGTCGATCGCGGTTTCCACATTGCGCCGCGCCGTTTCCGGATCGGCGGGAATATGCAGGCCCTGCCAGCGGCCGCCAAACCAGTCGGCCTTGTCGGCCTTGTAGTCGGCCGCCGCCTGAAATTCGGTTTCGAGATGCTCGGAAAAAGCTGCGCGGGTCGCATCGCCCCATTTGTCATCAATCACGCCTTCCTCGACCAGCCGCTTTTCATAAAGCTGGCTGACCTTGGGATGCTTCTTGATCGCGGCATACATCAGCGGCTGGGTGAAGCTCGGCTCATCGCCTTCATTATGGCCGAAGCGGCGATAGCACCACATGTCGATGACGATATCCCGGCCGAACCGCTGGCGAAACTCGATCGCGATCTTGCAGGCAAAGGTCACCGCTTCCGGATCATCGCCGTTGACGTGGAAAATCGGTGCCTGCACGCCTTTGGCGACATCCGACGGATAAGGCGAGGAGCGCGCGAATTGCGGGCTGGTGGTAAAGCCGATCTGGTTGTTGATCACGAAATGGATGCAGCCACCGGTATTGTAACCGCGGATACCGGAAAAGCCGAGGCATTCCCAGACGATCCCCTGACCGGCAAAGGCCGCATCACCGTGAATCAGCACCGGCAGCACCTGGTCGTGTTTTTCCAGATCATCGCGCGCCACCTGCTGGGCACGGACCTTGCCGAGCACGACCGGATCCACCGCTTCGAGATGCGACGGATTGGGCACCAGACTCATATGGACATTGATGCCATCAAATTCGCGGTCCGTGCTGGTGCCGAGATGATATTTTACATCACCGGATCCGCCAACATCGTCGGGATTGGCCGATCCGCCGTGAAATTCGTGGAAGATCACCTTATAAGGTTTGCCCATCACATTGGCGAGAATGTTCAGCCGCCCGCGATGGGCCATGCCATAGACAATATCACGGACGCCCGACTGGCCGCCATATTTGATGATATTCTCCAGCGCCGGCAGCATCGATTCGCCGCCATCCAGGCCGAAACGCTTGGTTCCGACATATTTCTTTCCGAGGAAATTTTCATATTCCTCGCCCTCGATCACCTTGTTGAGAATCGCCTTCTTGCCTTGCGGCGTAAACTGGATTGCGGCATCCTTGCCTTCCATCCGGTCCTGCAGAAAGCGCCGTTCCTCGATATCGGCGATATGCATATATTCCAGACCAACCGAGCCGCAATAATTGGCCCGCAGCACCGCTTCGATCTCGTGGATCGTCGCCGTATCGAAACCCAGCACACCGCCAAGATAGACTGGCTTGTCCATGTCATCGGCGGTGAAGCCATGAAATTCGGGCGTCAGATCATCCGGTTCTTCCAGCTTGGAAATCCCTAGCGGGTCGAGATTGGCCCCCAGATGCCCGCGCACCCGATAGGTGCGGATCAGCATCATCGCCCGAATCGACTTTTCCGCCGCCAGCGCGACATCGCCATCGGACATCGCCTTGCCGGCCTTGGCCGCAGCCTCCTTGATCTCCAGTCCCATGCGCGTCGGATCGAGCGCGCTGTTCAGCTCGTCGGCCTCGTCAATCGGCCAGTGCCGCCGCTGCCAGCTCGGGCCCTGTTCCTGTTCGGAGCCAATAAAATCCTGCTGTTCAAAACCCATAATCGTACCTTTTTGTTCCCCTGCGAAGGCAGGGGCCCATCTCCAAATCCATCGTCCGGTCACAATCACCTGTGGTTCCGGTCAGACCCGGCAGAGCGGAAACTCCGGTCAACCTGCTTTGCCTTCCACTTCCGTGATGGACCCCTGCCTTCGCAGGGGAACCATCCGACAGCGGCCAGTTCACTTCACAATCTCGAACCACAAATCCCGCCAGCCTGGATTCTCGTCTTCGATCCGCTTGATCTTCAACTCCCGCTTCCATTTCTTGATCTGCAATTCCCTCAGTCGCGCCTCGTCAATATTGTCATAGGCTTCAAACCAAACCAATAGCTTGCAGATATGTTCCTTGGTGAAGCCATCGATATGCCCGTTTCGATGCTGATAGGTCCGCTTGACCAAGTTGCTGGTTGATCCAGTATAAATCGCTCCGTGTTTTCGGTTTGCCATGAAATAGACAAACCCGGGTTTGTTCATTGTCGCCTCACGTTACCTGTGTACCTGCGAAGGCAGGTACCCATCTCCCATATGCTCCGCTGGGCACAATCGGGAGATGGCCCCCTGCCTTCGCAGGGGAACTAAACCATCTCCTTCAACATCGCATCCAGCGTCGTGCCCAGCTCGCTCGGTGAAGGCGAAACCCGGATACCCGCAGCTTCCATCGCCGCGATCTTGTCTTCCGCGCCGCCCTGGCCGCCGGAGACAATCGCACCGGCATGGCCCATGCGGCGTCCCGGAGGAGCCGTCAGGCCGGCGATAAAGCCAACCATCGGTTTCGAACGGCCCTTTTTCGCTTCGTCGGCAATGAACTGCGCCGCTTCTTCTTCCGCGCTGCCGCCGATTTCGCCGATCATGATGATCGACTTGGTTTCGTCGTCGGCGAGGAACAGCTCGAGCACGTCGATGAAATTGGTGCCGTTGACCGGATCACCGCCAATGCCGACCGCTGTCGTCTGGCCCAGGCCAACAGCCGTCGTCTGGTGTACCGCTTCATAGGTCAGCGTCCCGGAGCGCGAAACCACGCCGACCGAACCCTTTTTGAAGATGCTGCCGGGCATGATGCCGATCTTGCATTCGCCGGGAGTCAGCACGCCGGGGCAATTGGGGCCGATCAGCCGCGACTTGCTGCCCTGCAGCGCCCGCTTGACGCGAACCATGTCGAGCACCGGAACGCCTTCGGT
>NZ_JBGTDD010000177.1:0-2730 GCF_041748495.1 Parasphingorhabdus sp.
CCGGAAAAGCCCCAGCGCACCGCGTCATCCTTGGACACGGTGGCGATGTTGACATTGCGCTGCTTGAAGATGCGGTTGTCGACCACCAGGCTCATGGCATCCTCGAACAGGGTCGGGAATTCGTCGAGCCAGTCGGCGATATCGGCGAGCAGCTTCAGCGGCACATCCTGATGGACGCCGCCGGGCCGGAACCAGGCGCTGTGCATCCGCGCGCCGCTGGCCCGTTCGAAAAATTCCAGGCATTGCTCGCGAATTTCGAACACCCAGATATTCGGCGTCATTGCGCCGACATCCATGACGTGGGCGCCGAGATTGAGCATATGGTTGCAGATCCGGGTCAGCTCGGCGAACAATACCCGCAGATATTGACCGCGCAGCGGCACCTCGAGATCGAGCAGTTTCTCGATCGCCAGCACGTAACTATATTCCATCGCCAGCGGCGAGCAATAATCCAGCCGGTCAAAATAGGGCAAGGCCTGCAAATAGGTCTTGTGCTCGATCAGCTTTTCGGTGCCGCGGTGAAGCAGGCCGATATGCGGATCGACCCGTTCGACAATCTCGCCGTCCAGCTCCATCACCATCCGCAGCACGCCATGCGCCGCCGGATGCTGGGGACCGAAGTTGATCGTGAAATTCTGGATCTCCAGATCGCCGACCGTAGGATCGGCGGCGTCAGCCAGATGGTCCATTTCGTCGAGATAGTCAGCCACGTTTGCCTCCTTTGGAGCGAACGTGCCCCTGCGCAGGCAGGGGCCCATCTAGGACCATGGCGTCCAGCGGTAATGGCGGGAGATGGATTCCTGCCTGCGCAGGAAAACAGAACAAAGAAGCCATCACTTCCCTTCCCCCTTCTTCTGCGTACCGGACTTGGTCTGCTTCGGCGCCGGCTTCTCGACCTCGGCCTCGCTGCGCTTCGATGGCTTGGCCGCTTTTTTGTCTGCCTTCTTGCCAGCGCCGGTATCGCTTGGCTTCTCGGTCGTTTTCGGCGTTGGCGGCGGCGCCTGGCCCTCCACTTTTTCATCACCGGGCAGGATATAATCCGCGCCCTCCCAGGGCGACATGAAATCAAAGTTGCGGAAATCCTGCGCCAGTTTCACCGGCTCATAAACCACGCGCTTGGCTTCCTCGGAATAGCGCATCTCGACATAGCCGGTCAGCGGGAAATCCTTGCGGAACGGGTGGCCCTGGAAACCATAATCGGTCAATATCCGCCGCAAATCGGTGTTGCCGTCGAACAATACGCCATACATGTCGAACACTTCGCGCTCGAGCCAGCCGGCGACTTCCCAGATATGGGTGACGCTCGGCACCGGATTATCCTCGTCGGTCGAGACCTTGACCCGGATACGATGGTTCTTTGTCAGGCTGAGCAGATGATAGCAGACCTCGAACCGCTCCGGCCGATCCGGATAATCGACACCGGCGATTTCCACCAGCTGCTGATATTCATGCTTGTCGCGCAGCTTTTCTAGCACCGTGGCCAGCTTCTTGCGCTCGACGGTAAAGCTGATTTCGCCATAGGCCTCGACGGTATCGAGCAGGGCGGCACCGATCGCCTTGCCAAGCTTGGCGGCGACGCCGCTGTTGCTGGAGATCACGGGAGCCGAATGGGCCATCAGAAATCCCCGTTCGTCTCGAGCGAAGTCGAGAGACCGTTTGTGGTGACACCGTTAGTCCTGAGCATGGCGCGTTTGCCGTTAGTGGTGAGCTTGTCGAACCACGCCTCAAGGCCAGAGGCGCCCTTCGACAAGCTCAGGGCGAAGGGAAGCATGGACAAGCTCAGTGCTAACGTATTCAGCTTACCGATCATATTCACCGTTCAAACGTCCCGATGCGGCGGATTTTCCGCTGCAATTGCATCACGCCGTAAAGCAAGGCCTCGGCAGTCGGCGGGCATCCGGGGACATAAATATCAACCGGCACGATCCGGTCACAGCCACGAACCACCGAATAACTGTAATGATAATAGCCGCCGCCATTGGCGCAGCTGCCCATCGAGATCACATATTTGGGGTCGGACATCTGGTCATAGACCTTGCGCAGCGCCGGGGCCATCTTGTTGCACAGGGTGCCGGCAACGATCATCACGTCCGACTGGCGCGGGCTGGCGCGCGGAGCCGCACCAAAGCGCTCCATGTCGTAGCGCGGCATGTTGACGTGGATCATCTCGACCGCGCAGCAGGCGAGACCGAAGGTCATCCACCACAGCGAACCGGTGCGGGCCCAGTTGAACAGGTCCTCGGTCGACGTGACAAGGAACCCCTTGTCATTGACTTCCGAATTCATGTCCTTGAAAAATCCGTCGTCGGGCTCCTGCGCGGCGCGCATCGGCGTGCCGTCCGCGTTCAGAATTGCCGATCCGGGCATGGTTTGGCCTACTCCCATTCGAGCGCTCCCATTTTCCATTCGTAAATGAAGCCAACCGTCAGGATCAGCAGAAAGACCATCATCGATCCCCAGCCCAGCCAGGCCGTCTGATCAAGCGAAACCGCCCAGGGAAAGAGAAAGGCCGCTTCCAGATCGAAAATGATGAACAGGATGGCGACGAGATAGAAGCGCACGTCAAACTGGCTGCGACTGTCTTCAAACGCGGGAAAGCCGCATTCATATTCCGAGAGCTTTTCCGCGCTCGGATTGTGGGTTCCGGTGAGCCGGGACACACCCATCGGCAGGAACACAAAGGCTGTCGACAAGCCTGCGGCTACAAACAGGAACAACAATATCGGTGCA
>NZ_JBGTDD010000178.1:0-27245 GCF_041748495.1 Parasphingorhabdus sp.
CGATTTTCTGGATAGTCTGGACAGTCTTGAGCCCGCGCCGATCCTGCTCGATATTCGTATGCCGAAAATCGATGGCGTTGAACTCATGAACCGGCTGCGCGAGCGGGATATTGATTGGCCCGTGATCGCGATGACGGCACATGGCGACATTCCCATCGCGGTTCAGGTCATAAAATTGGGCGCGATTGAATTTCTCGAAAAGCCTTTTGAGTTTGAAACGCTGCAAGCCTGTCTTCAAAACGCTTTTTCCCAGCTTGCCGCTGGAACCAAGACCGTTGTCGTTCGCAACGCTGCGCGCGACCTTTTTGGTCTGCTCAGCCCGCGAGAAACGGAAGTTATCAATGTCTTGATGCAAGGCATTTCCAACAAGGCCGCAGCGCACGACTTGTCGCTCAGTGTCCGCACCGTCGAAATGCATCGGGCCAATGCGCTGGCGAAGCTGAAAGTAAAAAGCATCGCAGAGGTGGTGCGCCTCGCCAATGATGCTGAGCTCACTTCTGCTTCCGCCGACCGCGATGGTGATGATGTCAACAACTGATCGTCCAGGCGTCGGCACAGCCGATCTGGACGAAGAGCCTGGCGGCTTGGCAGCAGCCCAGGAGCGAGCATTTCTCATTGCACTGGCAACCGAAGACACGATCTGGGATTGGGATCTGAAATCCAATCATCTGGAGCTTAGCCCGAAAGCGGCCAAATTTGGCTATGACGACTGGGCGGCCCACCCCAATATCAAATGGTGGGAAGACCGGATCCACCCGGATGACCGGGACGCTACGGTGGCGGCCTTTACCGCAGCCATTCGCAGCGGGAGAAAATATTGTGCAGTGGAATATCGGTTCTGCAAGGCCGATGGCGATTTTGTCTATATCTATGACCGAGCCTTTATCTTGCACGACGAAGATGGTGTTGCCGTGCGGGCCGTGGGTGCAATGATCGATGTGACCGAGCTTCATCTGGTCAAACAATCGCTGCGAAAAACCCAGAATCAGCTGGCACTGGTGTCCCGGCTCAACGCGATGGGGACGATGAGTTCGATGATCGCCCATGAGCTGAGTCAACCCCTTACCGCCGCCGCCAATTACATGCGCGCTTCGCGCCGCCTTTCCCGATCAGAAAAAGCGGCCGATATGGCCGCTCTTCAGGAAGCACTGACAGCCGCGGAAGAAAATACACTGCGGGCCGGCGACATCATTCGCCGGCTGCGCGAACTGGTCGGGAGAGGGGATCTTCGCGGATGCGAGACATCGCTCGCCGAATTGATCGACGATAGCTGTGCAATCGCTCGCGGTATTGAAAATTCCAGGATGATTCATCTGCGAACGATAGTCGAACCATTGGATATCACCGTCTGGGTAGATCCGATTCAGATCCAGCAAGTGATCATCAATCTGTTACGCAATTCGATCGAGGCGTTGGAAAAAATAGACGGTCCCGAAATTATCGTACGCGCCGAAGAACGTGAGGGTTTCGCTGAGATCAGTGTTCAGGACAATGGCTGCGGGATCACCGACGATGTGCGTGAAAGCGTTTTTTCAGCGGTCATGACCGCGAAAGCCGCGGGCATGGGAATCGGTCTTTCGATCAGCCGCACGATCATTGAAGCACAGGGGGGAGAAATCTGGCTGGCCCGGTCCGCGCCGGGGATCACGGACTTCCGCTTTACCCTACCCCTGTTGCGTCCAGACAAACCGGAAAAAATGGACATCTAGCCCATCGCAGCACAACGACGGCATTCCAGATCGCGGCGAATCAGGCGGACCTTCAGTTCGGATAGAGGACCGTGCGGGCCGGATTGAGGGAAACGTTCACCTTTGTCCCAGCTTCCGGCACCAATGACCCGGTCATGTGGGCAGTGATGACGACATCCTGTGATGCCAGAGTGACAATTTGAAAGGCTCCGCCAAACCGCACTTCCAACACCTCCGCCAGAACACCGGCTTCATCCAAGCGCAGTGCTTCAGACCGGATCATCGCCTTGGCCTGGCCATCAGGCATGTCCGGGGCCGGGATGCCGCCGAAAGGGGTGTGAGCAACGCCGCCGCTGATGCGCACGGGCAGGACGGTAGCTTCGCCGAGCAACCGCGCCGCGTCGATCGAGACCGGTCGCAGATAACATTCTTGCGGACTTCCAGTCTGAAGGATGCGACCATCCGCCATCAAAGCCAACTCGTCTGCGATCAGCATTGCCTCTTCGGGGTCATGGGTCACGATCAGGACCGCGGTACCCGTGGCCCGCAGGTCGGCCAGCACGGATTTCCGCACGTTGGCGCGCAAATGGCCATCGAGGCCGGAAAAGGGTTCGTCCAGCAGCAATACCGACGGAGATCGTGCCAGCGCGCGGGCAATGGCGACCCGCTGCTGTTCCCCGCCGGAAAGCGTATGCGGCCATTTGCCAGCAAGCGTTTCCAGATGAAATTGCGCGGACAGCGTGGTGACGCGTTCCTGCCGTTCGGACGGCGACAATGTTTTCAAGCCGAAACCCATATTGTCCTCCACGCTCAGATGCGGGAACAAGGCAAAATCCTGAAACACAAGCCCGATACTGCGATTTTCAGGCGGCACATTGATGCCCCGTGCGGACATCAATGTGCCGCCAATCTCTATCTCTCCATCATCGACCGGCTCGAGACCTGCGATCAGGCGCAGCAAAGTGCTCTTGCCGCAGCCTGATGGACCAAGCAGACATGTTATCCGTCCCGCCTGTAGAGTCAGCGTCGCATTCGCAACGGCACTGCGCTTTTCATAATTCCGCGAAACGCCGCGCACGGTGAGGGAGGGAACAGGCATGGAACTTCGCTTATGCGCCGGGCCGGGAGAAAGCAATCTTGCGCGTCAGCCATATCACCGCCGGTAATGATAGCAGAACGATTAGGATTGACGGAGTTCCGGCCTGCTCCAGCCTCTCATCCAGCGCATAATTATTGGCCAAGACTGCGAGCGTGTCGAAATTGAAAGGCCGCAGGATCAACGTCGCCGGCAATTCCTTGAGCACGTCGATGAAGACGATGAGACTGGCGGTGAGCATGGCACCGCGAGCCACGGGCAACTCGACGGCAAAGGCGCTGCTTGTCTCGCTACGGCCAAGGCTGCGCGCGGCATAGATCATCGACGGGGTTACGCGGGTCAGCCCCGCGTCAATCGGTTCGAGCGCGGCGGCCATCAGGCGAGCGGCATAAGCATAAACCAGAAGGGCGATCGCGATACCATATCCCGAATCCGGCATCAGATTCCACAGAATACCGGCCGGTGCGAGCAGGCCGATCGCCATCACGGCGCCGGGTGTCGCATAGCCCAGGCTTGCCAGTCGTGCGGCCATCGGCAGGCGTCGTGTGCCCAGTGCCAGCATGGTGGCAAGCATCACGGTGACAAGTGCGCCCATGAGGCCAAGCATCAGGCTATGGCCTCCGGCTCGCAACAGGCGAGGCCAGTCCGGATTCGTCTCCAGCGCGTTCCATAATAGCCAGCCCACCGGTAGCAGAAGTCCGGCCGAGACAAGCGCAAGACAGAAAGCCGCGGCGAGCCAACCCTGGCTGCCAGACAGTTGTTTCACGTCCAGCGGCCGCCAGCGGGCATTGCCCGATTCGTGCGTGCGTCCCTGGCGGCCCCGTCGTTCAATCCACAGCAGCAGCGCAGCCGTTGCAAGCAAGGGCAGAGCCAATCGGGCGGCACTCACAGTGGAGCCATAGACCGACCATGACCGCACGATGCCCGTGGTCAATGTTTGCACGCTGAGGAACTGAACCGCTCCGTAATCGGCCAGAGTCTCCATCACCGCGAGGGCAACGCCTGCTGCCAGCGCCGGCCGCGCCATGGGCAGGGCTACCCGATATAAAGAATGCCAACCGTCACAGCCGAGCGTCCGCGCCGCTTCCGCGACGTTTACCGACTGATTGAGGAAGGCGGCCCGCATTGCAAGATAGACATAAGGATAAAAGGCGCAGGAGAGCACGAACACCGCCCCGCCGAACCCGCGCATCCCAAATGGCAGGTCAAAGCCGAGATTGCCGCGCATCGACATGCGCAGCGGCCCGGCAACGTCAAACAGATCGGCATAGCCATAGGCCAGCGCGAAGGCCGGGACCGCGAGCGGCAAGGCCAGTGCCCAGGCGAAGAGATCCCGGCCTGGAAAGCGGTGCATGACTATGAACCAGGCCGCGAGCGTGCCGAGCACGGCGGTAGCCAGGCCCACGAAAAGCGCGAGCCAGGCTGAGGTCGCCGCATAGCGAAAAACATCGCGAGCGGCGATGTCGGCCGTTTCTCCAAATAACGCAGCCGCGACCACCCCGATCAGCGGCAACAGGGCCACCAATCCGGCGATCGCCGCAAGGGCGGCAGGAACCGAGATGCGCCGCTGGCTGGCGAACGTCGCTTTTATCGCCACCCCGCCGCGCTCATCAAGGATTGCGCCTCAGGCTGCCGAGCCGCGAAGGCAGCCACGCCCATCGGATTTGCCGTGAAGTTGGAATAGCTATCGACAGGGGATGGTGCGGTGACATCCGGTGAAGCGGGAAACTCGTTATTTTCGGCGGCAATATGACTTTGCGCCTCTGCTGATGCAAAGAACTCGAGCAAACGCACGGCATTGGCCTTGTTCGGCGCGTTGACAGCAACGCCGCCGCCAGAGATATTCACATGGGCACCTTTGCCGTCCAGGCTTGGAAATCCAAGCTTGACTCGCTGGGTCAATTTACGATCGGCTTCGTCATCGCTGCTGGCCATACGAATATAATAATAACTATTGGTCAGCGCGACTTCGCAAACGCCAGCACCGACAGCGCGGATCTGGTCGCGATCGCCTCCCTCCGGCGGGCGCGCCATATTGGCGACAATGCCGCTGACCCATTGCTCCGCACGCTTCTCGCCCCAAGCTTCAATCAGCGCGCCGACCAGTGAAAGATTATAGACACTGTCCGACGAACGCACGCAAAGCTTGCCCCGGAAGCGTGGTTCGGCAAGCTTGGCGTAATCGTCAATCTCTTCCGGCTTCACCTTTGCGGCGTCATAGGCGACGATCCGCGCGCGCCGCATGAAACCATACCAGTTGCCATCAGGTTCGCGCAGGTTTGCCGGAATACGGCTGGTCAGGGTCTCCGACTGAACAGGTTGAAACAATCCAGCTTCCTGTGCCCGCCAAAGCGCGCCGGCATCCGCCGCGATCAACACGTCTGCTGGACTGTTCGTCCCTTCGCTTTTCATCCGGGCGATAAGCTGGTCAGCATTGCCTTCGATACGGTTGATCTTGATCCCGGTTAATTCCGTGAAGCGCTCATATAGCGGCAAATCACTATCATAGTGCCGGGCCGAATAGAGGTTCACTTCCTGAAGCTCTGTATCCTCGTTGGCACCAGAGCAGCCAGCAAGCAAAATAGCTCCCAACAGGGTTGTTACAAAAGTGCGCAGTGCCACAGAATGATACCTCCTGAATTTTCGAATCTAGAATTCTAGCTGGCTAACCTTGTTGCGAACCATTTGCAAATGCTCTGATGGATTATCATCGGGCTGCTGGTATTTCGCTAGGCTTCCGATTGTCCCTGAGAGGGGCCTTTGGGCCAATTGTTGGACATGATGTGATTGCGAGTGCCAGCACAGGCGCGGATGGAACGGGGGCTGCTTGGCGCAGCGTCCGGCAAACCGAATTTCGGATCATTCCTGTCAGTGAGTACGGATACCGTAGTCTTACGGTTAGTTTAAAGATAGCAGATTAACGCGCGGCCTCATATACCATCGATTGCGAAATCTGGTCATTTCGCTCGGCGGCGGGTCCTGGATTTGACCCGCCGTCAATTCATTCCGGCAGCGCGGGCGTGATATTTTTTTGCAGAGCAAACAAATGTCCCGTGGCTTACGCGCGTTCAGGATTTGATGCCGGCACCGCGTTTTGCAATGGTGCGCGCCGACGCACGGAAATTGGGGTGGATAGGGCAATGACTGACGATATCGCAGGTGGGATGAGAGAGCCGGGCCAGCATGTTCCCTCGGACATTCATTTCAGGACGATGTATGACCGTATCTCGAAGCTCGCTAAAATCGGCGTCTGGGAATGCGATCTCGCGAACGGAAATCTGACGTGGACCGACACGGTCTACGACCTGTTCGAAATTCCGAGGGGGACCGTGATCAACCGGAGCGATACGCTTCATCTCTACGACGAGATGTCGCGCGGCGCGATGGAGCGGCTGCGCAGCGAAGCGATACGGGATGGCACCGGGTTCACAATCGACGTGCTGATTTGCCCTGCCAGTGGCAAGAAAAACTGGATTCGCCTGACCGCGGACGTTGAACAGGTCGAAGGTCAATCAGTCCGCATTTTCGGAACGAAGCAGGATATTTCGGCCGAGCGGGCGGCACAGGAGAAGGTCCAATCTTTGCAAACAGAGTTGATTTACCTGTCCCGGATGAGTGCGATGGAGGCGATGGCTTCAAACCTCGCTCATGAGGTTAATCAGCCTCTGGCCGCGGCATCCAACTATATATCGGCGGCGATCGGTATTGCATCATCTGGAACGGTCACGCCAGAGCTGTCCAGTTGTCTCGATGCCGCCTTGCAGTCGACATTGCGTGCGGGTGGGATCATTCATCTGGTTCGCGACATGGTCGGCAGAGTGCCGATTGTGAAGATCCAATTCGAACTGGAGCAAGTGGTGAAAGAAGCCCTCGCCCTCGCGACCACAGGAGCGACCAACCTGTCCGCCACCTACGATATTGCTCCGGCAGTGCCGATCACTGCCGATTACATTCAGATCCAGCATGTCCTGGCCAACCTGATCCGCAATGCATCCGAGGCCGCTGCCGGCAAGCCTTGTCACATCACCATCGGCAGTTCGACAGACGATCGGCAGATCGAGATTAGCGTCGCCGACACCGGCCCGGGGATCGCCGATGACATTCTTGCCAATGTTTTTGAATCCTTTGTCACAACCAAACCGGACGGTCTGGGCATTGGTCTTTCGATTTCGCGAACGATCGTGGAAGCGCACGGCGGCCATATCACAGCCAAAAACCTGCCGGGCGGAGGGGCATCGCTCTCGTTCACGCTGCCCATCACAGCACCGGATTCCCGTTCGCTTCCTGACGGACAATAGCGCGAGTAGCTTGTCTGGTTCCGGAAACAAGTCAACAAATTTGAATTTTATGGTCATGCCATCGGCAATCGCTCGTGACGCGATCGATATCGACAGAAAAAGATATAGGCTGGAATGAAGTCTTGGTCGATATCGTTAACATACGTTGAGTTTAACGATGTAATCGAGCGGCAGGCGATCTGGTGGAGGAACCAAGCTAAATCCGCGACAAATTTCTTGATGAAAAAACCGGGGCACGCCGATCCCGCAAGTGACTGTGCCTGGTCGAATGGAGAAACCAGTTATCTGTGATCCGTTCCCCCACCGACGCTTCGCTCAACATCTTTTGGTTGGGTGTCAATTCGTTCTGAATTTCACGTCATTCAAAAATCGATTTAAAAACAGCATATGGTAAGCCCTGCTGGGTTGGAACCAGCGACCTACTGATTAAAGATAAAAATCATGTTTCGGGCCTTCTAAGCGTCGGACCCGTTGTGGATATCAGTCGATGTTCAGTCAGGAATACCGCTGATCGACTTCATTTCCATAAATTCTTTCAGGCCGTAGACGCCGCCTTCGCGGCCATTTCCTGATTGTTTATATCCGCCGAAAGGCGCTCCGGGAGCCGGTGCCCAGTCGTTGATTGCCACCATTCCAGCGCGCAATCGCGGTGCAATTTTAGCGGCTTCGGCCGGGTCTCCCGATATGACAGCAGACAGGCCATATTCAGTGTCATTTGCGGTTCTTATCGCATCGTCGACATTTTCATAGGTCATGACAGTGATGACCGGCCCGAAAATTTCTTCTCTGGCGATGCGCATATCAGAACTAACGCCGCTGAAGACAGTCGGTTTTACGTAGAAGCCGCGGTTGACATTGGTTGGCAGTCCGGTGCCGCCGGTTTCCAGCGTCGCGCCCTGATCGATTGCTGACTGGATCAGATCCTGGATTTTATCATATTGTGTTTTGTTGACGACCGGGCCGAGATGACCGCCTTCGCTCAACGGGTCTCCAACTTCCTGTGCGGCAAAAATATCGCTGATCATTTTGCTCGCTTCGACAGTTTGGCTGCTATGCACGAGCACCTTTGTCGGAGCGATGCAGCTCTGCCCGGTGTTGATCAGAACGCCGGCAACGGTCGGCGGTAAAACCGCCGCCAGGTCTGCTCCGGGCAAAACCAGATTTGGTGATTTCCCACCCAGTTCCTGATGCACCCGCTTTACCGTGTCGGCAGCGGCTTTTGCTACCAATATTCCAGCACGGGTGGAGCCGGTAAAGCTCACCATATCGATATCGGGATGGGCCGCGATGCGGGCGCCAACCGTCGGACCGTCGCCCTGGACCAGGTTGAAAACACCGGGAGGGACGCCCGCTGCATTCATGATTTCTGCCAGTATCGCCGCATTTCCCGGACATTCCTCTGACGGCTTCAAGACCATCGTATTGCCACCGGCGAGCGCTGGTGCCACTTTCAGAACAATCTGGTTCAACGGCCAGTTCCATGGCGTAATCATACCGATGACCCCGATCGGTTCATAAACGATTGTGTTGAGGCCCTGGCGTTCGGAAAACTGGAAGTTTTCCAGCGCGGCGATCGTACCGATAAAGCCACCCAGACCCGCCGGTGCCTGCGCCGCTGCACCCAAACTTACCGGCGCACCCATTTCCTCCGCTAGAGACCGGGCGATGTCGGGCATCCGTTTTTGATATTCCTCAACGATCCGACCGAGCAATGCGAGCCGTTCCTCGCGGCTGGTTTGACTATATGAATCAAACGCGGATTTCGCCGCTGCCACGGCAGCGTTAACGTCGGCCACCGTTCCCATCGTTATTTCGGTGCCGGGTTCCTCGGTCGCTGGATTGATAACCGAATGCAAGGTTCCACCAATAGAATCCACCCATTGGCCATTGATATAATGTTGCAGATATTTTTGCATTTCACTCTCCCAAGTCGGCATTTTACCGTTTCCTCAGCATGCTCGCTTTTCAGCGATCGTCACCTAGCATAATCCATAGGGATGATTATTTATCCGATCGTATCAATATTAATAGTAGCGTATAAATAACCAGCGTCATACCCAAGCATCGGTCCACGGAAAAGTGGACTTCAAACAGCGACGAAATTTCGGACCATAAAATTATGATCACCGGAATCACAAAAAATGCTGAAAGCAGGAGGGGAAATTATGAACAGGAAGGCCAGAAATTCTGTAAAAGTTAGCTTGCTAACATTGGCGATGGTCAGCGTTGTGGGGGCAGCGAGTGCTCCTGCATTCGCGCAAAATAGCGAAATTGTTGTTACTGCGCGGAAGGCCGAAGAGAATTTGCAGGACGTGCCTGTTTCGATCACCGCCTTTTCCGGTGAAACTTTTGAAGAGGCTGGTTTGACCGAATTTGCGGATATCGCGCAATTGACTCCCAACTTCGATATCCGACCGAACGGGGCAACAGGTTCGTTATTTGCCAATTTGACGATTAGAGGGCAGACAGCCGGATTCCTTACTTTGAATACCGATCAGGCCGTTGGCATCAATATCAATGGTGCCCCGATCACGCGCGGTACCAGTCTGTTTTCAAACCTGTTCGATATTGAACGGATTGAGGTTCTAAAGGGTCCGCAGGGGACATTATATGGCAAGAATACAACCGGCGGTGTCGTCAATGTCATAACCAAGGGGCCAGACCTCGACGAAATCAGCGGATACGGGCAGTTTACTTATGGTTCATATGATCGCACGGATGCGCAACTGGTCGCCAATGTGCCGCTCGTTCAAGACAAGCTCGGCATTCGCCTTGGTGCCGCTTTAACCCATCGCGACGGCTTCGGCATCGGTTCCGGGACCGGACGAGAGCTTGCCGACGACAATGAAATATTTCTTCGCGGCTCGTTGCTATTTGAACCAAGCGACAAGTTTTCCATTCGGGTGAACGCAGACTATCACGATGTGGACGAGTCCACTTCCATTTTCCGGTCATTGCGCTCAGCATTTCTGGACTTGGGGTTTGTCGTTATTCCGATCGCTCTCAAAACCCCGGGTGACGATTTTTACGTGGGCAATGATTTTCGAGCCGAGGCTCCGTTTGCTCGTGCCGATGAATTTAATATCAATGCCACTGCCTCCCTGGATCTGGGCAGCGCCACTTTGCAATCCATCACAAGTTATCGGGAACAAAATGCGTTGACCCTGGTGCAGTCTGCCCCTGGCACGTCCATAACGATAGGCCAGAATTCCGATCTCTTTGCCCAGGAAATGCGCTTGTCAGGAACCGCGCTCGATGACCGTCTGGACTGGCAGGTCGGTGCATTCTATTCGACGGAATCTGGTGAGGACATTGACAATGTTGGCGGGTTTCAGACGACAGCCGCAAAAAATGAAGGCTGGTCCTTGTTCACCCAGAACAGTTTTGCGATTACTGACCAGTTGAAAGTGACGCTTGGCCTTCGCTACACCGATGAAACTCGCGAAGTGCGGGACGTTTCTCCTGTTCCGACCGGGATACTCCAGAATAGCGCCGATTTTGATGCCTTTTCATGGCTTGCCAGCGTTGATTTCAAGCCGACGGATGAAACTTTATTATATGTCAGCGTGTCCCGGGGGTTCCGCAGCGGAGCCATCGACCAGGATGTCCTGACAACGATCGTCAGTCCCGAATTTGTTCTCAACTACGAAGCTGGCCTGAAAGCGGATTTGTTCGATAATCGTTTACGGTTCAATTCGTCGGTCTTTTATAGTGACTACACCAATATCCAGCGGACATCCTTTGATCCCAACAGCGTTGGGCCGGGCGGTGTTCCGACCACGATTTTGCGAAACGCCGCCGAAGCCACGATTTGGGGTTTTGAGGGAGAATTACAGGCCAATCCGGTGGAAGGTCTGACTTTGGGCGCATCGGTAGGCTATACCAACGCACAATTTGACTCTTTCCCGGATTTTGATGCTGCAGGCAATCCAATCGACCGGACCGATGAACCACTAGGCGGACCCAAATGGCAATTAAGCTTGTCCGGTCGCTATGAACATGAAATCTCAGAGGGCACCAAGCTGGGCGTGCAAGCCAATTATTTTTACATTGGCCAAGCGGTCATTGCTGCGCCGGCTGTAGTTGCAATTCTTGATCCAGGAGAAGGCTCAATCCCTTCTTTCGGACTCCTGAACGGACAGATTGATCTGGATCTGGAAGCTTATGGAGGACTGAACATCGCGCTTTTCGGTACCAATATTCTCGACAAGGAATATTTTACCGGGGGACTTTCACTGGGGCTATTTGGCGGTATCGTGAACCGCTTTGTCGGAGAACCCCGGCAATGGGGTATACGGGTAACGAAATCATTTTAACGAAGGATGGCTGTGGGCAGCGCCCACAGCCAATTACGGAGACTTTATGGGTACTGGTCTAGAATTGGACACACGGTCGAAACTGCTTGAGGCGGCGGTCGTGCAGTTCGGAAAATTCGGCTTTGCAGGAACGTCGGTACGCAAGATTGCCGATGAGGCAGGGGTCAATCACGGTTCCATCAAATATCATTACTCATCGAAAGATGAGCTCTGGCGCGCTGCTGTCGCCTATTTGTACAAATTACTCGAGGAAGCGGTACATCAAGACGAGGCAGGATGGGAGAACATGAGCCCGCGTGAGCAGATCGTTAACAGCGCGACCAACTATATCCGTTTTTCCGCACGACATCCGGAACTGAGCCGCATTATCTTTTTTGAAACAATGCATGAAAGTGAGAGGCTCGACTGGCTGGTCGAAAATTTCATTCGACCTTATACGTCACGAGCGATCGCGCGCGCGGCACTGGCGCAGGAACAGGGTGTGTATCGGGCCGACGTTTCACCGATGTATTTGCAGTATATCAACATCACAGCAGCCAAGAATATTTTCCTGATAGCTCCGCAAATCAAGCGTGCTTTTGACATTGATGTTTTCGATGAAGACGAGATCGAGAGACATATCGAAGCCGTTCTGAAGATCACGCTGCTTCCAGACGAAAAAGAAACCTCCGTTTCTGCGAAACCAGGGACGAGGGACATATCGGAAAAAACCACAAGGAAGAAAATCTCTTCGTAACCGGACAAAACGGGTCGTCAACTGCGCCCCGCTTTGCCTGGCAGGTGACGACGGCCAACTATCTATTAAAGGATGAACATGCTCGATACACTCATAAAAGGCGGGACCATTATAGACGGACTGGGTGGTCCCCGGCGCATTGGCGACGTGGGGATTAAAGACGGCATGATTGTCGAGTTGTCCGCGGTGATTTCGACAGAGGCGAAAGACGTGCTTGATGCCGAAGGTGCAATCGTAACGCCCGGGTTTGTCGATATTCACACACATTATGATGGCCAGGTGAGCTGGGATGACGAAATGAATCCCTCCGCCAGCCATGGTGTAACATCAATCATCATGGGCAACTGCGGAGTCGGATTCGCTCCCGTTCCTCCCGGCGGAGAGCGTGATCTTATTGAAGTGATGGAAGGTGTGGAAGACATACCCGGCACCGCTCTTTATGAAGGCATCGAATGGGGCAAATGGGAGAGTTTTCCAGAATATCTCGATTATATCGCATCGCGAAAATTTGCGCTGAATATCGGGGCGCAGATTCCCCATGCTGCAGTTCGCAATTATGTGATGGGGCAACGCGGACGGGATAATGAAGCGGCGACGCAAGATGATCTCGATAAAATGGCCAAGATTGTTTCCGAGGGTCTCACGGCCGGAGCCGTCGGGTTCTCCACCTCCAGAACGATTGGACATCGGTCGACCCATGGCCACTCCATTCCGGGAACCTTTGCAGCTGAAGAGGAAATCATGACTCTTGCTCATGCAATGACCACATCAGGCAAAGGAGTCTTCGAGCTGATCCCGGCTGGGGTGATCGGTGATCTGGAAATGTTTGGCGGAGAAAGGCGCACCGCCGATGAAGAGCTTGATTTGATGACCAGAATTTCAAAGGAAACCGGCCGCCCGGTGACCTTCACCCTGCTACAGCATGCCGCAGCCAAAACGGCTTGGCGCGATGTTCTCGAACAGGTGACTACTGCCAATCAGAACGGTGCCCTCTTGTTTCCGCAGATTGCCTCCCGACCCATTGGACTGGTGACAAATCTGAAAACCTATCATCTTTTCCAGCGGCGCGAGACGTTTTTGAAGATCAGAGACCTGCCATTTGATCAGTTGCTGGCAGAAATGCGCAAGCCCGAAGTGCGCGCGGCAATTTTGTCGGACAAAAATATCAAGCCCGACCTGCCTGGGACAATGGAAAATGTCTATAACGCGTTCAAAGCGGGCGCGAGCGAACTATTCGAGATAGAAGATCCGATCGACTACGAACCGACCGCTGACAAAAGTTTTCAGGCGCGCGCGGATGCCTTGGGCCAGGACCTCGAAGATTTCATGTATGATTTTCTCATCCAGGATGACGGGTCACGCTTTGCGATCGTACTGGGCAGCAATTATTATGATTTCAATCACGATGTTATCCACGAAATGCTTGCCCATCCCGAAACTGTTACGGGCCTCAGCGATGCCGGCGCGCATGTTACCCTCATTTTCGATGGTGTCGCGCCAACATATCAGATGACGCATTGGTGCCGGGACCGCAAACGCGGGGAAAAATTACCGCTTGAATTTATCGTCCAAAAGCAAAGCCACAAAAATGCGCAGCTATACGGCCTGGACGACAGGGGATCGATCGAAGTGGGAAAGCGCGCTGATATAAACGTGATAGATTTTGACCGACTGAAACTCGGCGGACTGGAAATCCACGCCGACTTGCCGGCTGGCGGTAAACGCATATTGCAACCTGCGTCGGGCTATATCGCTACATATGTAAACGGCATCAAAACAAGAGAAGATGATATGGATACGGGTGCACGGCCTGGGCGATTATTGCGCAGCTGATGCAGACGGTCTGTCGTTTGAAAAACGCCTGGGTGGCGCGTTGTTGTGGTTTGAAGTGGCGGTCGATCCAGTGTCATAACTGCTCTTATAAGGTAATATCTCGTTGACCGACAATATTGCTTCTCCGATCACCCGAATTCAACAGGCGGCTTTGATTTTCGTCATGCTCATGGTGTTCACCGAAGCACTCACCGTTGCATTCAGTATCGGTGCAATCATGACGAAATTTGGCGCTTCGGGGGCGCACGCGGGATTTGTCGCGACTGCGCAAGGTCTTGGCACAGCAACGGCAGCAATGGTCGGAACGCGGTTGATTTCGCAATATACCGCCAGAAATCTGATCGCATTTGGCCTTGTCCTTGTGGCGGTCGGACATGGCCTGTCACTTGTTGCGACCAACGTGTTAATGATGGCCGCATTTCAAGCGCTCGGTGGCTTGGGAACCGGTCTGGTAATTTGCGTGGTGTTGGCCACGGCGGCGCGGACGCCGAAGCCAGAACTGACCTATGGCTGGATCAATGGTTCCGCTGGTGCATATTTGTCCATCCTTGCGCTGGTAGTCCCCAAGCTGCTGATATTTGGCGGCTTTGCAGCCCTTTATGGCTTTTATTCCTTGCTGGCAGTGGTGGGCCTTCTGTGTCTGTCAGCCATTCCAAATGTCCGTGCACCAAGCTCAGCAAGAGCGTCCGCCGCCACGGATACCGGCAGGTTCAAGATCGGGAAGATTGCACACAAGAGTGGCTGGATCGCGCTTTTTGGCATGGGAATTTTCTATTTTTCAATTGCGGGAATGGGAGCATTCATTGCCCGTATCGGGGTAAATTTAGACATTTCACTGGAGACGATCGGCATGGCCTTTTTTGTGGGAGGCATGTTAACGATCGTCTGCCCCATCGCGGCTGGCTTTGTTGGCGCGCGATTTGGCAGCACCCGGCCGCTGCTCTTGGTCGGTGGCCTGATGTGTCTCACCGCTTTTGGAATTGCTGTTAGCGGCAATAGCACAAGTTTTCTAATGGGCGTGCCGATGTGGATCGTTCTTCCGGCAATATTGACTCCCTCATTCTTGGGGGGGTTGGCGGTGATTGATCCGACCGGCAAGCTCGCGGGCGCCCAACCCGCTTTCGCGACGCTTGGCGGTTCGATGGGCCCGATGATCGCAGGTGCGGTGGCTGATGCAGGCGGCTTTGGAACATTGGGCATCTTCATAGTCTGCGTATTGACAATAGGGCTGCTGTTGATGGGCGTTGCGACACTCAGAGCCGATGGCCTTCGTCAGCATGCAGTTGCGGTGGGTTGAATGAAGCAACATTCCATCCATCCCCTCGATAAGAATTTTTGAAGACCGTGCACCCACGTAAATTCGCCACCAGTCATCCGGACAGTATCGCCGCTCTTATGGGCAATGGCTCTGGTGCACTGTCCTATCAAACACTGGAAAGGCGAGCTAATCAGGGGGCGCATTATTTTCGCTCCTTGGGTCTGCGAAATCGTCATTCAATCGCCATTTGGGTGACCAACCGAACGGAGTTTTTCGAGATCTACTGGGCTGGCCAGCGTTCCGGTCTTTATATCGTTCCCATATCGACCCAATTAAACGCGGAAGATGCCGCCTATATCGTCAATGACAGCGAAGCGAGGTTACTGATTTGCGACCCGGCGGTGCGGTCCGCACAAGATATGAAACGGGGTGGTAAGGAGTTGATTGCCGCAACCGCTATTCTTGATCTATCGGACTGGCAGGCAACAATTTCGAAATTCCCAGATACACCCATCCCGGATGAAATGGCCGGGATCCAGATGGTCTATTCTTCAGGGACGACGGGCCGACCGAAAGGCGTAAGAATTACTGTACCCGATGGGCCGGCTGATGCGCCCACGGTTCGTGCCGAAGGCCTGTCGCAGAAATATGGTTTCGACGAGCATTCCGTTTTGCTGTGTCCGGCACCCCTTTATCATACCGCGCCGCTAATTTTCTCGACCCTGCCGCAACGCAAGGGCTCTAAAATTGTTATCATGCCGCATTTTGACGCTGAAAAAATGCTGCAATGGATCGAAAGCTATCGGGTAACATTCGTGCAAATGGTCCCGACGATGTTCATTCGTCTGCTCAAGTTGCCGAGAGAGGTTCGGGAGCGTTATGATTTATCATCCTTGCAGACGGTGCTGCACGCAGCCGCCCCATGCCCCGTCGAAGTGAAACGGGCGATGCTCGAATGGCTTGGTCCGATCATCCATGAATATTATGCCGGTTCGGAAGGCAATGGCACGACCTCCATCGGACCGGAGGAATGGCTTGGCAAGCCCGGTTCTGTCGGCAAGGCCGACTTGGGTATCATCCACATTTGCGATGAAGCAGGCGTCGAATTGCCGATAGGGGAATCGGGCCTCATCTATTTTGAAGGCGGCAATGAATTTGCCTATTTCAATGACGAAGAAAAAACGCGCAATGCGCGACACCCTATCCATGGAAACTGGACGACAATGGGTGATATTGGCCGCGTCGATGAAGACGGCTATCTCTATCTGACCGATCGCAAGAGCTTCATGATCATTTCCGGTGGGGTCAATATTTATCCCCAGGAAAGCGAAAATCTGCTGATCCAGCATCCAGACGTCGCCGACGTAGCAGTTATCGGCGTACCAAATTCTGAAATGGGCGAGGAAGTGAAAGCGGTGGTCCAGCCGATGTGCTGGGAAGATCGTGGCGAAGACTTGGCCGCCAAACTGATGAATTTCTGCCGCGCGCACCTCAGCCACTACAAATGCCCCAAATCTATCGACTTTGATCGCCAGTTGCCAAGGCACGAGACCGGCAAGCTATATAAAAAGGAACTCAGGGATCGCTATTGGTCCACCGACCACGAGTTGTAGCCAATTTAGCATTTTTGTATGTGGGATCCTCTCCCTATTGAGACTAAGAAAGAAGATATGAAATATCCAAAATTACTGGAACCGCTTGATCTGGGCTTTACCACGATAAAGAACCGCGCAATCATGGGCTCAATGCACACTGGCCTCGAAGAAATCGAAGGCGGCTTTGAGAGGATGGCTGCCTATTTCGCAGAACGGGCAGCCAATGACATCGGCATGATCATCACGGGCGGGATTGCACCGAACCAAGAATCTTCAAGCCATGGCGCCCGCATGTCAAACGAAGAGGAAGCAGCAAAGCATCGACTGGTGACCGACGCCGTTCACACTGCCGCTCCCGATGTAAAAATCTGCATGCAGATTTTACACCCGGGCCCGCTGGCACATACACCGGATTGTGTTGCACCCTCGGCGGTGAAATCGAGAATTGCCCGCTATATTCCCAATGAACTCGACAAGGCGGGTATAGAGAAGCAGATCGCAGACCATGTGCGATGTGCGGTGATGGCAAAAAAGGCGGGCTATGACGGTGTCGAGATTATCGGATCGGCCGGTTATCTCATTTCTACTTTTCTGGTGCAGAAGACCAATTTGCGCGAGGATGAATATGGCGGAAACTATCAAAACCGGATTCGCTTTGCCATTGAAATCGTAGAACGAACCCGCGCGGCGGTCGGCAAGGACTTTATCCTGATTTTCCGTATCGCAGCGATGGACATGCTGGAAGATGGCATGAGCTGGGACGAGATCGTCATATTGGCCAAAGCTCTGGAAGATGCCGGTGTCACCATTATCTCTACCCATTTTACCTGGCACGAAAGCGCGGTGCCCACGATCGCCACCATGGTTCCCCGCGCAGCATTCACGTCGGTAACTGGCAGATTGCGCGAGCAGGTCAACGTGCCTGTCATCACCTCAAACCGGATCAATATGCCGCATGTTGCAGAGGAAGTTCTGGCGCGCGGCGATGCCGATCTGGTGTCGATGGCGCGTCCGATGCTTGCCGACAGCGCCTTCATGCGCAAGACGATCGAGGGCCGTGAGGATGAAATCAATACCTGTATTGCCTGCAATCAGGCCTGTCTGGACCATACTTTTTCCGGCAGGCTAACATCCTGCCTCGTGAACCCCAGAGCATGCCATGAGACGATGCTCAACTATCTGCCCACATCAGTCGCAAAACGCATTGCCGTCATTGGTGCGGGACCCGCTGGTCTCGCTTATGCAACGGTTGCCGCTGAACGCGGACACAAGGTCACATTGTTTGAAGCTTCGACGGAAATTGGCG
Source organism: Parasphingorhabdus sp. (assembly GCF_041748495.1). Taxonomy (GTDB): domain Bacteria; phylum Pseudomonadota; class Alphaproteobacteria; order Sphingomonadales; family Sphingomonadaceae; genus Parasphingorhabdus. Next base: position 18,127 of record NZ_JBGTDD010000178.1, read on the forward strand.
GCCAGTTTAATCTCGCCAAACGGATTCCTGGCAAGGAGGAGTTTTATGAAACCCTGCGCTATTATGGCAGAATGCTGGATGTGCTGGATGTTGATCTGCGGCTGAACAGCAGCGCCAGTTTGGAAACGCTGAAAGCAGAGGCGTTCGATCATGTCATCATTGCCACAGGGATCACAGCGAGAACCCCGGAGATCGAAGGCATCGATCATCCGATGGTCGCTAAATATATCGATGTTATCACTGGCAAGAGATCTGTTGGTGACAAGGTTGCCATTATCGGCGCAGGCGGTATCGGCTTCGATGTCTGCGAATTGGTCAGCCATTCGGGGCCGTCAGGTGCGTTGGACCGTGATGTCTTTGCCAAAGAATGGGGCGTTGATTTTGACAACCATCCCCGCGGCGGTGTCACCGGTGTCGAGCCGATAGTCGTCAGATCGAAGCGCGAGGTCACTATGATCCAGCGCAAAGATGGCAAGGTCGGGGCAGGGCTTGGCAAGACAACCGGTTGGACCCATCGCATCACGCTGGCGCGCCGCGGTATCAATATGATAAACGGCGCGACGTACGACAAGATCGACGATGATGGCCTGCACATCAAGGTGAACGATCAGCCCATGCTTATAGCAGCGGACACAATCATTGTCTGTGCCGGTCAAGATCCGAAGCGCGATCTCTACGACATTTTGATGGCGGAAGGCCTGTCTGCCGACCTGGTGGGCGGAGCCTTTGAAGCCAAAGAACTCGATGCCAAGGCCGCGATTAAACAGGCCTGCGAAATGGCAGCAGTGATTTAAAGGACGCTTGGGAGACGCGTCTTTTACGGAACCCCAAACAAAAAATTTTTCAAACCGGTCGATCAAAATACTTTCGATGCTTTCATCTGGATAAAATCCAGCCGGCCCAGTCTGACTAACTCTGCTCCCTTCAAAATAGCGTGAATCGCCTCGGTATTGCCGCTAAAACTCATCCCAGCCTCGCAGATGTCGTTACCTGAATACTGTCGACCGATGTCGCAGTCGGAAAAGCCACGGCTGACTTGGCATATGTAGATTTCAAAGCCCCCACAGCGTGTTTGAAAATGAATCGTAGGCGGCAGCCGGATGCTGACATCAGAAACCTTGTTCTGAAACGGTAATCTTTTTCTGGTAATCCAGTTCAGGCAATCGATTTCAGCCATGTATTGAAGCGGTATGCCAAATCAGCAGCGCATTCGCAGAATGGCAACTGCGTGATGATGGCATATGCAGCTGAAGCCTTGCTTTCATAGAGCTGCCTTCCAGCATGTCGAATGTGCCACGAATTTCTTGCCCGAGCATCATGATTTTCTCACCTTTCCTGTAGGGAGCGTTCGATGCAGTAGACTGCAATCATATCTCTGGGATGCAGGGGGCCGCGATTCCCTATCCAGTTTCGTATGACAATCGTCCTTCAGGTTGAGCGGATCCCTCATGTTACCATCAACCTGATAGCGACGGGGAAGCGAAATTTCGAGTCCTTGCGAACCCCAACGGTGGCGGCTTGATTGCAACTACCCGCCGTCAGTGTCGGCTTGACCCCGTAGGATTACGTATCGAATTGACAACCCTAACCAAACATACTGCGTTTGCATAGAAGGAGGATTCAAGAATGGTCACAACGATGAAGCCTGCGATTTTGTTTGGAATCTGAAAGCATCAGTATGAACGAGAAGATCATTCCGGGCCGATGCTCTTTTGTTAATTTCGCACCGGTACTCGTTTGAGCACATTGAGGACGTCTGGCCCGTTCTTTGTCATCGGCCTCATGGAGTCCGCAAGGTCGCTATCCATCCGCAAATTCGGGATTGCAAAATATTTGGCGCCGTAACCCCTGGGAGGAGGAATCACATTCACTTTCATCACCCACTCAGCCATGGAACCGCTGACGAGACTGAGGCGTTTGAGCAAGCACTGAGTTTGGCGCGCAATAACGCCGCACCGTCGAGCATTTTAGTCGTGTGCCCGGAGTTTCCGCGCAAGTTTCCGGATTACCAGAAGACGTATGACGAGTTGCTTGTCGCTCAGACTAAGACATCGATACGTTCCGCCAAAGCGGCGCTCACCCTGGATGAAGGTTCAGTCGATATTTCGATAGAACTCCTCAGTGCCAAAACACCCGCAACAAAAATAGATCAGTATGTGCTTCGGCAGAATCACGATCTAGTGATCAAAGAGGCAGAGCCTCGTGACGGCGATGGCAGAGACTTTAAAGCGATTGATTTGGACTTGCTACGCAAATGTCCCTGCGCACTATGGCTATGTCGCCCGATTGCATATTCAAGACAACTTATAAAGGTGGCCGTCGCAATTGATCCGGACAGTGCCGAAGAGGCTGTAGAAGATTTGTCGATACGCATGCTGCGATTGTCGCGTGCCCTGACTGATAGCTGTAGCAGTGAAATGCACATCATTTCCTGTTGGGACTGTGAGTTCGAATTCTATTTGCGCAGCAATGCTTGGGTAAAAATTCCCGATGCGCAAATTGCCGAAGCTGATGGTGGCACGCAGCAGGAACATCGCCGCGCGCTTCAGAGACTGATCAAGGCTTCCGGCATTTCCGGCAACCATAAGGTTCACCATCTGCGCGGCCAAGCCGAAGAACCCATACCCTCTTTTGTGGAAAACAACAAAGTCGACATTCTGGTGATGGGAACGGTCGGTCGTACCGGTCTCCTCGGTTTCCTCATTGGGAATACGGCAGAAAATATTGTCGAGAAAATCTCCTGTTCTTTGCTGGTACGCAAACCGCCGAGGTTTGTATCGCCAGTAAAAGCATATTGATAGCAAGAGATCGCAATGGGAAAGCAGGCAGCGTCTCAAACTCTGAATCAATGGCACGCATTATCAGTTGAGTATGCGCTGGAGCAGCTTGATGCATCAGCGGAGGGGCTTTCTCCTGCCGAAGCAGCGAAGCGGCTCGAGGAATACGGCCCCAATCGCCTGCCGGAAGCTGCGCGACGCAACGGTTTCGTGCATTTCCTGCAGCATTTTCATCATATCCTGATTTACGTACTAATCGGCGCCGCAGCGATTACTGCAGCGCTCGATCACTGGATTGATACTGGCGTTATTCTGGCTGTGGTTGTCGCCAATGCTGTCATCGGCTTCATTCAAGAAGGCAAAGCGGAAAAGGCGATGGATGCAATTCGCCAAATGCTGGCGCTCCGTGCCAATGTGATTCGGCAAGGAGAACGACACAGCATAGAAGGCGAAGAACTTGTTCCCGGTGATATCGTTCTGCTTGAAGCGGGAGACAAGGTACCCGCTGATCTGCGCTTGCTGACTGCGTATGGCATGTCGGTGCAGGAGGCTATTCTCACCGGCGAATCTGTGCCCGTTGAGAAACACGCCGGACCGGTTGCAGGAGATGTCCCTTTGGGCGATCGATCGTGCATGGCCTTTTCCGGCACTCTATTGACGACCGGCCAGGGTAAAGGGGTTGTCGTTGGCACCGGCAGTCAAACCGAGATCGGACGCATCAGCGGACTACTTTCAGAAGTTGAAACGCTGACGACGCCGCTCGTGGCCCAGATGGGGGTCTTTGCGAAATGGCTGACGATCTTGATTCTGCTGATTGCCGCGCTGCTGTTGGCCTATGGCTATTTTGTCAGTCACTATGAATTCGCGGAAATGTTCATGGCTGTGGTTGGGCTATCAGTCGCCGCGATCCCGGAAGGTTTGCCCGCGATATTGACCATTACGCTGGCGATCGGCGTTCAGGCGATGGCGCGACGCAACGCTATCGTGCGACGCTTGCCAGCAATCGAGACGCTGGGATCGGTCTCCGTTATCTGCACCGACAAAACCGGCACGCTCACACGCAATGAGATGATGGTCGCCTCTGTGCTTACCAGCCAGCATCTCTTCGCTGTGGAAGGCGACGGCTATGCGCCCAAGGGTCTTCTCCAGCTGGAAGATGCGGATGTGGCACCGGCCGAACATACCGTGCTTCAGGAACTCGCCCGTGCGGCTAAACTATGCAACGATGCGTTCTTGCACGAGCATGAAGGCGTATGGGTAGTGGAGGGGGATCCTATGGAAGGGGCACTCCTCGCCTTCACCGGAAAAATGGATGTGGATGCCCGCAAGACCCAAGCCGATTGGACACGAACCGACGCGATCCCGTTTGACGCCAAGCACCGCTTCATGGCGACACTGAATCATGACCATGAACGCCATGCGTTCATATTCGTCAAAGGCGCGCCGGAACAGATACTCGCCATGTGTCAGGATCAGCGCGACACAGACGGCAATACGGAAGCCCTGGATGTCGATTACTGGCAGACCAACGTAGAAGCTATTGCAGCGCTTGGGCAGCGCGTACTCGCCTTTGCCATCAAACCGGTGCAGTCGGAACATACGGTGCTCGAGCATGGGGATATTGAAGATACGCTGACGCTGCTCGGCATGACGGGGATGATCGACCCACCCCGTGTGGAAGCGATTACGGCAGTCGGGGAATGCTACGGCGCCGGTATTCGCGTGAAAATGATTACCGGTGATCATGCGAAAACGGCCGCTGCTATCGGCAAGCAAATCGGCTTGCAAAACCCGGAACAGGTCCTGACCGGAAATGATCTTGACGACATGGATGACGCCGCGCTGCATCAGGCCGTTCTCGATTGTGACATCTTCGCTCGCACGAGCCCGGAACATAAGCTGCGGCTGGTTATGGCGTTGCAGTCGCATGGCATGACCGTGGCGATGACCGGTGACGGTGTGAACGATGCACCTGCTCTGAAACGTGCCGATGCAGGTATTGCCATGGGTATGAAAGGCAGCGAAGCAGCGAAAGAAGCGGCGGACCTTGTATTAGCGGATGACAATTTTGTTTCCATTGCCGCAGCAGTGCGTGAAGGCCGCACTGTTTACGACAACATCAAGAAGGTAATCAGCTGGACGCTTCCCACTAACGCTGGCGAAGCCATGACCATTATCGTGGCATTGCTGGCGGGAATGACGCTGCCGATAACGCCCGTCCAGATTCTGTGGGTCAACCTTATAACCGCTGTGACGCTAGGCGTCGCCCTTGCGTTTGAACCGACAGAAGAAGGGACCATGCGCCGTCCGCCCCGCCCACGCGATGAACCGCTGCTAACTGGCGGACTGGTCTGGCATATCGTGCTGGTATCATTACTGTTCCTTTGCGGTGTGTTTGGTATGTATCACTATGCGATTGACCGCGGTTATTCTGTGGAACTCGCCCGTACGATCGCACTCAATACGCTCGTGGCGATGGAAATATTCCACCTGTTCTTTATCCGAAACATTTATGGCACCTCGTTGACGTGGAAGGCCGTGCGCGGGACCAAAATGGTATGGACGGTGGTCATTGTGATTACTGTCGCGCAATTCGCCATTACATATCTTCCGCTCCTGCAGGCTGTATTTGCCACAGAGGCCATCCCGTTCCGGGATGGTCTATTGATCGTGTGTGTCGGAGTGGCGCTGTTTGCGATCATTGAAACTGAAAAACAGATTCGCCTTCGGGCATCGCAAACGATGAGTAATCATCACACCCGACCTTAGCTTCGTTCACGCTTCGCCGTTTCATGAACTGACTGCACTCAATACCCTTGCCGCAGTAATCGGCTCCATGGGCTTGTCGCTGCGCCAACCGATGATCGTCAGCTTCATTGCGGTCGGTGTGCTGGCTGGCCCGTCCGCCCTCGGGATTGTGCATCTCGCCAACATATTGAACCGCTAGCAAAGTTGGGCATTGCCATATTGCTGTTTCCGGTCGGCCTTAAGCTAGTTTTGAAGCTGATCCGTACCTTGGGCCCTGTGGCATTGGCAACCGGCTTGAACACTGACAGCCCGCTGAGCTCTTCTACCAAGTAACCATATTACAATTGACGAGCGGCCATACGTATGAAGATACGTCTCCGGTCTTCAAGTTTACCGAGCATATTTTCGATTTTGTTTCGCTGGCGATGGAGGCCCTTGTCGAAGTTTGCGCTCAGTAGCAACTCTACCGGGGCGAGATGAGCGGAAATCGGAACAACTACGCGACATTGCGTAAAGACGCGCATTTGTCCGTTCGTTATCCTGCCTAGGCAGAGTATTTCCTCCAGCTGGAGAGTTTCGATATGGATAACCACATGAAAGCGGCGATTTTCATCGAGCCTGGCAAGATCATCCTCGGTGAAAAGCCCATCCCCGACATCGGACCACTGGACGCGCTGATCCATATCACGACGACAACGATATGCGGCACCGATGTGCATATTTTGAAAGGTGAATATCCGGTGGAGCGTGGCTTGACTATCGGTCATGAACCGGTCGGAGTGATCGAGAAGCTCGGTTCTGCGGTCGAAGGGTTTGAGGAGGGTCAGCGCGTCATTGCCGGAGCGATTACGCCAACCGGATCATCCTATGCATCCATGTGCGGGTTTCATTCCCAATGCGGTGGTCAGGAAGCGCATGGCTGGAAGGCCATTGGCGGCTGGCGGTTCGGCAACACCATTGACGGTGCTCAGGCAGAATATTTGCGGGTTCCGGATGCGATGGCCAATCTGGCCCCGGTGCCGGATGGATTGACCGATGAACAGGTTCTGATGTGCCCGGACATCCTTTCAACCGGTTTCAGTGGTGCGGAATCGGGTGGTATCAGGATCGGAGACAGTGTCGCAATATTCGCGCAAGGACCCATCGGCCTGTGCGCGACAGCCGGTGCAAAGATCATGGGCGCCACGACCATCATTGCGGTTGAATCCGTTCCGGAACGCATGGAAATGGCCCGGAAAATGGGCGCGGACCATGTTATCGATTTCAGCAAGGTGGATCCGGTCGATGAAATCAGTCGCATCACCGAAGGTCGCGGTGTCGATGTTGCCATTGAGGCCTTGGGCAAAAAGCAGACCTTCGAAGCTGCTTTGCGGGTTTTGAGACCCGGCGGAACCCTGTCTTCACTCGGCGTATATTCCGAAGATCTGACGATCCCTCTGGACGCTTTTTCGGCCGGACTGGGGGACAATAAAATCATCACAACGCTCTGTCCGGGCGGCAAAGAACGGATGCGCCGGTTGATCGAAGTGGTCGGATCGGGTCGGGTTGACACCAGCGCCCTCGTCACGCATCATTTTTCCCTGGATAATATTGAAACAGCTTATGAGCTATTCGCCAACCAGCGCGATGGTGTCCTGAAAATCGCTATCAAGCCGTGAGTACAACCAATGGATCGATCAGACTGGTCTCTCCCTATTGATCGATACTGAGCCTATTGCATCTGAGACATCAATGAGATGACTTCGCTGTCTCTGGTTTGGTCAAAATCACGATAGAAGGAACCGACTGCACCAAATGGGCTGGGGGTGTACATCGCTGAAGGCCACCATCACGGCATCGACCGGATCTCGGCGGAATATTTTGAAAGCTGATATCGCTCATAATATATGCCGCGGACCAGCGTGGGAAGCTGCGCCGCAAATTGCGCGTTTTCATTCACCTGCAAACGATCCCTGAGTGTGTGTGAAGTGTGGAACGCAAGAGCGTGAAGGCGCGATGCTTGTCTTCCCAGTCCAGTTCAAACATGACATCATTCACCCAGATATTGGCATCCTGAATGGCTTTGTCGAATATCGGTAGTCCCAAGCCGGTCATCTTCATCATCCTTTATGCTGCAGCTCTGAGCGATAGCCGTTTGCGGACAGCAAGGGATTTTAGCTGCTGCCGGAGACGGCCAAAATCTCCTCAACATATTTCCTTTACCGGATAATCAAATTGGCCGCATTCGTGGATATTACTCAGCGGAAACTACGCAACCAAATTCACCGGCATGTTGGAAGCCCGGATATCAGGAAGTCTACGTATGCCTGGCTTTTCGCGAAATGCGTAGAATTGACCCTTGATCGGGCGATAGAGGTTTTTGGCGGTCCACCGGCAGCGGGGACAATTATTGCCAAAAGGCACGGTGAAAGCCAACCTTGCCAATCCGGGGAGTGATGAATGAACTTAGCCCAGACGGTCGCTGCGGACGCGCATATCGGGCTGACCGGTGAGCAGGCCGGGGAACGGTTCTTGCGCGACGGGCCGAATGAATTGCCCCATCGGGACGAGCGATCATCCCTGCGGATAATTGGCGACGTTTTGCGCGAACCGATGCTGGCTCTGTTGCTGGCGGCAGGTCTTGTCTATCTGCTGCTGGGAGACAAGATCGAAGCCATATTATTACTCTGCTTTGCCACATTTTCGATTGCAATTTCGGTCGTTCAGGAAGCCCGGAGCGAACGCGTTCTGGCGGCCCTGCGTGATTTGTCGAGTCCGCGTGCGCTGGTGATCCGCGATGGCAAGCGACAACGCATTGCGGGACGCGAGGTCGTGATCGGTGACGTCATCATCCTGGAACAGGGAGGCCGCGTGGCCGCTGATGCCGTGCTATTATCCGCTACGGAACTTGAAATCGACGAATCGCTGTTGACCGGCGAATCGCTCGCCGTTCACAAACTGGTCGACGCAGAGGTTTTCTCGGGGACACTGGCCGTTCGCGGTACCGGTGTCGCCCGCGTCATTGCGGTCGGCGGGCAAACACGGATTGGCGAGATCGGCGGACATCTCGCCAATATCAAAACCGATTTACCGCGACTGCGCCGGGAAACCGGTCTCATTGTCAAGCTGGCCGGCATCGGCGGTATCCTTGTCGCCGCTTCGGTATCGCTCATATATGGTTTATTCCACGGTGGATGGCTTGATGCCGTGCTGGCTGGCATTGCCATCGGGATGGCAATGTTGCCGGAGGAATTTCCGGTGGTCCTTGTCACCTTCATGGCCATGGGTGCCTGGCGGATATCAAAGGCGAATGTGCTGACCAGGCGGTCGGCTGCGATCGAGACGCTGGGGTCAATCACAGTCTTGTGTACCGACAAGACTGGGACCCTGACCGAAAACCAGATGGTGGTTTCCGCGCTCTGGTTGCCGGGTGGAAACGATCTGACGGTCAATCGAAATCAAATACTCCCGGACGCGTTTCATCCTCTGCTGCGGACAGGCCTGTTGGCCAGCGAGGTCGAACCCTCGGATCCGATGGATATCGCGATCCATTCCGCCGCGTCCGCTTTGTTGCTGGTGCATGACCAGTCAGATGAACAAAATTGGGAACTGGAT
>NZ_JBGTDD010000179.1:0-4738 GCF_041748495.1 Parasphingorhabdus sp.
TTCATGTCCACTTTCCTTTCACACTGCCCGAAACCTTTTCCCGAGCTTGCAAAGCCCTTCTAGATGATTCGGCTTGAGTGGAGACTGAACTGACTCGACAGCTATCGTTCATGTTATAGGCCATTTACATGAACGAAAGGCCGGGGCGATCCCGCCCCGTCAGCTCATGATATGGACAGCATTCTTGTCGCGGATGTAGCGGGACAAAAGCTCCTGCAGTGAGGGGCAAGAGGTTTCAGAGCACTGGAAATCGTCAGTTCCGCCCTCGTGGTGAAAAAATATGCCCGTGCCAGCGGTGAAAAACTGACATTTCCTATCCGAACGGCGCAAGACCGTTTTCGACCTATTTGCTGACATTGCGATAATTTGTTAGATGGTGCAGCCTTAGGACAAGGGAGAAAATGCTTGCACAAGTTGAGAGGATTGCGCGCTGCGCTAGCTTCGATTGCGATGGTTATTGCGACGCTGGTCACGCCGGTGGCTGCTCAGACCCAAGAGCCAAGTCCTGAAAATATAGGATTTGTCCTATATACCAAGACGACAAACCCGGGGACATTGATAGCTCGCTGGAATTATCAAAATCGATATTTTGGCCCCGGCCTGGCGACGGGCGGGCCAAATGAGGGATTCGAGGGAACCTATCATGTTCGCTATTTCTTCGAGGATGGGAAGTTTTCCGACGAATATGATCTGGAAATTGTGCAGGCCGGCACATTCTTTGACGTGATCTGGCGAGTTGACGGTGAAATTAAGGCTCGTGGTGTAGGGATGTTAGTAGAAGATGGAGCAGCATTAGCTGTCGGTTGGCACCGCGTCGGCGAGTAGGCATCGGCTTTTAAGTCAAACGGCAAGAATCCACCCACAATCGGGCATTCAGCAGTTTGCGGATCGTCCGCTTTGTGCTTCGCGCAAGCGGGCGATGAGGCATGATGACCATTTTGCCCTGTGACGAGCCTGAGTTCAGCCTCCCCTTTTCGCTGCTCGGACTGGGACAGTTCAGAATGCAATCCTTTGGCGTGAAGCGGCCCAGAAGCTGATTCCCTTCTCGGATTTCGCAGAGGCCAATGCCAACTGGCTGCGTTCATCTCATAAGCCACGGAAAAAATTTCTTTTACTTTGGCGGGTTTTCCAGCCAATTTGTGCCTTGGGTCGTAATCAGCTAAAATTTAGGGGTAGTTAGATGAACGAAGAAAAAAACGGCGCATCATTGTTGAACCGGGCGAAAGCCATATTGTTGCAACCTCGCCAAGAATGGCCGGTTATCGAAGGTGAAGCGGCAAGCATCGTTGATATCTATAAATCCTACGTCATTCCGCTGGCTGCGATCGGACCAGTTGCCGCCTTCATTCACGCCGTCGTTTTCGGCAATAGTTTCTTCGGAATTACCCACCGGCCGTCTTTTTTGTCGTCCCTTTCGTCCGCAGTCGTGAGCTACATATTCACTCTGATCGGCGTCTTCCTGATGGCGTTGGTGATCGACTTTCTGGCTACCCGTTTTGGCGGCACTGCGAATCGGAACAATGCTTTCAAGCTGGCTGCATATAGCGCAACCGCTGCATGGGTTGCCGCGATTTTTCAGCTTGTCCCGGGTCTCGGAATGCTCACCCTTCTTGGACTATATGGATTGTATCTACTCTATGTAGGCATCCCGATCATGATGAAGGCGCCGGACGACAAGGCCCTCATTTATACCGTGGCTATCGTCGTTGTCGGAGCGATCGCGGGGATGATTTTCAGCCTTGTTCTAGCCCCGCTCATGCTCTGGACCAGCACCGTGCCGGACGCCAGTGACGATAGGCTTTCCGGTAGCGTGAATGTACCTGGAGTCGGATCGTTCGATCTGAGCAAGCTTGAAGAAGCAGGCGAAAAAATGGCTGTGGCCAATGAAAGAGCGCAAAGCGGCAAGGCTACAGCGGTGCCTCCCCAACGCCTCGCCGCGATGCTGCCAGCGGCGCTGCCCGGCGGTTTGGTTCAGTCCAATTTGAAAACCAGCGGCACGTCGATTGGCGGAATGGGAACATCCAGTGCATCGGCCAGCTATGGCGAGGGCAACAATCGGATCGAATTGACAATTAGCGACATCGGCGTCGCCGGAAGTATCGCAGCAATGGGCAATGCCATGAACATGGAGTCCGAAAGCCAGAACGGAAGCGTGATCGAAAAAATGGGACAGATCGACGGCCGCCTTACGACAATCCGTTTCGATAGCGCGCGCAAGGATGGCCGTTACGGAATGATCGTGGGTGAACGTTTCAATTTGCAAGCCGATGGTTCTGCCAACTCGATCGAGGATTTGCGCGCTGCTCTCGATCGGATTGATATTGCGGCTCTGGAAGCTATCGCAAGATCCGAAGAGTAAATGCGGTTCCGCGGGGGAGGCGACACCTCGATCCCCGCTGGCCGCTGATGGTCGGAATTCTTGTTCTTGCAGGTTGGTCCATGTCCCTGTTAGCGGACGGGCAGCTAGCGACCCACTAGCGGTCGTTCCGGTTCTGAACAGTCCTGAGAACTGTCTCGAAACAATTGGCTGATCGAAACTCTGCATGAAATCAGCGGTTTACTCAGGAAATTAACTCAAAATATTCGCAAGGCTTTGCGTGAACGTCGCCCATGGCTCGGTTTCACGGATTGCGAGACGTCCAAAATAGGAGAGCGGAATTTTGATCACATCGCCGTGAGATAAATGGGGCTTAACCCCTTGCGTCGCCACAAATCTGAAACTTGGGCAAAAATTAGTGGCAGCAGCCATAAAAATAGAAGCAGTGAGTCAGAAAATTTATCCAGCACCCCCAACAACCGTGCCCCCGGTGCAACAAGCATCACGGTTACAGCAACAAGCATCAACCTTTTATGGTATCTCGGCGTTTTCCGAAAAGAGATCGCAAGTGCAAAAGCGGGTGTAAACAGGAGCATATCAAACAGCGGAAAGGCGAGCCCTCTGCTCGCAGCATCCATACCTTGCAATAATATGTCATGCTGGAATGACTGCAACGCAATCCACAGACCCATAACAATCAGCGCGCAACCCCAGTAAATGCCAACCGTACCCAAAGCCATATGTTGCTTGATCTTGCCCTGAGCGGCTAAGACTGTCTGCACGATAAGCAGAACCAGCCAGCCGGTAAAGACGACTGCGTGGAGATGCGTGACCAGACCGTGATCGGACACGCCAAATGGCAATCTGCTGTAATAGCTCACCCAGAAACCAGCGATGGTGAAAATTGCAACCCAAACAGATGCTAAGACATAGGGCCTCTTCAAATAGTTTTTATACGACACTGCAACTTTCCCCACTGACAACTGGATCACCGCGCCAAACTTAATAGGCATGACTTTCCAAATGTTGCCGCAAATAGTCCTTACCATAGCGGACACCTGAACGGCTTACTCTCGATGCGCTTCTTCGTAGTGGATCTTCAACCATTCAGCTCCGTAGTCGTTTGATGGATCACGTGCGATTGAATGGACATGATTGTAGCCGCCATCCGCTGATCTCTCTCGCACATAATCGATCAGAATAGATGGTCCGTGGACACGAAACATGTAGCGTGCCGCAGGATTATCGGTTGGCCCCCACCAAGCAAAATAGAGCGTGTCGAGGCCGTCGTCCTCAATCGCTTGGCTTTGGCGCGCAGCTGCTTCATCTGATGCATCGCCAAGATACTCATCGATAACGCCATTAAGTAAGCGAAGCTGAAGCGGGTCAAGACTGGAGGCCCTAATTCCAACGGGTTCATCAAGTGCTCCACTGTTTCCAGGCCCGGCAAAGACATCATCATCCACCGCGTCCGAGACAACCGCCGCTTGGAGCTGCGATGTTTCCAATGATTTTATCAGCGCAAACGCGCGATCAGCTTCATGCTGCAGAATCCTCCAGCCAGCGTAACGACCTTCCGGCACGATCTGGGGATTAGCCCCAAGGAAGAGGGGCATGAAAGCGATCTTGCCATCCGCAACTGTAAAGTTGGCGGCATAGTGATGCCCGGTGACGGTCCAACCCCAATCCTTGGAGTTGGGATCGCTAAAAACAGAGACAAAGAACTTCTCACTGTCATAGTTTTCTATGATCGCTAGCGATCGGGCCTTGCGTGGATCTCCATCAGGCATTGCGGCAATCATATTGGCTACTATCTCTTGCAAGACGTCCTCGTGCCAAAAGCTCGTTGTCGTCTTGAGATAACCTTGGCTGGAAAAGGCCGAAGCCAGCATCGCATGGAACGCGCGCCGTTGCGCCACGGTCATTTCAGCGACTGCCATGCCGGAGCGTGGCGCCATGCTCACCGGGAGGTTCGACCAATTGGTTCGGGTGGTGCTGTCTTCAAGCGAAGCCATGACGATTGCACGCTGTTCATCGGTAAGGGTTGCGAGAAAACCGAGTGTTGTCTCTTGCATGGCATCCACTCTCGCTGCTTCGAGTGTATGCTCGGTGCTATCGTGCGCGTTGATTGCTGATACTGGTGCTAAGATTGCAATGGATGCCAATGTGGCGAAAACTTTAAGAAAACTCATCCAAATCCTCCCCTGACCCGAGGACGACTGTAAGCAACGTTTGTGCCGCGTGCAAGCAAGCGTAGGAAAGGCTTTCCGCAGTTGCTCTGAATGGCATATGTGGACGGCCTCCTTCTTACAAGGGTTGAGAGGGATAATTTGATCGGATCGCTTGCGCTCATATGTCCGGCCTGTTGGTGCGTTTGTTTGTAAACGCTGGCCAAGTTGGTTTCCGCGGCGCGTGTTCCAA
>NZ_JBGTDD010000180.1:0-15722 GCF_041748495.1 Parasphingorhabdus sp.
TCCCCGATCAATGCCAAGGTCATATCCAGATGCGCGTGGGTGGGATGCGGCTTGGCGCGCAAGGCGTCGACAATGAACAGATCGCAATTCCGGTACAACGCCCGCATTTCCGGTGTAATCTCGCCAAAATCAGTCGCGTAGACAATTGATTTTCCCTGATGCTGAAAGCGCAATCCCGCCGATGTTATGCGTCCGTGCGGCTGATCGACATGACGGACCGAAATGTCGCCAATTTCCATATCGTCATCCAGTACAAGGCCTTCGCAAATAGACGGATAATAATCATGGCCTTCAAACGCATAGGAAAAGCGCTGTTTCAAGCTATCGAGAGCAAAGGGCCGAGCATAGGCCGGAATCGGCTTGCGGGTTTGCTGGAACACAGAGCGCAGATCATCAATTCCGTGGCAATGGTCAGCATGGTCGTGCGTCCAGATCACCGCATCGACGCGGTCTATTTCATTGTCGAGAAACTGGTTCCGCAGATCGGGCGACGTATCGACCAAAATCCGGGTGTTCGCGCTTTCCACCAGAATCGAGACGCGACTTCTGCGATTCTTGGGTTCGTTCGGGTCACAATCGCCCCAGTCATTGCCGATGCGCGGCACACCCGCCGAGGTCCCGCATCCCAATATCGTCAGTTTCAAAGCCACATTCAGGGTCGTGCTTTGGAGAAGAGTCGATAGAAATTCCGACCGGTGCTTTCACAAAGCTCGTCAAACTCCACATTGCGTAGCCCGGCGAGATAACGAGCGGTATCTGCAACAAAGGCCGGCTCCCCGGTCTTGCCCCGATGGGGCACTGGAGCAAGGAAAGGGGCGTCGGTTTCGACCAGAAGCCGGTCTGCCGGCAATTTTGCAGCGGTTTCCTGAAGATCCTTTGCATTTTTGAACGTAACTATTCCGGAGATCGAAATATACAGTCCAAGAGACAAGGCTTTTTGCGCAAAATCTTCACTGGCCGTAAAGCAATGTATCACACCGGCATAGGCCCCCTTCTCCATTTCCTCGGCCATGATTTCGGCTGTATCCAACTCGGCGTCGCGCGTGTGGACAATGATGGGCAGGCCGGTCTCTCGCGCCGCATGAATATGGGTGCGAAAGCTCTGGCGCTGGCGGTCCCGGTCGCTGTGATCATAATAATAATCCAGTCCGGTTTCACCAATCGCAATCACCCTCGGATGCGCGGCCTCTTCGACCAGCTTTGCGAGATCGACATCGGGATGGGCATCGGCCTCGTGCGGATGGATACCGATGCTCGCCCATATGTCATCTTCCCGTTCGGCCGTCGCGACAATATCCCGCCATTCGCTCTCCCGGGTGGAGATATTGAGCATGGCGGTCACCCCGCTATGCCGGGCGCGCTCAAGAACCGCATTCTGATCTTCGATCAGTCCCTTGTAGTTCAGATGACAGTGGCTATCGACCAGCATTTCAGTTCTCGGCTTCGCTTTTCAACAGCTCAAGTCGGGGAAAAATCCCCTTGGGTTCTGGCACCGCGATCCCTGGCTCTATCGGTTTGGTCAGATACTGAAAATCGCGAGCATGCTCAGATTGTCCAAGCAGGTCCAGCATTTTGTCACAACTATCCGGCATCACCCAGCGCAGCATGATGGCCAACTGGCGGACTGCTTCTGCAGTGTGGTATAGCACGCTATCTGCCCGCGCGGGATCGGTTTTGCGCAAGGCCCACGGTGCCTGCTCGGCAAAATATGTATTGGTCGCGCTCAGTTGGTCGCGAATGATATCAAGCGCTTGATCAATCTTGAACAATCCGCCCGTCATCGCAGTATTGACTTCGGAAAAGCATTTTTCGAGCTGGTTGAGCAGCTGTTGTTCGGCATCAGTTTTGGCGCCAGGCAGCGGTATCCGGCCATCACAGTTTTTGGCGATCATCGACAGGCTGCGCTGCGCCAGGTTGCCAAAATTATTAGCGAGATCAGCGTTGGTCTTGGTAACGATAGCGTTGGCGGAATAAGTGCCGTCCTTGCCAAATACAACGTCTGCCAACAGGAAATAACGAAGCTGATCGACACCAAAACGATCCGCCAGTTCCATGGGATCAACCACATTACCGACCGATTTCGACATTTTTTCACCGCGGTTCAGCAGGAAGCCGTGTCCAAACACTTGCTTGGGTAGCGGCAACCCTGCGCTCATCAGAAAGGCGGGCCAATAGACGGCATGGAAGCGGACGATATCCTTGCCAATCAGGTGCAGATCCGCCGGCCAATATTTTGCAAACATGCCTTGGGTGTCGGGGTAACCGACCCCGGTCATATAGGTTGTCAGCGCATCAACCCATACATACATGACATGATCCGGCGATCCCGGCACGGGAACGCCCCAGTCCAGGCTCGTTCGTGAAACGCTAAGGTCACGGAGACCGCCCTCGACAAAGCGCATGACTTCGTTGCGGCGGCTTTCAGGCAGGATGAATTCGGGATGCTCCTTGTATAACGTCAGCAATTTGTCCTGATATTGGGAAAGTTTGAAGAACCAAGTTGCTTCTGCCGTCCATTCCACTGGCGTGCCTTGTGGAGAGAGCTTTTCACCGCCCTCACCTGCCTCAAGTTCGTCTTCGGCGTAAAAGGCCTCGTCACGCACCGAGTACCAGCCCTCATAGCGATCCAGATAGAGATCGCCATTGGCTTCCATCGCTTTCCACAACGCCTTGCTGGCCTCATGATGTGCCAACTCGGTGGTCCGGCGAAATCCATCATGCCGGATGTTAAGTTTATGACACATCTCTATAAAATAGGATGACATTTCATCTGCAAGCTTGATGGTTTCCACACCCGAATCGCGTGCGGTCTGGACCATTTTCAAGCCATGTTCATCGGTACCGGTAATCAAGCGGACATCGCGGCCGCTTAACCGATAGAATCGTGCTATTGAGTCTGCAGCAATCGCTTCATAAGCATGGCCGATGTGGGGACGTCCATTTGGATAGCTTATTGCGGTGGTAATATAAAAAGGTTCGGACATGGCCATCTCTCTTGATGGATTGACCGCGCTTGTAAACAGGCAAAATTTCTATTCTTTCGGGTTATTCGAACCGAGACCTTCCATCAGGGCTCCAAGCCGGAATATTACCGCCTGGTTGTCTAGTGCCTTTGGCAGTGCCACAGCAGCCAGATCACTGGCTTCGCGCCACTTCTCAATGGTTTGCAGCGAGCAGCCCGCCTGGCCACCCTTGATCTGCTCCGCGATCATGCTGGGAGCTCGCTCCAGAAACGCCCGATAACGAGGAGCGGCGGCTTTCAGTGACAGCTTGCGAGCCAATTCGCTCTTCAAGCGGTTATCTCTGTCGCCGGATTTCATGATTTCGCGCGCGATCTCCTCGAGCTCCGCCAGGCCTACTTCGACATATTGCAGCGCACGTCCGGGTGATCCTTCACCCGCTATCACAAGCGCCTCCAGATTCGCGTCATCCAGTTTGGGCGCCGCACTCTTCAACACCGCACGCATGTCATCATTGTTCAGGGGATCGAAGCGGAGCATCTGGCATCTTGAACGGATCGTTGGCAGTAGCCGGTCGGGCATATGGCTGATCAGGAAGAAAATGGTGTTTTTCGGGGGCTCTTCCAGATTTTTCAACAGGGCATTGGCTCCGGCGCGCTCCAGGTCGTCGGCCGCATCGATGACAACAACCCGATATTCGGAGATCGAAGCCTGATTTTGAAACAGCGGCTGCAGGGCCCGTATCTGTTCGACCTTGATATTGCGAGCCAGTTCATGTTCTTCCAACGAACCGAGGCCATTGTCACGCGCCTTCTTTTCCTCCTTGTCCGCTTTCGGACCGCGGCGCAGCAGGCGAAAATCCGGATGCGAGCCAGCAGCAAGAAGATGACCGGCCTCATCGTCCTGGATCTCGCAAAAGCTGGATGGAATATTTCGCGAATTAAGAAGAAAATGGGCTGCTTGTTGGGCAAAGCCTGCTTTGCCCAATCCTTTGTCGCCAGCCAATATCCATGCGTGATGAAGCCTGCCATTGGCGAGCGACTGGCGGAAAATCTGCCGGGGTCTGTCGTGGCCCAAATATGACGTCATGACATCAAGTCACCGAGACCTTCCAGAAGCTTTTCCGTAATAGCTTCAACCGATTGCGATGCGTCAATCAGGCGAATCCGCTCTGGATCATCGACTACAAACTGTCGAAAATTAGCCATGACTGCATGATGATAGTCCCGACCCCTTCCCCCGATGCGGTCGCTGTCTCCGCGATCTCTTGCGGTTGCCCTCCGCAAAGCAACGGCTTCGGGCAGATCCAGGATAAAAGTCCGGTCCGGCATTAGATTTCTGCTACCGACATCGTGCAAATTCATGATTTCCGCATCGCTAAGCTGACCGTCCACGCTTTGATAGGCGCGGCTACTGTCGATGAAACGGTCGCAGATTACCCATTCGTTTCGGGCCAGTGCCGGGCGGATCAAATTGGCGCAATGTTCAGCGCGGGCCGCGGCGAACAGCAGCGCCTCTGTGCGTATATGCCATTTTTCCTCTGGGCCACTTAGCAGCAGGTCTCGAATGATTTCAGCACCCGGTGTGCCGCCAGGTTCCCGGGTCAGATTTACAATATATCCTTTTGTTTCAAGCGCTTCGGCTAGAGCTATCGCCTGGGTCGACTTTCCTGTTCCTTCGCCGCCTTCCAGACTGATAAAGCGACCCTGGGTCACGCCAATCCAATGAGAGATTTCAATCCAGCCCAGACGCGATCAAAGAAACCGGCTTCACCAATATCTTCCCCCGCAACCAGAGGCACCGACTGCTGACCGGCATCTGCTGTGGTGACTATCAATGTCGCGATCGGCTGACCTTTCGCGATGGGTGCCTTGATAGGGCCATTGTATGTCACTTTCATCGATATCTCGCCATCAGAGGCTTTGGGAATCGTCGCGAAGAGATCGTTGGCTGCGATCAGCGACACGGTTGAGCTGTCACCCAACTGCACTTCTGCGTTCTGGATCTGGGTGCCTTTGGCAAAAAGCTTCTTCGGTTCCCAGGCATTGAAGCCCCAGTTCATGAATTTGACCGATTCCTCAATCCGACCGCCATAGCTATCAAGCCCGGCCAGCACCGACACCAGACGCCTTCCCTTCTGTTCGGCCGAACCAGTGAAACCATAGCCCGCTTCTTCAGTATGACCAGTTTTCAGTCCGTCCGAACCAGCCACTTTGCCCATCAGGGGGTTGCGGTTCGATTGCTTGATTCCGTTCCAGGTAAATTCGTCCTGACCATAAAAGGCATCATATAATTCCGGAAAATTATTGACCGTCGCCGCTCCCAGATTGGCCAGATCCCGCGCCGTGACCATCGTCTGCCCTTCATCAGGCCAACCGTTGCTGTTGCCAAACCGGCTCTTCGACATTCCCAGTTCCTTTGCCCGCTTGTTCATCAGCGCAACAAAGGCCTGTTCAGTGCCTGCGATGCCTTCGGCCAGAACGACGCAGGCGTCATTACCGGAAAGGGTTACGATGCCGTGCAGCAGATCGCGCACACTGACCTGATCGCCGACTCCAAGAAACATTGTCGATCCCTGATTATTCCACTTCTTCCAAGTTTCCTCGTTGACACGAAACTTGTCATCGAGCTTGAGTTTGCCTTTGTCGATCAGGTCAAACGCGACATAGATGGTCATCATTTTCGCCATCGAAGCCGGCGGAATTTGCCGATCTGCATTTTTCTCGAACAGCACGGCGCCTGAAGACAGATCGGTCAGGTAGGCAATGGGCGCATCAGTTTCATAGCTGGGAGCAGCAACAACCACGGATGACAAGGCAATGAAGGGCAGTGAAGCCAGTAGATATTTTTTCATTTAGGACAAAATTCCCGATCAATGTTTAGCGACTCAACGCTGGTTGTCCGCTCGCAAAATACGAGCTCCGCTATAGCCGCGCTGTTGCGCCTGTGCCAGCCCTGCTTGGGCCTCCTGTTCTGTGGAATATGGTCCGTAGCGCACTCGCCATATCGTCCGAGTCGCGTCCGGTTGCACTTTTGCTCCAATTTTTCCGGCGAGAACATCAGCTCGTGATTTATCACTGAACGCGGCAACTTGGACGGCATAGGACCCCGGTATATCGCCGACATAATTATCGCCGACACTATTTTCTACCGTAACGGGACGCCCGCCACCTTCGACGATGAAACGGCCATCGCGGGTGCCTGAGATTGGGGGCGACGCAGACACAGCACGATCCGGCGAACCGGAAATCTGTTGTGAAGAAGCAGGAGCCGAAGCCTGCCTGATCGGCGACGCTGGACGAGGCAGCTTCGCCAGATTATTTCGCAATATGGAAAGCAATGAATCCGGAGTCGCGATGCGTTCGGACGCAGGCGTACCCATTCGGAGTACCGCCCGTTCCTGTTCATTGGGATTGACTTTTCGAACGCGCACACCCGAAACACCGTTTTGATCAATACCCAGCTGCTTGGCCGCTCCGTGGGATAGATCGATCAGCCGGTCGTTGGCAAAGGGTCCGCGATCATTGACCCGCACCAGGATAGTGCGCCCCGTATCCAGAGCAGTCACTTCGACATAGGACGGTAGCGGCAGCGTCTTGTGCGCGGCTGAAATTCCTTGCGGATCGTACCTTTCTCCATTGGCGGTCTGATTGCCCGACAACTCTTCACCGTACCAACTCGCATAGCCCACTTCATCGTAGCTGGCTACGTCTTCCGGCGTGTAGGTACTATCGCCCACTTTGTAGGGATTACCGATTTTTTGCGGAAAGTCGGACACAGCCGCTGATCCCGATGGAAGCCCTGCAGTGCTGGCTGCTGGTGAACCATCAGGAAACTGACCAAAATCGCGCGACCCGCTACACCCTGCCAATGCC
This sequence comes from Parasphingorhabdus sp., assembly GCF_041748495.1. Lineage (GTDB taxonomy): Bacteria > Pseudomonadota > Alphaproteobacteria > Sphingomonadales > Sphingomonadaceae > Parasphingorhabdus. The sequence goes on from NZ_JBGTDD010000180.1 coordinate 6,836, forward strand.
AAAGTGGCGGTGGATATGATTCCTATTTTAATTGCGTATTTCATCCGCCAATAATCCCACTGCTAGCCCATAAAAATTTGAACAATTATAATCCAGAATGACTCGATAATTACCGGTCAGCAAATAGGCACGATTGCCAGCACCATCAGGTTCAAGCAGTGTAGCCAAGGTACTGTCATCCAGTCGCTTGCCGGTTGCAGGAACCACCCCGAGGGCGCGCCATTCCGCCATGTTTTTCCATTGGCTATGGCGGCCAAAGACGCGCGGACAGCGGGTCGGGGCAATCTTGCTTTCGATTGACAAGCGATTGAGCGACGACGGAACGTTGACGGCAATGCCCCATGGCTCCCCCCTGCGCCAACCCGAGTTGACGAAATAATTGGCGATTGAGGCGACTGCGTCATATTCGCTGCCCCAGATATCCGCATATCCGTCACCGCTGCCGTCTTTTGCCAGTCGCAGATAGACCGATGGGAGAAATTGTGGCTTGCCCATAGCCCCTGCCCAGCTGCCCTTGAGTGCTGACTGCGGAACACCCTGATCAATCAGCTTGAGCACCGCGAGCAATTCTGGCTCAAACAGGGAGCGGCGTCGGCCTTCATAGGCAAGAGTAGCCAGTGATCGGGGAATATCGAAATTACCGGTATAGGAACCGTAATTCGTTTCCTTTCCATAAATCGCCATGATTATCGGGCCAGGCACTCCGGTTTCCCGTTCGATATCAATCAGTTTGGCAATGAGTCGACGATATGCGGCCTTTCCGTTGTCAATTCTCTGGGAGGTGATATGCCGCGCCTGATAAGGTGCGAAGGGCGGGATCGCACTGTTCGGACTTCCGCCCGGCTGGGATTGGTCCAGTTCGACAACTCGCGGATTATATGTCAGTCCGGGCAGGACCTGATCCAATGTCTGCGACCGAACACCCTCCTGCAACGCCTTCTGACGCACTTGCTGAAGATAGGATTGAAAACCGGAGCTGTCTTGTGCCGCGGCAGTTTGCATCGGTGTCGCAGTACTGATGCCGAGAATGGCAAAAGCGCTGCAAGCGATAGCGGTCATGATACGCATGAATACTTCCCTTTCGGCCATCGTTGTCGCACAAAGCGAGTCGCAGGGGAATCCCTAAATAGCGTAAAGATGCAACCGCTCGACCGAAAAGCTGCGCCGCTCTGCAAATTTGATTCAGCATTTCATGCATTTGCAAAATGTTTTGCGCTTTCAAATCGGTAACGCTAGGACGCGTGCGACCCGGCTCACAGGGCTATGCGGACAGGTGGCAGAGTGGTCGAATGCAGCGGTCTTGAAAACCGCCGAGGGTGCAAGCTCTCCGTGGGTTCGAATCCCACCCTGTCCGCCAAATACCTGTTCACCTATGTTCATAGTACGTCGCCCAAGTCCCTGAATTGCTGCGGAAAAATATGCTGTAAAAGACCGCCCCTATTCGTTGCCATTCGCCTGCAATCGCGATATAGTGTGGGGAACGATGTGGGGAACGATGACCCCAAAGCTTGAGGAATTGGCATGGGTAAGCTGACTGCAAACGAAGTTAAGGCGGTGTTGACTAAGCCGGGCACGTACAGTGATGGCGACGGCCTATTTCTAAAAGTCGCCAAAAGTGGTGGGGCAAGCTGGCTTGTTCGCGTCCAACATCAGGGCAAACGGCGCGATATTGGCCTAGGCAGCGTCAAGCTTGTATCGCTTGCCTCAGCCCGAGCCAAGGCAGCCGAATCCCGCAAGGCAATTCGCGAGGATGGTCGCGATCTTATTGCCGAAAAACGTAAGGCCAAAGCCGCGAGCGTCAGCTTTCGCGAAGCTGCACTGACTTTCTATGATGCACACAAAGCCCAGTGGGCCAATGCCAAGCATGGCGACCAGTGGCTCAGCACAATGGAAACTTACGCGTTCCCAAATCTTGGGAGAATGTCAGTTGGCACCGTCACGGCAGCAGACATCATTGCGACTATCTCGGAAGTATGGACTTCTAAACCCGAGACGGGGAGGCGAGTCCGTCAGCGGATTTGCGCTGTCTTGGACTTTGCTCATGCACGTGGTTGGCGAACCACGGAAGCCCCTGCCCGCTCTTTGATGGCAGGCAAGAGCTTACCCAAACAAGCGGCTGGCAAGCACCATCTGTCCATGCCCTATGCTGATATTTCAGCATTCCTCATACGCCTTCGCGTCAGCGGCGGCGTGTGGGGAAGGATGGCATTGGAGTTTGTGATTTTCACGGCAGCCCGTTCGCAGGAAGTGCGATTGGCTACATGGGCTGAGTTCGATCTTGAGAATGCCCTTTGGACAGTACCAGCCGATCACATGAAGATGCGGCGAGAGCATGTTGTACCTTTGTCACCGCAAGCCTTGGCCGTGCTGCGAAGCTCAGCAGCAGTTAGGGTGGTGGGCACCGACATCGTGTTTCCCGGAGCGAACCAAGGAATAATGTCTGACATGACCTTACTTGCGGTGCTTCGCCGCATGAAGGAGCCAGCAACAGTGCATGGGTTTCGCTCATCGTTTCGGACTTGGGTTGCCGAGGAAACTAATTACCCGGGTGAGGTCGCCGAAGCTGCCTTGGCACACCAGAACCCAAACGAAGTTGAACGCGCCTATCAACGCGGCGGCTTGCTCGACAAGCGTAGGAAGCTAATGGAAGCGTGGGGCGCATATTGTGCCAGCAATACCGGGTTGGCACAGATCGCGCCCATCGGGCAGGCGATTTGATGCGGGTGGATTCCAAGGATTTCAGGATCAGCTGCCTACTTCGTATGTCGCTCGCGGGTAGCCTTCGAGTATTTCCGCAGGCCTCACTTTCAGCGCCTGAGCCAATGTCAGCGCAGTCTTAATAGTGATATTGCATTCGCCGCGCTCAATGCCACCAATATGATTGCGATGCAGTTCGGCTAAGCCCTGATAAGTCCTATTGCGTCAGGCCACGCGCCTTCCTGAGCCGACGGACGGCATCACCTAACAGAACAAGATCGAGATCGATTTCCAAACCCGACGTGGTCGTCACGGCTAGCTAACACTGCCACATCTTATAAGTGTGTTTTAACGCTTTTACAGTTCATTTTGCTGTAGGCACAACTTTTAAGCCTTGCGTCGTTCATCCGGTTGTACCGGATATGGCTTGGCGGATTATTTTGGTCGATCAGGAGGATTGCGGCGTGAGAACATTTAATGTCTTTTCAAACAGCAAGGGCAAATACAAAGCCGTTAAAAGTGGATGGTGCTGGCCTGCATTCTTTTTTGGATCAATATGGTCATTGTTCAGCGGGCTTTGGATTCTGGCAATAATAATGTTGCCGGTCGAAATTATACTAACCATATTGAATGGCATATTGGAAAATAATAGAATTACATATGATCAGCAAGGAAAAGACTTAAATGATACAATAGTCGCGACGATTGCAGTTGTTACAATTGTTATCAGATTAGTATTTGGTATACGGGGAAATAAGATGAGAGAAAATAGATATAAGAATAATGGATATATTTATATAGATTCTGTAAAATCTAAAAGTGTAAAGGATGCTATAGAATCGCATAAGGGAAAATAACTACATAACTTACGAATAGCAGACGGCTTGGCTGCCTGCCTCCGATCGATCACCCTGCCTACGCGCCGCAGGCGCGGTGGGTTAGGGGTGGGGAAGGATGGAGGCAGGTAGGCAGGTAGGCAGGGTCCAAGTCATAATTGGAACCAAAAGACGAAGCCCACGAATATCATATTCTTATAAGTTCGGTTGGATATGAGGTTCTATTTTTCTGCCAGTGTGGCCGCTCTTCGCTCCCGGCTTTGCCCTATCGGCCCTTCGCTTCGCTGCGGGCCGATGAGCAGCCTTCGCTTCGAGCGGCCCACCTGCCGAGAGGAGGATTGAAGGGTGCAATATGCATCCGTCATGAGCTTTAGTATCGGGCAAGGGCATCGCGAGAACTGCCACTGGCAAGTCCAACTGTTGGGTGGTGCCACGCCCGCGAAAGAAATATGCCCCCCCCCCTTAATGCGTATCTCAACACACTACAGCCCCCCGAATAGTCTAATCTCAGGATCAGGGCTCTTTCACTTTATCGCTTCGTGTCTTTAACACATGCAGAATACTGCCCCAGCGGATCATATATGATCTCACATTCTCCTGCATTTTCAGTCAAACTCACCGGCGTAATTACATTGGTAACAGAAATTCATTTCGAATCTGTAGCTACAATCATCTCGACTCTTCATACCGCCTACGGCGGGTCTGGCCGTCTTGCCACATACTTAATTTAACAAATGAAGGAACTCTGCAATGATCGACAAAACCACTGCATCGCCCAAGCTCGCTGTCGGAGCTGTTCTAGGGGCAGTCACTAATGCGGCCACGTCAGTCTCCAACATCTTCGACACGGCTTCCACCGGTTTCGGAATGATGAACCGCTACGTCCAGTCGGCTGCTGAAAAACAGGCATCAGTCATCGACTACGAGATGGCAGACTACGAAGAGCAACTCCTCATTACCGTGAGCGTGGAACGCACTCGTGCGAACCGCGAAATCCAACGGTTCCTCGACGAGGACCCGGCCAATAAGGCCGAATTCGATACGGTCTACAGCAACCTTCAGGCCGCTGTTCAGGCTCGGCGTGACGAACGGGCGGGCATCAAGCCCACTCGTAAGGCAGCCTAGTTCTAACGCTACACCCCCACCAGCTTTGCTGGTGGGGGTGTAGCGTAGGTCGATAGACAAGGTAAGCTTCAGCTCTGCCTTGGATAGCAACCAAACATTAACATCATGTCAGTACTCAGCACAGGGCAGCCTACGGTTGGCTTGTAGTCATTCCTGATCATCATCACCCATGCCAATAGGAGAACATCATGAACTGATCGCAGCAGAAGCTGCTGATCGGACGTCGTGTCCGCAATGACAGGCATCCAGCCCTGCTCTAAGTCGTTAAGCACATTCCCGATATGATCACCCCAATAATGCTTCCTCGGGTCATAATTGTAGATGGTAGCTGAGCATTGCTATTTCTTGGTTAGAGCAGTCAGGCGATCTTGTTCGCTGCCACGAAGTGTCTGGCCTTGCCTGAACTTCGTTATTAACCGGAGGTCTCGGTTGGCCTGCCTTACTGCCTTTAACTGTTCTTCGGTTTCAGCTGAGCGATCACCATGCCGCCACGCATTGCGGTTGCCGTTAGGTGCACCGCTACGCTTCCCCCCGTGCATCCTGCAACGCCGGTTGCCATTTACGGCAGGAGCTTGGCATTCCGTTCCTGCTCTTGTCTTAGCCAAGCAGCGCGGAGCCGCAGCCAGCCGTTCCGGTTGCATGGGGTTGTCCGTTGAATGTTTCAACATTTCGACTCCCGCTCTACTTCAATACTGCCAGAGGGCGGCAAAGTTAAAATCTTATACCGCCCTCCGAATTTGCCGCAACACACAACACATGAGCAACGCGCATTGATTACTGCGCATATCAGCGATCGCCGTTGGAAGTTCAGCCACCATTGAATCAACACAGTGCAGTCATGTAATCTGCTGACACAAAACCGCCCATGTTCCACCAGGATTATGGCCGTTCGTGTCGGATGTGGCGCTTGTTGTGGTCACCGTGACACAGGCAGGTATCGCTTCCATGCATCGTGGAACTCTTCCCGCTTGTATCCTTTAGGCGTGGTGCCATTGGGCATGCGGATCGTGCAAGATCGTATGCCATATTCCCGGAGCATCACGGCCAACTTGCGAGCGTCGATCCTCCTGCCACGCAAGTCACCCCAAGGCGCTTCGTCATCCTCTAACAGCTTACCGAGGAGGTCAGCTGTCGTGAGACGGTCAGCGTCACCAAAGTAGGTGTTAATGTCAGCCAACAATTGAGCACCAAGCGAAGGACTCTCGCTGGCCTTGGCAGACAGTACGGCATCGGTTGCCGCTATTCTTGCTGCATCGGGCCATGCAGCGCCTGCAAGATCAGCAACCGTGATTAGCGGTCCCCATACGTCAGCACCCCTATCAGCTATACAGTCTGGCAATACCGGCTGTGCCACCTCCGCTACACTGAAGATACTTGCTGCCCAGTCTGCCAATTGGATCTTCAAGGCATCGGCTTCTGGCTCATGTGTACGGGGCTGAAAACGTTCTGCACTTTCTCCCGCTGCTCGTTTCCGCATGCGGATGACAATCGACCGGCTCATGATTGTAGCCGGCAGGTTACCAAGGCCGCCCATTGCGAGAGCAGCAAAAGTTTCCAACTCTTCGGTTAGCACCTTTCCTTTATCCATGTAGCAGCGTCCCACCGTTGCCCCACGCCGATACCCGGCGTTGATCATTCCTCGCAGTTCTTCGTTGCCGCGAGGCTGCCCAAAGATTGTGTCGATCTCGTCATACAAAACTGTAGGTCGGTTATCTTGATCTGACACTCGTCGAAGAATGAAGGCAGGTGTCGAAAGCACCGACAGCAGCGGGTTAGGCACAAGCAGCGCCGTGATTTCGAGCACCCGCGACTTTCCGCTTCCTGGCTCCGGCGACAAGACCGCAAGACGTGGCGTCGAGAACCATGCATTCATCAAATGAGCATGGGCAATCCATAGAACGTGTGAGATGCTTGCTTGCTCCGAAGGGTAGCAGATGAAGCGGTCAGCGAAGGCGTGAATGCGGTTAAGCAGTTCAGCGCCATCAATGCTAGCAGCGTCTGGCGTTTTCGGCTGGTTCGCGTTAGTAAGAGAAACTGGGCTTGCAGCTTTGGCATCATCTGGGCCGGTTGCTGTTGGAGCAGCACCGGCCCTTTCGTTGGGACTGACTTCGATCATGCTGCACCGCCAGTCGCGCGTTCTATCAGCGTCTTTATGCTATCGATTCTAACCAGCCGTCTCGTGCCAATCTGCATCGAGACAAGTTCGCCCTTCGTCAGCATTTCGTATATCTTAGTTCTCCCAATGCCGAGCATCTTTGCTGCATCAGGGACGGAACATAGGAATTGAGTATCCATAGAACTTACTCCATGCTCGGGCCTGCACACCATTGCGCTGGCCTGCTACGAGCACAGGTGAATCTCTACGGATTTCAGAATTGGTTGTCGGACAATAAGGCTTGAAATTAATTTCCAGCCTCTCGCTGGGCTTCTTTCCAAATGATCCGAGCGAATGGTCTGACAGTGGACTCTCCCGGTTCTGTATCGCCCGAGCGAAGGAATTCAATTAGCGCCTTCTCGATGTCCGCTTGTTTATTAGGCATTAGTTCGCCCCTGTAGATTTGCCCCCAAATTGCAGTGGAGGCTTCGGACCAGTTGTAGCTTTGCTTTCTGCCTGCCGGAGACTTTGCCGACTTGGTGTTCACACCATCGTCAACTGCTGAGATTTCGCAGAGTTGCCGCAGCACCAAATTCAACTCATCGCGTATCAGGCGGAACCTGTCATCAATGGTCTTGAATAGAGAAGGGTGGGTCGGTCTTCCTCGCCCAAGTTCAATTTCTTTCTCAAGATTTGCCAAATGGCTTTGCATACCTGATTGAACCAACTTGAAGGATTGCTTCGACAAGTTGGCTTCTGGAAATTCAGCCGTCATTCTTTGCACCAGATTTCGTAGGTTTTCATTCGCATCTCTGGCTAACTGTCGGATCGTAGCTTCCGTATATGAAACGTGATCATCAGCCGATGTGGTAAGACGTTGCTCCAATCTGAAGGTACTTAGGCTTTCCGCCCTTAACCGGTCGAGTTTCCTCTGGATCGTGACTGTTTGCTCTTTACTCATCACTTGAGATTGCACAAATCATTGCCACATGTCTATGTCATTGGGCAGTGAGCCGACTTTTTTGCCGCAAAGACGCACACATCCGTATATTGTGGGGAATAATGTGGGCATGAAATTCTGCCACCAACTATTATCCTTATAAGTCAATTGTTTGTAAGTTCGGTTCGAATCCCACCCTGCCGCCAATAGCCTTGCCATTATAGACGATCAAGTCATTGATAATGAAGCAAACAATTAGGAAATTTGACCGCCTATTCTGCAATCATCCACCCTCTACCCACCATCAAATTTGCAACAGAATGCAATCATCATAGTTTGGCAAGTTGGCCTAACGCGGCAATTGCATCCATCTCATCAGGGTAGTGCGCCCGCAAATTACTGATCAGATAAGCATCTTCACCATGAACGGCGTGTTCCGTATTTGACAGCACTCGCATTGCTGCCGTTGTAGGCGCTTCAAAAGAAGCATCATAAAACAATTTGGAGAATCTAGTCCAGTGCGCTTCGGGTTTAGCAGTTGGACGTTCAAGTGTAATCCAATAGAGCAAGCGAATGCACCCCAAGCCGTCTGTCGAAAATGTTTCATCAGTTAGGTTAGGTCGATGTGACGATGCACGCAGATATGAAACAGCCTTTGCTGCCGGGTTGATCTTTGCAGTTCGTTTTGCCCTCTGAACATCATCAATGGTAAAGTCATCGTTACATGCGATGTAAATTGATGGCTGGCTAACGTGAATTATTTGCATATTTTCTAACCCTCTAACATCGCCTGATATTCGTGATACACACTATCGAATCGTTTACCACTGTGCGGGAATAATGCGTTTTGCAGGACCATTGGTAGCGGTGGCAAATCTAGTTCATTGTCGATCAACTGTCGGTACGCTTCGCCTGCACCCGTTTTTTCGGCTGCGAAAATTATCTTAGCGGTCCGTTCCCGCCAAAGTCGGTAAGCATCCTGTAAATCATCCGGCAATCGATCAACTCGCCATTCAAGAGAGTACGGTACAAGCAAATAATCACGAATGCGCTCTAAGAGTCTGACTCATAATTATTCCATTTAATATCATGATCTTGCGATACGTCTGACGAGCAGCTGGACGGATGCCATGAAGATCCATGCAGTTGCGGAAGCGATGGTATTCTCAAAGTCTTTGGCGAGGCGGCGGTTTC
>NZ_JBGTDD010000181.1:0-5434 GCF_041748495.1 Parasphingorhabdus sp.
GTCCCACCAGTCCCGCCTGATCGCGCCTTATCCCGTTACTCCCGAACCCCATGCCCCCGCACCGTGGACATCATTCTCCCGGATATGGCCAGTCAATCGGTCAGGTCCAGGCCGATTGCCTCCGCCATAAAGGCGTAGATATCCGAATATTCCTCGATCACCTTGTCAGTCGGCTTGCCGCTGCCATGTCCGGCCCTTGTCTCGATCCGGATCAGATGGGGATCGCTGCCGGTGTCCAAAGCCTGCAGCCGCGCGATATATTTGAAACTGTGACCGGGAACCACCCGGTCGTCGGTATCGGCGGTCGAGACGATCAGGGCCGGATAACCGGTCCCGTTCTTCAGATTATGATAAGGCGAATAGCCGAGCAGGGTTTCGAAATCGGCTTGCCTGTCCGGATAGCCATAATCATCGACCCAGTAGCGCCCGGCGGTAAACCGGTCGAAACGGAGCATGTCCATCACACCGACCGCGGCATGGCCGGCGGTGAACAGGTCGGGCCGCTGGTTGATCACGGCACCGACCAGCAATCCGCCATTGGACCGGCCCTCGATCGCCAGCCCGTCGGCAGGGGCAATGCCTTCCTCGATCAGAAACTCGCCGGCGGCGATGAAGTCATCGAACACATTCTGCTTGTTCTGCAGGCGGCCGGCGTCGTGCCACTGCTTGCCATATTCGCCGCCACCGCGCAGATTGGCCGAGGCGAACACGCCGCCCGCCTTGATCCAGGCCATCCAGGCCGGCTTATATTGCGGCAATACCGAAATATTGAACCCACCATAGCCATAGAGCAATGTCGGTGCGCCCAGGGCAATATCCTGGCCCTTCATATGGACCAGGAACATCGGGATCCTTGTGCCATCCTTGCTTTCATAAAAGCGCTGCGTCACTTCGACCGATTCCGGATCAAATGGCAGCGACGGCTCTGCCCAGACCGTTGGAGCTGTCGATGGCTCGTAGCGGAAAACCGTGGTGGGCCGGTTGAAACTCTGGAAGGTGAAGAAGCCTTCGTCGCTCTTCATCGAACCGCTGAGGCTGCCCACCTGCCCCGGTCCGGGCAGATCGATGTCACCAAGCGCCTCGCCGTCGAGATCGAACAGCGACAACTGGCTCTTGGCATCGACCAGATAGCTGATCACCAGCCGGTCATTGACGATCATCGCTCCATCGATAACCGCATCGCTTTCCGGAACCAGCTCGGTAAATTCCGGCTGTGCAACGCTCACATCGGTTTTGACCACGCGCAGCCGCGGGGCATCCTTGTTGGTGACGAAATAGAGCGTGTCACCGACTCCGTCGATCAGCCGCCAGTCATTTTCAAAACCGCTGACCAGCTTGCGCGTTTCCAGCTTTGGCGCATCCACCTTGATCAGGGTGATTTCATAGCGTTCGTCGGTGCCGGAGGAGGATGTAATTGCAATCCATTCCTTGTCCGACGTCAGTTCGGCTGAGTGATTGAGTTCCGGCTGATCGGGCGTGGCGTAAACTTTTACATCTTTGGCCTGATCATTGCCGACCAGATGCAGATAGATGGCATGGTCTGCGTTCAGCGACTGAAAGGCCGCGCCTTCGTCCGGTTCGGGAAAGCGGGAATAGAGAAACCCGACATTATTGGGTAGCCACGCCAGATTGCTAAATTTCGCCCATTCGATCATATCGGGCCTGATCTCGCCGCTTTGCACGTCGAGCACTTTCAAAGTGCGCCAGTCCGATCCACCATCCTGAACCGCGTAAACCAGCAGGCTGCCGTCTCCGGACGGCTTCCATCCTGCCAGCGCCGTGGCGCCGTCCTCCGACCAGTCTGCCGGATCGATCAGCACCCGTTCCTCGCCGTCCGCACCGTCGCGAACATAAAGCACAGCCTGATTCTGGCCGCCGCTCTTGCGTTCGTAGAAATATTTGCCGCCCGCCTCGACCGGAATGCCGAGATCGTCATAATCAAACAGCTCTTTCATCGAATCCGCCAGAACGGCGCGTCCGTCGAGCTTTTCGAGATAGGCATCGGTGACCGCGTTCTGGGCCTTCACCCAATCGGCGACCTCGGAATCTTCGCGCACGTCATTCTCGAGCCAGCGATAGGGATCGGAAATATATTCGCCAAATTGCTCTTCGACGACATCAACGGTTCTGGTCTCGGGATAAGTCAGCCGATTTTCCTCATTTTCCTGATCTGCCGCCAGTGCCGGCGAACTCAGTGTCAGTCCCATCGCCAAAGTCAAAAAAGTCAGTTTACGCATATCCACCTCGGCAAAAGAAAAGAGGCCACAAGCTTATCGCTCGCGGCCTCTGTTATCAATTGAAACTATGATTGTTTTTTCAGAAGATCAGGCTGCTTCATCCTGAGCATTCTGGTCCGGTCCGCTATCCTGACCCTTCGCGTCCACATCCCGGTCGACCAGCTCGATGATCGCCATCGGAGCGGCATCGGAACCACGGAAGCCGGCGCGAATGATGCGGGTGTAGCCGCCACTGCGTTCGGCGTAGCGATCGGCCAGCACTTCGAAAAGCTTCTTTTCCTGGGTTTCATCCATCAGCCGCGAATGGGCGATCCGACGATTGGACAGGCCACCGCGTTTGCCAAGCGTGATCAGCTTTTCGACAACCGGGCGCAGTTCTTTCGCCTTTGGTACAGTGGTAAGAATCTGTTCGTGCTTGATCAGTGCCGCGGCAAGGTTCTTCAGCAGAGCCTGACGGTGAGCACCGGTCCGCTGCATCCGGCGGCCCTTCATTCTATGACGCATGATATTTCCTTCGTTCGTCAGGGGGCCGTATCAGGTACCCCAAAGCAGGTGATTTTATCGGGGCATCACCAGTGAACCCTTAGTGCCGTTCCGGCCTCGGCCGGAACGGATGGAAAAACTAACCCAGCAGCTCTTGTTCAAGCTTCTTGGCCATTTCTTCGATATTTTCAGGCGGCCATCCGGGGATGTCCATGCCGAGACGCAGACCCATGCTCGACAGCACTTCCTTGATTTCGTTCAGCGACTTGCGGCCGAAATTCGGGGTGCGCAGCATTTCGGCTTCGGTCTTCTGCACGAGATCGCCAATATAGATGATATTGTCGTTCTTGAGGCAGTTGGCGGAACGAACGCTGAGTTCCAGCTCGTCGACCTTCTTGAGAAGATAGCGGTTGAGCTGGTTGGCATCGCTTTCTGCCTGGCTCTGCTGGGCCGCCATGCCGATCGGCGAAGACACCTGTTCCAGCGCTTCTTCGAAATGCACGAACAGCTGCAACTGGTCCTGCAGGATGCGCGCCGCATAAGCGATCGCATCTTCAGGGGTTACCGTACCGTCGGTTTCGATGGTCAGGTTCAGCTTGTCGAAATCCAGTTCCTGGCCAACGCGGGCATTGTCGACCTTGTAGGATACCTGACGGACCGGCGAGTAAAGCGAGTCGATCGGGATCAGACCGATCGGCGCATCGGCCGGACGGTTGGCGACAGCGGGAACATAGCCCTTGCCGACATTGACGGTCAGTTCCATGTTCAGCGAAGCGCCTTCGTCGAGATGACAGATCACCAGTTCCGGGTTCATGATTTCGATATCGCCGGAGACCGCAATGTCGCCTGCCTTGACTTCCGCAGGGCCGGTGGCGGAAAGCTGCAGACGCTTGGCATCGTCGCTTTCCATTTTCAGCGCGATCTGCTTGATGTTCAGAACGATGTCGGTAACATCTTCGCGAACACCTGGCAGCGAGGAAAATTCGTGCAGGGCATTTTCGATCTTGATCGAGGTCACTGCCGCGCCCTGAAGCGAAGACAGAAGCACGCGGCGCAGCGCGTTGCCCATGGTCAGACCAAAACCGCGTTCCAGGGGTTCAGCGATGAAAGTCGCCTTGCGCTTGGGATCACCGCCAGGCTTGATGTCGAGGACGTTGGGCTTCTTCAGTTCTTGCCAGTTCTTCATATTGACAGTCATGGACTTCCCCTAGTGGTTCAAAGAGCGGGTGTGGACGTCAGTACCGCTCTGAATTTTAAAAATTGGGGCCGGCCAACCGGCTCGCCCCGGAAACTCGAGCGGTTTAGACGCGGCGCCTTTTCGAGGGGCGAACACCATTATGCGGGATAGGTGTGACGTCACGGATCGAGGTGATCGTGAAACCAACGGCCTGAAGCGCACGAAGGGCGGATTCGCGGCCAGAGCCGGGGCCTTTCACTTCGACTTCAAGAGTCCGCACACCATGGTCAGCCGCTTTCTTGCCAGCGTCTTCCGCTGCCACCTGGGCCGCATATGGTGTGGACTTGCGAGAGCCCTTGAAACCCATCATGCCAGCCGAGGACCAGCTTATCGCATTGCCCTGGGCATCGGTGATGGTGACCATCGTATTGTTAAACGTGGCGTTGACGTGCGCTACGCCTGCCGAGATATTCTTGCGCGCGCTTTTCTTTATGCGCTGCGGTTCGCGTGCCATGTGATCAATTCCTACCTAATATCTTGAAGATACTTGCCCGAAGCCAAGTCTTATTTCTTTTTGCCAGCAATCGCCTTGGGCTTGCCCTTGCGGGTGCGCGCATTGGTATGCGTACGCTGACCGCGAACAGGCAGGCCTTTCCGGTGACGCAGGCCGCGATAGCAGGCCAGATCCATCAAACGCTTGATGTTCATTGCAACTTCACGCCGCAAATCGCCTTCAACCGTATGTTCGGCATCAATCGTTTCACGAATGTGCAGAACTTCCTGATCGGTAAGGTCCTGAACCCGGCGGGCCGGATCAATCTTCAATTTTTCGACAATTCCAGCCGCAGCCGTGCGTCCGATACCGTGAATATAGGTAAGCGCAATGATTACGCGCTTGTTAGTGGGGATATTTACCCCAGCAATACGTGCCAATATTTTTCTCCATGCTCCACAGGCACCGATTCGCCGGGGCCTATCTCATCGCCAAGTCGTTAAAAACGTTACTCAAAACGCACAAAACCAGCGCGCACCCAAAAAGGTACTGCCGGTTCAAATCGGTTTCGAATGAACGTTATTTAGGGCGAGTGCATAGGAGTGTCAAGTGCGGAAGCACGCAGTTTGCCAACAGATTCATGGTCACTGGCCGGCCCCGGATACCGGAGCGCAGGCTTTGTGTAAACATCCTCCTTCACCGTCATTGAGGGTCGAATATCTCTTGCTTTCTACCAGGGACAAGTCAGGCCCGGCCCACTGCCCCGCTCAAAGACAGCGCCATTGATTTGACGCAGAGGAAGGACAAGGGCACCCCCCATTGCTATGGAGAACCACCAAATCTCGCCTGACCGCTGCAGGAAGCGAACAGAAGAATGTGACCCCTGCCCGACGCGGCACGGCAACTGCTGCATGATTTGGCTTGCGATTTTCAGCATTTCTGCGCCATAGAACAAGCCGGTTGGGGGACTGACATGACCAATAGAAGCAAGCATGATCTGTTCGAAATCGGCGGGCAGATGGTTGCTCCGGGCAAAATCGGCGA
>NZ_JBGTDD010000182.1:0-26947 GCF_041748495.1 Parasphingorhabdus sp.
CTTTCCTGAACATAACAACTCAGTTCAGGACCTAGACAGGGTTAACACTCTATCACCGGTTGTACAGATGCGGCAAATGGAGTCGCCAGCAACAGGAGTAAGCCATGCGTATATTTCTCTTTCCAGGCCTGATGGCTGCCACGATGTTGACGCCCGCCGCCGCATCCGCCGCCGAAATCGTCCCCAATCTTAACCGCGCACCCGCGATGGTCCAGGTTGACCTGACCGGCGCCGCTGCCCTGCAGCGCGATGGTCGCGGCGAACGGCGAGCCGATCGCGGCGACAGAGGCAATCGTGGCAGTGGCCTGCGTCAGGCACAGCGACCAGACAACCGCGACAATCGCGGCCAGGCGCGCGTCAACCGTCAGGACCGCAATGTCAATCTTGCGACCCAGCGCGACCAGCGCGTCGATCGCAATGCCGCCAACCGCATCGACCGGCGCCAGGATGTCCGACAGGGAGACCGCAACCGTGACGACCGGGTCGACCGGCGCTTTGACCGCAACCGCGACGAGCGCATCGAACGGCGTCAGGACATCAGGCAGGGCGACCGCAACCGCGACGGGCGGGTGGATCGCCGCTTCGACCGCAACCGCGACGGCAATATCGACCGGCGCTTTGATCGCAACAATAATGACCGGGTCGACCGGCGAATAGACAGCAACCGGGATGGCCGGATCGACCGGCGCTATCGCGACAACCGCAATTATGCGCGCAGCACCCGTAACTGGAACCGCAGCTGGCGCAATGACCGCCGCTATGACTGGCAGCGTCATCGTCAGGCCAACCGCAACTATTATCGGCTGGGTCGCTATTATGCACCCTATCGGAATTACAATTATCGTCGGTTGAGCATCGGTATCTCTCTCGGATCTGCCTTTTACGGGTCGCGTTACTGGGTCAACAACCCCAGCTATTACCGCTTGCCCGCGGCTTATCCGGGAACGCGCTGGATCCGCTATTATGACGATGTCCTGCTGATCGATACCTATACCGGTGAAGTCGTTGACGTGATCCACAATTTCTTCTGGTAAGACCACAGAATAAGACGCGGAAACCCGCTGCCTGAAAAGGCGGCGGGTTTTCTGTGGTCAGGATCCGCAAGCAGGCCGGGGGAAGGGTGGCCGGCAAAGGGCGCCACGCTATGGAGACGATATCACTCGTCTCTTCCCTTCGGCAGGATCTGATAGTCGATCGGCTTGAATGTCCCACCATTGGAGGCATAAGCGGAGCAGGCAGTCAGGCCGATCACCAGATCCATTTCTGCGCGGAGCTGCAGCACATCGCCCGCCTTGCTTGCCGGCGGAAGCACCGCGATCTTGCCGGTCACTTGGTCGACCGGTACATTCATGAATATGTTGAACGCGCAAGGGATAGCGTCTTGCTCGACTCCATAAGGCGAAAGCGCTTCTGCCAGATTGCCAAAACATCCGCGATGCACGGGCTTGTCGGGATAGAAATGTCTGAACGTGTCTTCGCTGCACGGTGTCAGCAGAAAATCGTGCGACCCCACGCTATCATGGACAATGGTCAGCATCGGATTCGATCGGTTCGACCACAGGCGATTTCCTTCGCTCAGCCGGATCGTTTCCTCATAGTCAAATGTTCGGCCGTTCGACAGGGATTCCCTCACGTCATCGCTGTTGAATGCCAGCAGGTCAGACACCTGCCCGCCATCAGGATCGACCACCTCGAGACAATCCCCCTGGTTGAGTGTGAATGCCACGCCCGAACGGGGCTCGATCCGCATCCTGCTCATTCTGCGCGCCGATCCTGAAACGGACATTGCCATGAGTCGTCAACCTGCCGGCCGCTATATTGGCGGGCTTCGCTCGACTCGCCGTGCGTGGCGAGCATCGGGTTGATGTCACCGGCCAGATCCTTGTCCCGGTCGAGGATGGTGCTTCGCATCTTCTCATATTTGCCGTCGGCTGCTCGCAGTCGCTCGAACTGGTCGTGGAGGTTGAAGATCAGCGCTGGACGGAGAAAACGGCGAGCGGGGCGCGACGCATTCGGATGCAGCCCGACCACAAAAAATGCCTCGCCGCCAAAGCTGAGCGAGAAATGCGGATCGTCGGGATTGGAACTGACCCGATCATCATAGGCCTCCCCCAGCCAGGCATCCTTGTCCGCCATCGACTGGATTCTCTCCCACATCAGATTTTCAAACTCGGTTTCGGACAGATCGAGCGGGCCGTCAAATATTACCGCCAGGCTGCGGAAATCCTCGGCGGATTCGCGATAATCCCGGCCCCATGCGAGCAGTTGGCGGTGGATTTCCAGATCGTCCCAACCGCTGTCGAGCTGGTGCGCAACCACCACTTTGAGCTTGTCGCGCGCCAGCGCGGATTTCGCACCGACGCAGGGGAATTGCGGCAGCGCAATCATCGATCCGATCGCCGCTTCGAGCTCTTGCACGCGCTCGGCTCTATAGTCTTTGTCTAGCAGTTTTGCCTGGGTCATTCCTGTGCTTAAACTCCAAAGAAGTTGGGTCCTGAAATTCGTCAGAGCATCTACGATCACCGCGCCGCTTTGTTCCAAAGCCATGCGAGACTGCACAGACTTCTCTCTAACCCTCTGTTCTCTAATCGACATTCCTGGCCTGCCTGCCAGGCCGTTCTGCATGAAACCGGATTGTCTACCCCTGCGCAGCCCTTTTCTTGTTGCAACCTGATGCGCCACCAAGCAGAGCCATGGTCAGGATATTGGGAGAAATATGATGTTACGCGCGTTCAACCTGACGATGTCGACTCTGGCCCTGGCCATGCTGCCGGCGGCCGCCATCGCCCAGGACCAGATCATTCGGGTCGGCAATTTGCTGACCGATGCCGCGTCGTCTCCGAGCGGGCCAGCGACGATTATTGTCCGCGACGGCAAGATCGCCGAAATCCGGCAGGGGTCCGATCCGGTTTCCGCCGCCGACGCTACCATCATCGATTTGTCCACCAAGACGGTCATGCCCGGTCTGATCGATCTGCACGTGCATCTGACCGGCGATCCCGGTGGCGATTTCTGGAAGCAAACCACCGAGCCGGCCGAATGGGGCGTGGTGGTGGGCGCAAAAAATGCACTGATCACTGCGAAGGCCGGCTTTACCACCGTGCGCGAGGCGGGCTCGTCGCAATATAGCGCCTTCTCGCTGCGCCGGGGCACCGCCGACGGCATGATCCCTGGCCCTCGCATCATTGCCGCTGGCCCCGCTCTGGCGATTGTCGGCGGCCATGGCGATATTTCGGGCTTCACCGAGCATGTGAACGAATTGCTGACCAGCGGCTATAGCTGCACCGGTGCGGTCGAATGCGCCGAGAAGGTGCGCAAGGCATCGCGGGCCGGCTCCGACATCATCAAGATTACCGCCACCGGCGGCGTGCTGTCGCAGCAGGGCCGCGGGCTGGACGCACAGTTCACCAGCGAGGAAATGCAGTCGATCGCCGACACCGCCCATTCGCTCGGCCTGAAGGTGATGGCCCATGCCCATGGCGCGCGCGGTATCGAGGCCGCGGCGCGGGCGGGGATTGATACCATCGACCATGGCACCTTTGCCGACGAGGCGGCGCTCAAGGTGATGAAGGCCAATGGCACCGTGATGATCCCGACATTGATGGCCTTCAAGGGTGTCAGCGAGGGACTCGGCAAGGGCGTCTATACGCCGGTGGTCGAGGAGAAGATCCGCATGACCCTGGGCCGGGTCGGCAAGGCCGTGACCCAGGCCAGGCAAATGGGCGTCGCGATCGGCTTTGGCACCGATGCCGGAGTCTTTGATCACGGCCGCAACGCCGAGGAACTGCAGCTGATGGTCGACGCCGGTCTGACCGCGCGCGAGGCCATTGCCAGCGCCACCACCATCGCCGCGCAAACCCTTGATATGGAGAATGAAATCGGCAGGATTGCGGTCGGCTATTCCGCCGACCTGATCGCAATCGACGGCAATCCGCTGGACGATGTCCGCAAGCTTGAACAGGTCGACTGGGGGATGGTGCGCGGTCGCATCATCGACTAGGCTCCCGACATGACCAAGGGTTTTACCAGGAAACAGACCGAGCGTTTTGCCAGCCCGCGGCGGATGGCCGGTCTCGGCCGCCAGGTGACCGAAACGCTGAACGCCCATCCCCGGGTGCAGTGGCTGGAAAGCCCGTATCTGCAGCTCTATGTCCACCAGAATTTCCTCAGCGATGCCGACTGCGACCTGCTCATCGCGATGATCGACAGCGACTGCCAGCCCTCGACCGTCTATGAAGGCACCGAGCGCGAGGGCTATCGCACCAGCTACAGCTGCAATGTCGATCCGGCCGACCCCGATATCCGCCGGATCGACCAATCGATCTGCGACCTCATGGGGCTGCCGCAAAGCCATAGCGAAATATTGCAGGGCCAGCGCTATCAGCCAGGCCAGCAGTTCAAGGACCATCACGACTATTTCCACGAGAGCGAGAAATACTGGCAATATGAAGGCCCCAATGGCGGCCAGCGCAGCTGGACCGCCATGGCCTATCTCAACCAGCCGGAGAAAGGCGGGGCGACCGCTTTCCCCCAGTTGGAATATCAGGTCGAACCCCGCCGCGGAATGCTGCTGATCTGGAACAATATGCGCCCTGACGGCACGCCCAATATCGACTCGCTGCACGCCGGCATGCCGGTAGAAAAGGGCACCAAATATATCATCACCAAATGGTTCCGGCTGAACCAGTGGCAGAATGGCGCGCTCGTTTGATTGGCGAGCGCAGCGACCAACGCACGAACGGTTTCGACCAACGACGTCCGGGCAGCGGAGAATTCGTTGCGAGCGATACTTTACCGTGTTAGCGAACCATGACAGTTTATCGATAGGAACATGCAATGATCAAGAAATCGCTCGCCCTTCTCCTCGGCACCAGCCTGCTCGCCACCGGCAGCATCGCGATCGCCCAGCCGCTCGCTGCAACCAGCGCCGCTGCCTCGGCACAAGCCGACACAGCGGAAATGACCGAGGGCCAGAAGATGAAGGCCCTGTTCGCCCGGAGCGATGAAGAAAGTCTGAAGCGCAATCCGATCGGCGCGCTGTTCCGCGGCGACGAACGCTATGCCGACCAGCTCGGCGACTATATCAGCGACGAATATTTTGCCGGAGAAAAGGCTGCCGAAACCGCCGAACTGGCCGCCCTGATGCAGATCGACCGCAGCAAGCTGAGCGCCACCGACAAGATCGCCTATGACGTCTTCAAGCGCGACAAGGAGCAGGCACTCAAGGGTTATTCCGACGAGATCATGGCGTTGACCATCGTCCGCCCGGTCAATCATTTCAGTGGCTTTCACACTTTCTATCCCGACTTTGCTTCCGGCAAGGGCGCAGCGCCGTTCAAGACGGTCAAGAATTACGAAGACAATCTCAAACGCCACGAACAGTTCACCCTGCTTGGCGATCGTGCGATCGGCCGCTTCCGCGAAGGCATGGAAAGCGGCGTGGTCGAAACCAGGCTGACGATCACCAATGTCATCGAGCAGCTCGCCACCCAGATCGGCCTCGGTCTGGAAAACAGCCCGTTCATGGCGCCGACGAAGAATTTTCCCGACGATTTCAGCGAAGCCGACAAAAGCCGTCTGACCGCCGAATATGAAGCCGCAACCAAGGACATTTTTGCCGGTTATCAGCGGATGCATGATTTCCTTAAGAATGAATATCTGCCGGTGTCCCGCGAAGAGGTGGGCCTGTCGGCGATGAAGGGCGGCGCGATTCTCTATGAAAACATGATCGAGAATACGACGACCCTGCCGCTCAAGGCCGACTATATCCACAATCTCGGCCTCAGCGAGGTCACCCGGATCAAGACCGAGATGGAATCGATCAAGGAAGAGGTCGGCTTTGCCGGCAGCTTGCCGGAATTTTTCGAATTTCTCCGGACCGACGAACAATTCCACCCCGAATCCCGCGAAGCGCTGACCCAGGCTTATTATGACATGGGCAAGACAGTTGACGCGAAAATCGGCGAGCAGTTCAAGATATTGCCGAAATCGCCGCTGGAAATCCGCCCCTATGACGAATCGGTCGAGAAGTTCCAGGCCGGCGGCTCCTACCAGAGCGGCACGCCCGACGGATCGCGCCCCGGCGTCTTCTATTTCAACGCCTATGACCTGCCCTCGCGCAGTACCTCCGGCATCACGACGCTCTATCTGCACGAAGGCGCGCCGGGCCATCACTTCCAGATCTCGCTGGCCCAGGAAAATGCCGACCTGCCGAACTTCATGCGCTTCGGCGGCAACACCGCCTTCGTCGAAGGCTGGGCGCTCTATTCGGAAAAGCTCGGCTTCCCGATGGGCCTCTATGACGATCCCTATCAGCGCTTCGGCCATCTTGACGACGAGATGCTCCGCGCGATGCGGCTGGTCGTTGATACCGGCCTACACAGCAAGGGCTGGACTCGCGAAAAGGCGATTCAATATATGCTCGACAACAGCAGCATGGGCAAAACCGATGCCACTGCCGAAGTCGAACGCTATATCGCGATTCCCAGCCAGGCGCTGGCCTACAAGATCGGCGCCCTGACCATCCAGCGGCTGAAGCAGGAAGCCGAGGACGCGCTCGGCGACAAGTTCGATCCGCGCGAATTCCACGACCAGGTCCTCAACACCGGCGCGCTGCCGATGACCGTGCTGGAAAGCAAGATCCGCAACTGGATCGCTTCGCAGGCCTAGGATTACCGCTCACTCTCGTCATCCTGAACTTGTTTCAGGATGACGGAGTTGGGGTGGAAGAACCGCTGCTCCCGGGCTGTTTTCCCCTTCTCCCTCAAGGGAGAAGGAGTGGGGACATCAAGCCCCTCCTTTCAAAAGAAGGCAAATCAAAAATCCCTGTCCTACAGGGCCGGGGCTGTGATAAGGACGCGCCATGACCAATCCACAATCATCGCCGCAAAACCGCAATTTTCAGCCAATTCGGGACCAGTCTCTTTTCTTTCTTATAACATTGTAAAGTTTGTAAAGATCCTATTCCGATGCCCGCCAATCTTTCCGCCTCCGCCCGCGAAATACTTGCCGAGCTGATCGCCTTCGACACCACGTCGCGGAACAGCAATCTCGAACTGATCGCCTGGGTCGAGGCTTATCTTTCCGGGCATGGCGTCGCATCGACGCGCGTCGTCAACGCCGATGCGTCCAAGGCCAATCTCTACGCCACCGTTGGGCCGCAGGTCGAGGGCGGCGTCATCCTGTCCGGCCATAGCGATGTCGTGCCGGTCGACGGCCAGGACTGGGACAGCGATCCGTGGCTGGTGACCGAGAAAGACGGCCTCCTGCACGGTCGCGGCACCTGCGACATGAAGGGGTTTCTGGCGCTCGCGCTGGCCGCCGTGCCTCTGTTCAAACAGGGAGCGAAGCCGGTGCATCTGGCGTTCAGCTATGACGAAGAGGTCGGCTGTCTCGGCGCTCCGGCGATGATCGAGGAAATGGCGGCACAGCTGCCGAAACCGGCGCTGGCGATCATCGGCGAACCGACGATGATGAATGTCGTCACCGGCCACAAGGGGATCACCGTCCACGAAGTCGAGGTGCTGGGGCACGAAGCCCATTCGAGCCTCACCCATCTAGGCCTCTCGGCCAATATGGTGGCGGTGGAGTTGATGCACGATCTCGCCGAACTGGCGCGCACGCTCTGGGAACAGGGCGATCCGGAATCCCCCTTCACCCCCCCCCATGCAACGCTGACCATCGGCACGATGGAGGGCGGTACGGCGGCGAACATATTGGCGCGCCGGGCGCATTTTGTCTTCGATCTGCGCTGCCCGCCCGGCACCGATCCGGAAGCCATACTCGCGCCGTTCAAGGCAAAAGTCGCGGCGCTCGATGCCGAGATGAAGCAGGCCTTTGCCGCAGCGGGCGCCATCATCACCCGGCTATCCAGCGCGCCGCCGATGACACCGGCGGGATCGCAGGAAGCCGAAGCCTTCGTCCGCCGCCTTACCGGCGACAACAGCGCCGCCGGCGTGGTCTCCTACGCCGCTGAGGCCGGCCAGTTTCAGCAGGCCGGTTTTGCCACCGTGATCTGCGGCCCCGGGTCGATCGAACAGGCGCACCAGCCGAATGAATATCTGGCGGTCGAACAGTTCGCCCGCGGTGCCGATTTCATGGTACGGCTGGCGCAGGAATTGTCCTGATCAAATCCCGTTCGCGGTGAGCCTGTCGAACCGCGATTGGGCATAGACTCATCCTGCGACCGGCTCAGGATAAACGGATCGCCGGTGGTCGGGCATACCGCTACGGTATCGGCGTGATTTGGAAAATTCGGAAAAATCCACTATATTGGGGAAGTAAAGGATCGCATCATGCCCGCTGTAAAAACCGCCAAACCCAATGAGATTTTCACGGCCGAAGAATGGCGGGCATTGACGCGCGTGTCGCGCTGGCACGGGCTGTGGCTGACGCTGCATGGCTGGCTGATGGTGGCGCTGGTCACCGGCGGCACGGCGCTGCTCTGGCAGTGGCACTGGCTGGCTGGGTTGATCGCCACGCCGGTCGCGCTGGTGCTGGTCGGCGGGCGGCAACTGGGCCTGTCGATCCTGATGCACGAAGCGGCGCACGGCCTGCTCCACCCGAAGCGCAAGATCAATAATTTCGCCGGCCAGTGGCTGACCGGCTCGGCGACCGGCAGCGACCTGCACAGCTACCGCGCCTATCACCTGACCCATCACCGCTTTACCCAGCAGGCCGAGGACCCCGATCTCGGCCTGTCCGCCGCCTTTCCGACCAACAAGGCGAGCATGCAGCGCAAGGTCATCCGCGACCTGACCGGCCAGACCTTTGTCAAGCAGCGGAGCAACCAGTTCGCGGTGGCGTGGCAGGGCCTGAAGGCGATGCTGACCGGCGCGCGAGTTGACCCAGGACCAGCAAGACGCGATACCTCGGCGGGCACCCCGCTCAACCGCAACGGCGCGGCCGGCGTGGCCGCTCCGGTGATCGATCTCGACGGCGCGAAAAAGACCACCCGGACGGTAGGCCGCTTTCTGCTGATCCAGCTGATCGTGCTGCTGGTCAGCCTGGCCACGCTGGGTATCATCCCCTTCCTGATCTGGCTGGTCGCGCTGGCGACCAGTTTCCAGCTGATCCTGCGGATCCGCAATATCGCCGAACATGCCTGCACCACGACCGGCGGCGATGATCCGTTCAGCCACGCACGGACCACTTATGCCAGCTGGTGGGAGCGCGCGACGCTGGCCCCTTATTGGGTCAATTATCACAGCGAGCACCATCTGTTCATGGGGGTGCCCTGCTATAATCTGGCCAAGGCCAATGCATTGCTGATCGCCAAGGGCTATGGCCCGCGCATGACGCTCGCGAAAAACTATGCCGAAGTGCTGCGGACAGTCACCAGCCCGGTCGCCGCCTAGACCGGGCGAAGCGCCGCCTTGATCTCGCCGAGGTCCGCTTCCAGCTTGGTGATCTTCTCGAGCATCAGCAGGTCGATCTTCTCGTGCAGGCGGATGATGTCGATTTCCGCCCGCAGATTGACTTCGTAGTCATGCGCCGCAGCGATCCGGTCCTTGTTGGACGCCCGGTTCTGGCTCATCATGATGATCGGCGCCTGAATCGCGGCCAGCGTCGACAGTATCAGGTTGAGAAAGATGAAGGGATAGGGGTCGAAAGCGGCGTTGAAGCGGGTCAATATCTCCGAGTTCAGCACCATCCAGCCGAACAGGACCAACACGAAGGCAATGATGAAGCCCCATGAGCCCCCGACCGCAGCGACCCGGTCGGACAGTCTGTCACCAAAGCCGGCTTGCTGGGCCGCCAGGTTGCTCGCATCATCGGCAATGATCTGGCGCGACACGATCGCTTCGAGAACGCCCCGTTGCTCGGGAGAAAGCGCGGCCAATGGCTTGTCGAGCAATTGCTCGCTCAGTTGCTCGACTGTCCGCATCGCCATCTCAACCCTCCGTCATTGCCACCCTGTCCGCAAGCTAGTCCTGAACGCTGATGAAGCGATGCGCCGACCGGTCTTTCCGCACTTTCGCCGGATCGAAAACCTCACCATTCATGGCGATATAGACGCCATGCGGCAAAGTCTGCGTCGCGGCCAGCGCAAAGCCGACATTGAACTCGGCGTCGCTGTTGCGCAGCGATGCCGGCTGCATCGCGCCGGTCAGCACGATCGTCTTGCCGTCAATATCGGAGAGCACCCGCGCCGTGTCGACCATCGTGTCGGTCCCGTGGGTCACCAATATCTTGTCCGCATCGCTCGCAGCCACCGCGTCATGGATCGCAACCCGATCCGCTTCGGTCATCTCCAGACTGTCCTTGCGCATCAGCTGGGTAACCCGGTGCGCGACAAAGACGTTGTTCTCCGCAAGCATATCGGGAAGCGCGGTCGCGCCGATCTTATATTCCGACAAGGCATCGAAATAGACCTTGTCGATCGTCCCGCCGGTGGTGAAAATATCGATCATCGCGCAGCCAGCGCATCCGCGATCAGCGCACGCGTATTCTGCACGCCGTACAGAGCGATAAAGCTGCCCATCCGCGGTCCCTGCGACGATCCCAGCAAGGTCTCGTACAGCGCCTTGAACCAGTCGCGCAGATTGTCGAAGCCGCCTTCCTTGCCGATCGTATAGATGATGGTCTGGATATCCTCGGCGGCGGCATCGTCGGCCAGACCGGCAAGCTCGCTATCGAGCCGCTCGAGCGCTGCGACCTCGACGCCTTCCGGCTTGCGACGCTGCAACGTGGGCGCAATGAAATCCTTGTGATAGGCCATCGCATTGCCGATCAGCTCATCCAGATC
This sequence comes from Parasphingorhabdus sp., assembly GCF_041748495.1. Classification (GTDB taxonomy): domain Bacteria; phylum Pseudomonadota; class Alphaproteobacteria; order Sphingomonadales; family Sphingomonadaceae; genus Parasphingorhabdus. The sequence goes on from NZ_JBGTDD010000182.1 coordinate 10,748, forward strand.
GGGATAGCGTTCCGGCGTGGCATCCGGCGCATATTGCCGCAAATAACTCCAGATCTGTTCCCGCTCGGCATCGCCCATCACCCCGACAAGATTCAGCAGCAGTCCGAAGGTGACCGGGATTGTGTCCTTCGGTACATGACCGTTGTGGACATGGTGCACCGGATTGCCCAGCCGCTTCTCGGCGTCCTGCTCGTGCCAGTTGGCGCGGAACTGGAAATACTCGTCCACCGCCCGCGGGATCACGCCAAGATGCAGCTGCTTCGCCGACTTCGGCTCGCGGAAGATATAGAAGGCGAGGCTGTTCTCCGAGCCGTAGCGCAGCCATTCGTCGAGGCTGAGACCGTTGCCCTTGGACTTGGAGATCTTCTCGCCCTTTTCATCGAGAAACATCTCGTAGATCAGGCCTTCCGGCTTGCGCGCACCCAGGACCTTGGCGATCTTGCCCGACTGCACGCCGCTGTCGGTCAAATCCTTGCCGTACATTTCATAGTCCACGCCCAGCGCGGTCCAGCGCATCGCCCAGTCGACCTTCCATTGCAGCTTGGCACCGCCGGACAGGATCTCATGCTCGATCACCTCGCCCTGATCCTCGAACCGGACGATCCCGGCTTTGGCATCCACCACTTCCACCGGCACCTGCAAGACATGGCCGGTTTTCGGGCTGATCGGCAGGATCGGCGAGTAGGTGGCCTGACGCTCCTTGCCCAGCGTCGGCAGCATGATGTCCAGTATCTGCTGGTTGCGCGCCAGCACCAGCTTCAGCGTCTCGTCAAAAGCGCCGCTCTGATATTGTTCAGTGGAGGACATGAATTCATAGTCGAATCCGAACTGATCGAGAAACTCTCGCAGCATCGCATTGTTGTGCGCCGCGAAACTTTCGAACTTCCCGAAGGGGTCGGGTACCTGCGTCAGCGGCTTGTGCAGATGCTCTGCCAGCATGGCCTGATTGGGGACATTGGTCGGTACCTTGCGAAAGCCGTCCATATCGTCACTGAAGGCGATCAGGCGGGTCGGATTGCCGGTCAGTGTTTCATAGGCATGGCGCACCATCGTCGTCCGCAATACCTCGTTGAATGTGCCGATATGCGGCAGCCCCGACGGACCGTAACCGGTTTCGAACAGCATGGGTTCGCCATCGGGCTTCGGCGCCGGAGCGCCGCGCTCGCCGCGATAGCGTTTGAGCAGCTTGCGGGCTTCCTCGAACGGCCACGCTTTGGAATTCTCTGCTGCTTCACGATAGTCGGTCACGAAATTGTCCTGTTTTTCTGGCTATGCTGCGCAAATAGTGGCCTTAGCCTGTATAGCAAGTTAGAACAGGGCAAAAGCGGGAGAATGGTAATGACAATATTGGCGGCAGGCGTGCTTCTCTGGAGCATTGTCCATCTGATGAAATCGGTGACGCCCGGGCTTCGCGCCTCAATTCAGGGCGCGATTGGCGAGGGACCGCACAAGGGTCTCGCGGCCTTGCTGCTGCTCACCTCCGTTGGCTTGATGATCTATGGCTGGCGCACAACCCCGGCTGAATTTGTCTATGACGCGCCCGGTTGGGGTCGCCATCTCAACATGTTGCTGATGATCATCGCTATCTATCTGATCGGCGTGTCGCAGGGCAAATCCCGCGTGAAGCAGTGGATCCGGCATCCGATGCTGACCGGTGTTCTGGTTTGGGCTGTCGGTCATCTGATCGCCAATGGCGACAACAAGTCGCTGGTATTGTTCGGCGGGCTCGGTCTCTGGGCGCTGATTTCCATTGTCACGGTCTCCCGCAACGAAGGCGCATGGGTCAAACCCCCGCAATTGGCAACGCCCGGGCGTGAAGTGATCAGCGTCGTCATCGCCCTCGTCCTCTATGCCATTCTGTTCGGCGCCCATCGTTTCATTGCCGGCGTAGCGCTAGTTGGTCCGCACGCTCCCTGACAGGACGGCAGATATCTTGACCGCAAGCTCTCTCCCCTATCCGGCGCTGCATGCCAGCCACAGCGGTATCTGGATTTGCTCCAGCGATGGCGAGACCCGCGCGATCGGCAAGGGCGAGGCGATCGGCCGGGTCGCGGAAACGCCGCATATCCTGCTGAATGCTCCGTTGCTTGGGCAACGGCTCGGCTATCCCGATCTTTCCGGGCTGGATCTGCTGGAGCTGTTCGCCTTCATCCATCCCGCCCAGTTCATTGTCCCGACACCGTCTGGTCTCGCCAAGTCGCTCGGTCTAACTCCACCCGATCAGGAAGCAGACATTGCCGGACTCTATCGGCAATCGGCGACCTTGTTGCTGCAAGGGTTGGAAGCACCTTTCTGGGCAGAGCGGGAAGGCGGATGGAGTAGCGCGCAAGCACTGTTCCGGCTGCGCTGGCCGTGGGCAGGGGAAGTAGGTCAAAGACTGGAGAAGCCGGTCGAGACCGAGCGCTGGCTATTCTCCAAACTGGAGGAATGGGAAGAAGAACCCGCGCGATCGGCACCCCGGTCGATTGCGATGGATGAACAGAAAACACTCGCCAGGCTCGATGCCTTGACCGGCCAGCATGCCGAGGACCGCAAGGGTCAGAAAAGCTACGCCGCCGCCGTCACCGGAATCTTCAATCCGCGCCGGATCAAGGGCGCGCCCAATATGCTGCTGGCCGAAGCGGGAACGGGCATCGGCAAGACCCTCGGCTATCTCGCTCCGGCCTCGCTCTGGTCTGATCAAGCCGGTGGTGCCGTGTGGATTTCGACCTTCACCAAGGCGTTGCAGCGCCAGCTCGACCGCGAAACCCGGCGAATCTATCCGGACGAAGCGACCTTTCGCAAGAAAGTGGTCGTGCGCAAGGGCCGGGAAAATTACCTCTGTCTGCTCAATCTGGAGGACGCCTTGCAGGGCGGGTTCACCGGCCGGGCCGCGATCCTCGCCCATCTGGTGGCCCGCTGGGCTGCCTATAGCAAGGATGGCGACATGATCGGCGGCGATTTGCCCGGATGGCTCACCACCCTGTTCCGGCGCAACGGCGCGACCGCGCTGACCGACCGGCGCGGCGAATGTGTTTATGCGGGCTGCCCGCACTATCGCAAATGCTTCATTGAGAAGGCCACCCGGGCGAGCCAGCAGGCCGATATCGTGATCGCCAACCATGCGCTGGTGATGGTCAACGCTGCGCGGGGCCGCGAACAGCAAAACCGTCCCACCCGGCTCATTTTCGACGAAGGTCATCATCTGTTCGACGCGGCTGACTCGATGTTTGCCGCCCGCCTGTCCGGGCAGGAAGCGATCGAGATCCGCCGCTGGGTGATCGGTCCGGAAACCCGGAACCGCGGCCGGCGGCGCGGACTTGCCGCACGATTAGCCGACATTGCCTCTTATGACGAGGAAGGCGGCCGCGCGATAGAAAGCGCGCGCCAGGCCGCAGAAGCAATGCCAGGTGATGGCTGGCTCCAGCGTCTGGGCGAAGGTGAACCCTTCGGTCCAATCGAAGCCCTGCTCCATGAAGTGCGGGCGATGGTCTTTGCCCGCGATGAAAGCCAGAGCGCCGATGCCGGCTATGGTCTGGAAACCGAACTGTCCGATGTCGAAGGACCGATGATCGACGCGGTTGCCAATGCCGCCGAAGCGATGGATGCCTTGCTCAGGCCGCTTGTTCGACTGGGCCAGCGAATCGAACATCTGATCGAGGAAGGTCCCGACTGGATGGACGCACCCGCGCGCGCGCGGATGGAAGGGGCCCTCTCCAGTCTGGGCTGGCGCTGCGAAACATTGTCGGGCTGGCTTTCGCTGCTGTCGCGTATCGGCGGACCAGCCGATCCCGCATTTGTCGACTGGCTGATGATCGACCGCTTCGAAGGCCGCGAATATGATATCGGACTCTGCCGCCACTGGCTTGATCCGACGATTCCGGTGACCGAGGTCGTCACCAAACCGGCGCACGGCATATTGATCACCTCGGCGACATTGAAGGGCGGCGGCGGCTGGGAAACCGCCCGAGCGCTCAGCGGAGCCGTCCATCTGGACCATGCGCCCCAGGAATTCGAGGTTGCCAGCCCGTTCGACTATCCCAACCAGGCCAAGGTAATCATCGTCACCGATGTGAAGCGTGGTGATATGGCGGGACTGGCGGGTGCCTATGCGCAGCTGATCGAGGCATCCGGTGGCGGTACGCTCGGCCTGTTTACCGCGATCCGCCGCCTGCGCACTGTCTATGCCCGCATCGCCGACCGGATGGCGCAGAGCGGCCTGCCGATCTACGCCCAGCATGTCGATCCGATCGACACCGGGACGCTGGTCGATATCTTCCGCGACGATCCCAAAGCCAGCCTGCTCGGTACAGATGCGCTGCGCGATGGCGTCGATGTTCCCGGCCAGAGCCTGCGGCTGGTGATCATGGAGTCGGTCCCCTGGCCGCGCCCCAATATTCTCCACCGCGCGCGGCGACTGGCAGGCGGCGGCAGCGCCTATGACGACCGGATCATTCGCGCACGACTGGCGCAAGCCTTTGGCCGGATCATTCGCCGTGCCGATGACCATGGCCATTTTGTCATCCTCTCATCGGCCTTCCCTTCGCGTCTGCTCAGCGCCTTTCCTCCGGGCACGCCGATCGAACGTATGCCGCTCGAACAGGCCCTGGCAGAGATCCGCAAATCCAAATTCGAAATACGGCAATCTGGTCTTTCCACTGAAACAAGTTTGATGCATGACAAGCCGCAATGAAGAAACTCACGCTCCTGCGCCACGCCAAATCCAGCTGGGACGATCCGGTCGATCGCGATTTTGATCGCCCGCTCAACCAGAAGGGCAAACGTGCGGCAGCGGTGATGGGCGCGTTTTTTCTCCGTCGCGGATTGGCGTTCGATCAAATCCTCGCTTCCCCCGCTGTGCGGGTAATCGAAACACTGGAACATGTGGAAGAAGCGAGTGGGATTGCGATGGAACCGACCTGGGACCGGAAAATCTACCTCGCCTCGTCGGCCACTTTGCTCGACGTATTGCGCGGCGCCAACGCAGATGCGGACCATATTCTGATGGTGGGTCACAATCCGGGACTGGAAGACCTGATCTTTGATCTGGTGCCGGATGATGGTAGTTCGCCCGCTCGCGGTGAAGTAGAAACCAAATATCCGACGGGGGCGTTGGCCGAAATGACGCTCGCCATCGACAGCTGGGCCGATATTGCCGAAAAATGCGGCGCGCTGGACTGCTTCACGCGGCCGCGCGATCTCGATCCGGAACTGGGGCCAAATTACGATTAGATGGTTAAGGCATTATTCGTGATGCCATGCCCAGCGAGAGATCACCAGCGTCGTCCCGATCGACAAATCATTGCCGATTCGGTCACGGGTTAAGGCAATGGAAATGTTCCGGCGCACAATGATGACTTCGGGATCTGTGTCGACCGCCGCATCACAGATCCTGACAATTGCTGACGTCTTCTCGTAGCCTCTCGATCAAGGATGACTATTATCGTCAGATTTTTGGCCCCTTCGGTATTTGCTTTGTTGGCTACGGGGTCGCTGCTGATCGCCGCGCCGGCCAAATCGGAAGGAACAGATACGGCTGCTGAGGACGGAGAGCGATGGTCTATTTTGGTCACATATGGTGATGACGATTGTCCGGAATCGACCGAAGGTGAAATTGTCGTATGTGCCCGCCAGCCGGAATCGGAAAGATATCGGATTCCAAAAGCCGTTCGGGAACAGGAGAAAGAAGAGGAAGCGCAATATGCGCAATCCTGGACAGCGCAATTCCAAAATCATGAGGAAGAAGGGCGGCTCGGGCGACCCAATAGCTGCTCCGTCATTGGCACCAATGGCTTTACCGGATGTCAGGCGGCGATTCTCAGAGACTGGTTTGCGGAACGCAATAGCGTGGCAGAATGATCAGGCTTCATCAAGCGCGTGCGATAACCGATCACGGATCGTTTTAAGCTCCGCCAGAATCAGACCATCATCTTGCGCATTTTCCGGCAAGCGCAGGGCCGATGTCTGCGGTTCGTTTTCCGCCATTGCCGGCCGTTCGCGCCGCGAAGCGAGAAATTTGCGCGCGCCCTTGATGGTATAGCCCTCTTCGTTGAGCAGGCGGTTGATCAATTTGACCGTCGCCACATCGTCCGGGCGATAATGCCGCCGGGCACCGGCGCGCTTGAGGGGCGTCAGCATCGCAAACTGGTCCTCCCAGTAGCGCAAGATATGAGGTTTGATGCGAAGCTCTTTCGACAGCTCGCCGATGGTCCGGAAAGCCCCTTGTTCCTTGATCATACTCTACTCCCCCGGATGCGCCGGGCCCATTAACCGGCGGCGATAATTCTGTCACGCATCGTCTGGCTGGCGCGGAAGGTCAGAACCCGGCGCGGCGCAATCGGTACCTCAACCCCGGTCTTGGGATTGCGGCCGGTGCGCTCTCCCTTGTCCCGCAGGACAAATGTACCGAATCCCGAAATCTTGACATTTTCGCCATCGACGAGAGCGCCGATCATATGGTCCAGGATCGACTCCACCATGACCGCGCTATCCGCACGCGAGAGACCCACTTGCCGGTTCATCGTATCGGCAAGATCGGCGCGGGTCAGAGTGTTCGTGTAGCTCATCACAGTATCTTCCATTAAGGGACTGAAAAAACAACAAAGCTATAATGCAGATACTTGCTTTTGTAAATGTCGACAACAAACTTACCAGTAGATTTCAGCCGACTAGCCCGATAAGCGGAATGAATGACCGATAACCATTCTCAACCCGTCGCCCTTTCTGAATTGCTCGCACAATGCGGACCTGGCGGACCGGACCATCCGGTGGACCTGCCGCAAAGCTGGACTCAGGGCCGGACCGCTTTCGGAGGGCTCTCCAGCGCGCTTGCCTATCAGGCAGCCAGTCATATCGAAGATGACCTGCCGCCTCTGCGATCAGCGCAAATTGCGTTCACCGGACCACTGTTCGGGACATTGACGGCGGAAAGCAATATGCTCCGCCGCGGCAAAAGTACCGCCTTTGTGCAGGCAGAGATTTTCGGGGACAAGGGCCTCGGTCTCCATTGCAATTTCATTTTTGCGGCGCCGCGCGCCACCGAGGTTAAAATATCGGATATCGACAAACCCGACTTTCCCAACCTTCCCGACGATACCGTTTTGCACAGCGGCCCGCCGCAGTTTTTCACCTCGAACATGGAATATGTCGGCAAGCGGATCGATACCAGCACCAAGACCAACCGGCTGACCCGCTGGATGCGGCTGAAACAGCGTGACGGTCTCGACCCGGTAGCAGAGATACTCTGCATGTGCGACAGCCTGCCGCCTTCGGTGATGGGATTGCTCGATCAAAATGCCATGGTCAGTTCGATGAACTGGCAGATCAATATCATCGCCGAAGAACTCGCCAATCAGGACGGCTGGTGGCTGATCGATTCTCACACCCATCATGCCGATCATGGCGCCAGCAGCCAATATATGAGCATATGGAACAGTCGCCACGAACTGATGGCAACCGCGATGCAAAGCGTGGCTTATTACGCCTGATGGGAACAGGTGCGAACCATCGGAACAAACCCAGTCTCGCCGTTATCGGCACGGGTATCGCCGGTCTGTCCGCCGCCTATTTACTGAAAGACGAATATCGGGTCACTGTCTTTGAAGGGCAGGCCCGCGCCGGGATGGGAGCGCATAGCGTTGACTATATCAGCAATGGCATAACCAGCCGGATCGACATCCCGCTGCGCATATTCTGCCGCGGCTATTATGACAATCTGCTCGCACTCTATGAGCATATCGGCGTCGAGATCGTGACCAGCGACCACAGCGGGATATTCGCCGATGAGACCGGCCGCGTCGTCCTGCATTATGGCAATGCCTATTGGGGACGGACGCAATTCTCCTATCTGAAGGGGCGCAGCTGGTTGAGTCCGGCGGCCTGGACCATCGGCCTGCAGAGCCGTCAGTTTTTTGCCCGTGCGAAACGGGACGCAGGCCGGGCCGATCTGGCCGGACTCTCGTTTGGCGAATATCTTCGGCAGTCCGGAGCGGGAGAGGAATTTGTCGACACGGTCCTGCTGCCGCTGATGTCGGTCACCTGCACCTGCGACTATCAGGCCGTGCGCGATTATCCCGCAGACATGATGCTGGGCTATCTGGCCTGCGGTGTTCACGACATCGGGATCATGAGCGCAGCCAAGGGCGTGGATGATATTGTACCGCGGATGCTGGTCGATGTGGAGTTGAGGACGAACAGTCCGATCGCCATGGTTGAAGCGGCGGGCGAGCGGCTGCGGGTAGTAACAAAGGCAGGCGCGGAACAGCATTTTGACCGGGTTGTGATCGCCGCCCAGGCGCAACAGGCGGCCGCGATGCTGTCCGGCTTCGACAATCGTCGCGCCTTGCTCGCCCGCATCCCGTTCGAGACATCGAGCATGAGCGTCCACACCGATGAGCAAATCCTACCGGCACCCGCCGAAGGTCTGTCCCCGGTCAGCTATCATATTCCGCGTGACAGCGACCGCGCAGAAGTGTCGGTTGACCTGACCAAGGCCTTTGCCCGTCTGTCTGACCAGAACACCATATTCCAGACCTGGAACCCGCTGCGCAGAATCGCGCCCAATCGTGAATTGATGCGGGTCGATTTCACCCGGCCGACGGTAACCCGGGACAGCCGTCAGGCGGCTATCGCCTTGCGCGAATGCCAACAACAACCAGATAACAGACTATGGCTGTGCGGTTCCTATATGGCCGACAAAATCCCGCTGCTCGAGGCAGCGGTTGATTCCTCGGTGGCGGTGGCGGAACAGCTGGGGGCCGCCATTCCCTGGAAAGCCAGCGCCCCGGCTACGGCCTGAGCGATGTCCGAATTCCACGATCTGGCAGAACTGGCGCTCAATCGCGAGGGCCAGTCCTGGGGCAATCTGGGATATTGGGAGGCCTCGTCCGATTATTCGGATGCGTGTCGCGCTCTGGCCCTCAAGCTCGGCGAGCAGGCCGGGTTGGATCAGCAGTCAAACCTGTTCGACGCCGGCTTCGGCTGCGGCGACCAATTGCTGCTCTGGTTCGAACATTTTCGCGTGGTAAAACTCCGGGGTGTCAATCTGTCGCAGAGCCAGACCGCTTATGCCAAAGCCAAGCTGGCAGAGGCCGGTTTCCCGGAAGCCGCGGCTGGGCTTGTCCAGGCTGACATCACAGAGACCGCAGCCTGGCAGGCAGCGCTGGGCGGCGACAGTCCCAGTCATGTCCTGGCGCTGGACTGCGCTTATCATTTTGACAGCCGGGTGAATTTTTTCAATCTGGCCCAGCACCATCTCGCGCCAGCAGGCCGGCTTGTGCTGACCGATTTCATGCTTGCGGACCAGCATCATCGGGGTTCCCTCGCCCACTGGCTGCTGCGCTGGATGCTGCGATCCTCGCATATCGCCGAAGCCAATATCGTGCATCGGGACGGCTACGAGCAGCAGCTGGAGGCAAGCGGCTTCAGTGACATCCGCATCATCGATATCAGCGATCATGTCATGCCCGGATTGGCCGGTGCAATCCGGGCGTTTCGTCAGGCCGGCACCTCCGCTGGCAGCGCCAGAAAACTGGGCTGGTCCGGACTGATAAAATATCGAGTGACCGGCCGATTTTTGAAATGGGCCTATCACCGCTCGATTTTGCGCTATTGCCTGATCAGCGCGACAAAGCCGGCAGGACCATTGGAGAGCATCGCGCCGAACCCGGACTACTGATATAGCCGGCCGCTCCGCGCGCCCTCTTTCGGCAAATTTCCGCAAGCAATTGCTTGCGAAATGCCGTTCCGCCCGCCATCCTGCCGGACGATATCAGGTGGCAATGAATTTGACGCGAGAAGCCGGGACAGGCTGTGGTTCCATGACAAGGAGGTTGCGCGATGAGCGAAGACGATCTGCTCGAAAATTATCGCCGAGCATTTGATACCAGGGTCGGCTTTGGCAGACGGCCTGCGCTGATCCTGATCGACTTCTGCCAGGGCTATTTCGATCCCGGCTGCGATCTTTACGCCGATGTCGACGATGCGCTCTCCTCCGCCCTGCGATTGCGCGATGCCGCCCGGCAGGCAGGCGTCCCCGTGATCCTGACCGGCGTATCCTATCATCCCACCGCAATCGACGGCGGGCGCTTCTTCGAAAAAGCTGCGCCGCTCCGCTATTTTATCGAGGGCAACCCAATGGGCGCCTTTGCCGCCGGGCTGGAACCCCGTGAAGATGAATTGGTGATCATCAAGCAATATCCCAGCGCCTTTTTCGGAACCTCGCTTGCCTCCACCCTGACTGCGATCGGCGTAGACAGCGTTCTCCTGACCGGCCTGACCACCAGCGGCTGTGTCCGGGCAAGCTGCGTCGATGCCATGTCGCATGGCTTCCGCACAGCGGTCGTTGCCGATGCCTGCGGCGACCGGCACGTGGCACCGCATGAAGCCAATCTGTTCGATATGAACGCGAAATATGCCGACGTCGTCAGCGAAGGCGAAGCGTTGGATTTCCTGCAGGGATTGCAAAAGGAAGCGGCGGCGCAAGACGAGTAACGGATTTACGTTTGGATGCCCGTGGCCCCCAAAAGCTCGTGATTGCACACGAACATCGACGGACGCCAACGGTCATTTAATGATGATTAATGCAGTTTTCCGAGGGTTTTGCAGCTTTCACGAACACTTGCGAACGTATATCTGGTGCCAGATCCTGCAGATGCAAGTGTGCCAACCGGGGTGCTCACTATCATGCTGTCCCATGAATATTGAAACGACCGAAAATCAAAAGAGATACCGCATCCCGGCCAGTATGCAGATCGACCCTTGCCATCAAGGTAGCTTGCACGGGCTATGCGGTGCCTACACTCGGACTCAGTTTTCGGAAGACCTCACACTTAGAGCCATTGTTATAGAAAGGGCGCCTGTGAAAAGCAGCGTCTCTCTTGCAACGCTAAAAGTCTCGAAGGGATACCAAGCGCAATGCCAGTAAGCAGAGATTGAGAATAATACGCGCTCGCGACACTCGTCGAGGAGTGTCTATTTCGCCTGCGATGCCTTGACTGCGGACTTGCTTGTCTCTTTCGGCGGGATCGTGCGAATAATCGCCGCGTACTCAGCCACTAATACAAAAATCCAAAACTCAATCCCAGCCCACTCGCCGGTGGTCGCACTTTTAATCAAATCTATGGCAAGTAAGAAGATCGCAATCAGCCGGAAAAACATGAAGCTGGCGGTCGGACTATCAGCCCGCCGAGCAGCGGAAACCATCATGATAATGCTGATGCCGCCCCAGAGGATTGAACCGAATAGCGTGTCAGCACGATAGAAGCCGTCCAAAGCCGCGATGAACCAGAACAGGCGTGAGACAGCAAACTGGCTCTGACGCGTAATCTGGCACAGCTTTATAATCGGTGGGACAAACAGCGTTTTGCCGATCCAGTGATCAATCTTTTTGAATGACATTCAGGCACCATAGCGGCAGGAGCGGAGGGCCGCCACGGGCAAGTGGCATTTAACAAAAGCTAGATGGAAATGCAGTTGTCCAAAATCGTCAATGGCGTCAGCCTGAAGCCTCGCTCCGGATCAGCGCCCAAGCAGATCGTGCTGCTGCTCCACGGGTTCGGCTCAAGCGGCGCCGATTTGATAGCGCTTGCGCCACATTGGCAGGATGCGCTCCCCGATGCGCTGTTTCTCGCGCCGCACGCACCGCAGCGCTGCGGAATGATGGGTGCGGGGTATCAATGGTGGGGGCTGTCGGGTTTTGCACCATCGGCGCTGACGGCGGGTACGGCCTCGGCAGCGCCGGCGATCGACGCGTTTATCGACCGCAAGCTGACGCAATATGGCTTGACCGAGGCAGACTTGGCATTGGTCGGCTTCAGCCAAGGGACAATGATGGCACTGCATGTCGGGCTGCGCCGGCCGCAAGCGGCAGCCGCTGTGATCGGCTACTCAGGAATGCTGACGGGAACTGCCGACCTCGCTGGCAAGGAGTTCGCCAAGCCTCCTGTCCTACTGGTGCACGGGACCGCCGATCCAGTCGTCCCAATTGCCGCATTACACTCAGCAGAGAGCGAGCTAAAGCGTCTTGGAGTCCAGGTCAGCACCCACGTGTCCTACGGGGTGGCCCATAGCGTGGATCCTGTAGGTTTGCGGCTTGGCCGGGATTTCGTCGCCGGAGCGTTCGCTCGCCATTTTTAAAAATTCGTACTAGGATCACTATTTTCTAAGCAATGTTCTCTGTGGGCACACCAGTTGACGTTAGACACCTGCTTGTTAAAAAGGTGATTGAGGCAATTGAGTCAGCTCCTTCGACCGCTTAATTTTGCACGCAGCGTAATGACCAGTGAGAAGGCGAGGACAATCACTGCTAGCACCATCCAATTGCCCAACCCAGCCCATTTCTCTCAATAGTACATGGGTACGATTTTAACGACTGCGGAGCTGGAAAACATGCCACAACTTTCCACTATCGTAGGGAACGGGTATCGGAGATCGCATAGCAGTTTGCTAGGGTTGGGCTGTGAGCTGACCGGCAAATCGTGTTAAAATTAGTGGGCAAAGTGGGTAACCTTTTCATTATTGTGTAGCTGTCCTTGATGATCTGCTTCCCTCAATCCCGCGCACCGCCGACTTGCAAGGATTCGATTCGTCATGGAAATAGACAACGATTACCACGCGGTCGGATAGGCGTCGCTGCGGTCACTGAAACCTGCCATCCTTGATTCTGATGATCGGTAATTGTTTGCGCGTGCGGGTGGCGATAGGAGTTAGGTTCGCCGTAAGACGCCACCGCACGCCGTGGATCGACAGATGCCGGCGGCAAAGCGGAGCTCTGCCGCACGCTTTCGAGGCGCGTGAACATACAGCGTAGGTCGATCAGGAGGTTCGTGAATGGCGGGAAGAGCGCTTCCGCTTCGAGAAGCCGGACCAAGAACGCATTGCGCAAGACCGTGAGCGCATGATCGATCAAGGGGAGTCGACCGATTTTCTGCCTGCAATGTTTTGCTCGCCCACGATGGAGCTTGGAGTTGATATTAGCGCGCTGAATGTTGTGTTTTTGCGTAATGTTCCGCCAACGCCTGCCAATTATGCTCAGCGTTCAGGTCGCGCCGGCCGGAGCGGCCACGCCGCGCTGGTGGTCACCTACTGCGCAGCTATGTCGCCACATGATCAGTACTATTTTGCCGATCGCAAGGCTCTGGTTGCCGGTGTTGTAAGGCCGCCAGCGCTTGATCTGGCCAATGAGGATCTCCTGAAGTCCCATATGCAGGCAGAATGGCTCGCCAAGGCCAAAGTGCCTTTGCAGGCGTCGATCCCCGATAATATTGACATGACCAAGCCTGGAATGCCGATTTCGGAAGATATCCGGCCCGGCATGGCGGCGATTTCTTCTTCGGGCTCAGCGAGGCCGATCAGGCGCCGATTGATCGATGCTATGTTGCCTGCAATAGACTTGAAGGATGCCCTGAGCTCATTTTATCGATCCGATGCAAGGCCGTTTCTCTTAAGTCATTACCGGAAAGTTCTATTAATCCCAGCAGTCCCATGTCGGCAAAGTTGTCATCACTTTCCAACGTTAACACCGCTTGCTCCCATCTATTTTTTCGATTTTTGTCCGCAAAACAAATCCTTAATGCTTCCACAAATTCTTCGTGAAGCCTCTCTTCTGTTTTCAGGTTCTTTCCCGATGATTTTTCGCCAACTTTCGAATGGTCGATTAATCCGATGTAAGAATACTGCAGGCCACCATCTAGCTCATCGGCGAGAGGCGGTTGGTCGAATGGATCGAAGGCGCTAAACGCAACAGAGATCAGACTTCCAAAGTATGCGGCCGTATCCATTTCCTGTCGACCAGATAGAGAATGCGTTGTGTAGAATGAAGCATTTGAGTCTGAATATGGCGAGACAGCTTTAACCATCGCATTCAAGTATGTTGTTTTGCCAACGCCATTTCTTCCGATCAATGCATGCATATTCGTGCTTGGCATAGAGTTCGCTGTAACTTTGAACTGAAGATCGAAGCCTGCGAACTTATCAGATGGCGGCAATTCAAAGCCGAAGTCGAAGTCCGTGAGGAGAACTTCGCCACGCAAAACGCTAGCAAACTGGTCCTTCACTTCATCTATCCGCACCGGCCGCAAAAGCGAGGTCCGAACCACCTCCTCGTCCTTCACCCTGTCCAGTATCTCTGGATTATGAACCATATCATTCAGGGCTGTAAGAAATTTCTCTCGCCACTCTTCTGAAAAATCGCTCCAAAGAATTTTGTAGTATTCGACCGAACCACAAAGCGAGAAAAAATTTTCGGGAAGCTCCTGAAACGGCTCCTTGAACAGGGTATGCGTATCAATTGACGTGGTCTGCCCAACAAAACCGATATTAAACCTAGGAAGGTCATGATTTTTCCCATTTTCGTCAAAGACAGTCAAGCCAAACGTGGTCCTAAACGAATAGCCAATAGCAGACCGTCCAATACCGACCCAGTTTGCGACATTAGATAGCAACCATAGTGAAATAAAAGCGGCCTGACTGCATCCGCCCCAATTACGGTTTTTCGGTAAGTTCCGAAAGCAAAAAATCTACGGCCACCCTTATCTTCTTCAAGCCATATTTTGGGCGGTGGTAGAGAAGATAAATACCAGAATTTTCGCTACGCGATGCCGCAATTTCAGCATCTTCCAGTGTAATATGGACCAACCGTCCTTCAGCAAGCTCATCAATAATTCCCCACTTTGGAATCAGCGCAAGCCCATGCCCAGCAAGTACTTCGTCCAATAGAGTATCACCCTGATTGCAGATGAGCGCAGGCGGTAGATTTAATTCGTGCCAGCCATCTGCCATATGCGCTTGCCAGTGCAAGATGCCATTCGGTCTCCGATACAATAAGGCAACATGGTTGGCGAGATCGTCCGCTTTTTTCGGCATGCCATTGCGCTCGATGTATTCCGGTGCTGCAACCATGATGAACTGACCGTCTGTAAGTTTTCTTGCGACAGAGCGATCAGGAGGAGCCGACGTAGCGCGAATGGCTATATCCAAATCATTGTGTGCAAGATCGGAAATTTGATCAGTAAGTTCAACATCACAAACAATGTCCGCATATTGCTTCTTCATGACGGCCAGCGCTGGTAACAAACGAAATCGCCCATAATCCGGAGCTGCTGTAATTCGGATTATTCCAGAAGGAGTGTCGGATTGTTGACCAACCATTTCATCTGCCAGATTCAGAGCCGCGATGGCGGGTTTTATTTGTTCCAGATATAATCCGCCCAGTTCCGTCAGCTTCACAACCCGCGTCGATCTGTGGAAAAGAGCAACACCCAGTTCATTCTCCAGATCAACGATACGCCGTGATACTGATGAAGCAGGTACGCTCAAGTTCTCGGCAGCCCTGGAAAAGTTTTCTGTTTCAGATACTTCAACGAAATATCTGAGCGCCCTCAGCTTATCCACGCAAAATCACCTTATACTGTTGTCTAATAGGCAATTAAGGTCTGCGGAACTGCCTATATATCGGGATAATCTAATCTATTATAGCGTCAAAAGCAACAATGATTAGAACGACGCGAGGAATGATATGAAATACATCCAATATGATGAAATCGGTAATCCACCGGATGTGCTGAAGGTTATGAAGGCCCCGCAAACGGCGCTCGCTGCTGGCGAGGTGCGCGTAAAAGTTCTCGCCACTCCAATCCATCCATCCAACCTGCTGCAGATTTCCGGAGAATATGGCGTAGCGCCGCCACTACCGGCTTATCCGGGTGCAGAGGGTATCGGGCAAGTGATTGAGACCGCACCCGATGTCAGCGGGCTCCAGATCGGACAACGCGTGATGCTTGTCGGTGTTTCAACATGGCGAGAAGAAATTGTCGCACCTGTTGCCGCATTTATTCCACTTCCCGATGCCGGAGATGCCGAACAAATGTCGATGTTGACGGTCAATCCCCTAACCGCGCATCTGATCTTGAGCAGTTATGTTGAACTGGAGGCGGGTGACTGGGTCATCCAAAGCGCCGCCAACTCGGCAGTGGGTGAATATCTTATCCAGATCGCCAAACAACGCGGCCTCAAAAGCGTCAACATTGTCCGCCGCGAAAGTCTTATTCCCGAGCTGGAAGCGCTGGGAGCAGATATTGTGTTGACCGATGGTCCTGATTTGGCCGCCCGCGTTGCGGAAGCGACCGGCAATGCGCCGATTGCCTTGGCCATCGATGCTGTTGGAGGTGGTACATTTTCACAATTAGTAGAATGCCTAACCTTTGGCGGAACCATTGTCGCCTA
>NZ_JBGTDD010000183.1:0-4170 GCF_041748495.1 Parasphingorhabdus sp.
CAGCGGCACCACCAGCACCGCGACCGCGGCGGTGGCAGCCGAGATCATCCCCTGACGCCCGCCGACCAGCGAGATGATCACCGCGATCGAGAAGGAGGCATAGAGACCGACGCGCGGATCGACTCCGGCGATGATCGAAAAACCGATCGCCTCGGGAATGAGCGCGAGAGCGACGACGATCCCGGCAAGGATGTCGCCGCGCGGATTGGAAAACCATTCGCGCTTGATAACGTCGAGTTTGGGCATGTCTGACCTTGTACAAATGCCTATGCAGCGCAGCCGGTCTGACGCCAGACCTGTCGATCTTTGGGGTAAAAGACTGCGGAGCGGAATCGAAAAAGGTTATCCCGGGGATAGGCGCCGGGCCGAGCCACCCGACGAGGTCGGGTCCAGCGGATTGACAAGGCGCGTAGGATATCTTCGATATTGTTGCAAGTGCGAAAAGGAATTTCGTATGTAACGCGCAACCATGCAACAGGCCGATCCGGTCAGGTCAGCAATATTCTCCCCGCCACATAGAGGGTCAGCAAGGCCGTCAGACGCCGGATCCATATTTCCGGCAAAGCCCTGCTGGCGAGGATGCTCCCGATCTGGCCGCCCAGCAGGACGCCGAGGAACAATGGCCAATAGGCCAGAACCGCTTCTCCGCTGCTGCCCGAGCCGGACTTCATCAATTGCCCGCCGAGACCGGCGATCGAATTGACGAGGATGAAGATGCTGGCGGTGGCGGCAATCCGGCGGCTGTCGGCCCAGCGAGCCAGCAGCAGGATCGGCGCCAGGAAAATGCCGCCGCCGATGCCGACCATGCCGGATAGAAAGCCGATAGCGGTGCCAATCGCCGGGGCAAACAGGCGGTGGCTGTTCCATGGCCGATGGGCAGTCCCGGCCCCTGCCCGCTGAATAAACGGTTCGAGGATCAGCAAAATGCCTGCCGCGGCCAGCGACAGACCGAGCAATAGCAGGATGCTGTCCTGTTCCAGCACCATCCGCCCGCCGAGCCAGGCCGCCGGGACGGACAGCATCAGGATCGGCCAGATCCGGGACCAGTCGATGAGTCCGCGGAGCTGGAACCGGACGGCGCCGCCCGTGACGACAATGATATTGCAGAGCAGCGCGATGATCGGCAACAGCCGATAGTCGAGTTCGGCCAGCGCCAGCAGGGCAATATAGGTGGACCCGCCGCCAAATCCGACGCTGGCGTAAAGCGCTGCGGTCGCTGCAAACAGAAGGGCCAGGCCGATGATGCCCAAAGCCATCTCAGTTGCCAGCCGACCGCATCGCTATCCGATCAGAACTTGCCGTGACAATGCTTGTACTTGCGTCCCGACCCGCAGGGGCAAGGGGCATTGCGGCTGACCTTGCTACCATCGAAGGGATCGTTCGGATTGCTCATTTGCCCGGATTGGCTGGGCGGCAGGGACGCCGAAACCGTACCCCGCGTACCCCCATCAATATCATTGCTATTATCTTCCCCGGTCAGCGGATCGATATGCGTGGTCAGGAAATCCGGCAATTCGGGCAATTCCGGCGGAACGATTTCTTCCTGACGGTGGAACTGACTGATCGCAATCGTCTTGGTCACGCCTTCGCGGATGATTTCCAGCATCCGTTCGAACAGGCCGAAGGCTTCCTGCTTATATTCGTCCAGCGGCTTCTTCTGGGCATAGGCGCGCAGGAAAACCACCTGGCGCAGTGCGTCCAGCGTGGCGAGATGCTCTTTCCAGTGATGGTCGAGCAATTCGAGCAGGATCGATTTCTCGATCTGTTGCCAGACGCCGGGATTTTCGCTGTCAACCTGCGCCATTTTCGCTTCAAAATCGGCATCGGCCATTTCCGAGATGCGGGTTTCGATGATCTCCGGTTCAACCGCATCTTCCTGCAGCCAGCTGTCAATATCGGGCGACAGATTGAGCACTTCCTGGACCCTGGTTTTCAGGCCTTCCACATCCCATTGCTCGGGATAGCTGCCCGGCGGGCAGGCATCGGCGACCATGGCATTGACCGTTTCGTGGCGCATGTCCTCGACGACATCGCCAACCGTGTCCGCGTCCATGATTTCCGAGCGCTGCTCGTAGATCACCTTGCGCTGGTCATTCATCACGTCATCATATTCGACAACCTGCTTGCGCGCTTCATAATTGCGCGCCTCGACCTTTTTCTGGGCGGTTTCAATGGCTTTCGACAGCCATTTGCCGCCAATCGCTTCACCATCCTCGAGATTCTTGTTCATCATCTTGGCGAACATCGTCTCGGTGCCGAAGATGCGCAGCAGATCGTCCTCGAGGCAGAGGTAGAAGCGGCTCAGTCCGGGATCGCCCTGCCGACCGGAACGGCCGCGCAGCTGATTGTCGATGCGGCGGCTTTCGTGCCGCTCGGTGCCGAGTACGAACAGACCGCCGGCCTCTCTGACGAGACGGCGCAATTCCCTTACTTCTTCCTCGATCTTGGCGATTGCCTTGTCCTTTTCCGGACCGGCTTCCATCTCGCTCAGCTCGTCCTCGATCCGGAAGTCGATATTGCCGCCAAGCTGGATATCGGTGCCGCGACCCGCCATGTTGGTCGCGATGGTGACCGCGCCGGGCGAACCGGCCTGCGCCACGATATGCGCTTCCTGTTCGTGGAAGCGGGCGTTGAGCACATTATGGACGACGCCTTCCTTGTTCAGGAAGTCCGACAGCAGTTCGGATTTTTCAATCGACACGGTGCCGACCAGAACCGGCTGGCCCTTGTCGCTATGTTCCTTCACCGTCTTGGCAATCGCGGCAAATTTGTCGAGCGTGTTCTTGTAGAATTCGTCATTCTCGTCGATCCGCAGCACCGGCTTGTTGGTCGGGATGGTGACGACGTTCATCTTGTAGATTTCGAAAAATTCCGCCGCTTCTGTTTCCGCGGTGCCGGTCATGCCGGACAATTTGGGATACATGCGGAAATAATTCTGGAAGGTGATCGACGCCATGGTCTGGTTTTCCGGCTCGATCTGGACACCTTCCTTGGCCTCCACCGCCTGGTGCAGACCGTTGGACCAGCGCCGCCCGTCCATCATCCGGCCGGTAAATTCGTCGATGATGATGACCTTGCCATCCTTGACGATGTAATCGGTATCACGCTTGCGCATGACATTGGCCATCAAAGCCTGGTTCAGGTGATGGACGACTTGGGTATTCTCGAAATCGTACAGATTGTTGCCGACCAGCAGCCCGGCTTCTTCGAGCAGGCGCTCGGCCTTTTCCGTGCCGTCTTCGGTCAGCGAGATATTGCGCGATTTCTCGTCTTTTTCATAATCCTCTTCGGTGATATTCTGCACGACGGCATTGACCGTCAGATAGAGATCGGACTTGTCATCGGTCGGACCGGAGATGATCAGTGGTGTCCGGGCTTCATCGATCAGGATCGAGTCGACCTCGTCGACAATGGCGAAATTGAAAGGCCGCTGGACCATCTGCGCCCGTTCGTGCTTCATATTGTCGCGCAGATAATCGAAGCCGAATTCATTGTTGGTGCCGTAGGTAATGTCCGCCGCATAGGCGGCGCGGCGCTTTTCCTCGCCGAGGTTCGGGACGATCACGCCGACTTCCAGACCGAGGAAATTATAGACCTGGCTCATCCACTCCGCGTCGCGGCGGGCGAGATAGTCGTTGACGGTGACGACATGCACGCCCTTGCCGTCAATCGCGTTGAGGTAACAGGCTAGGGTCGCCACCAGGGTCTTGCCTTCACCTGTGCGCATTTCGGCGATTTCCCCGCGATGCAGGACGATGCCGCCGATCAGCTGCACATCATAATGGCGCTGGCCGAGAGTCCGTTTGGCCGCTTCCCGCACGACCGCAAAAGCCTCCGGCAAAATGTCGTCGAGCGATTCTCCGCTCGCCACGCGCTCCTTGAAATACGGGGTTTTTGCCGCCAGTTCCTCATCAGAGAGAACTTCGATTTCGGGTTCGAACACATTGACCGCATCGACCGTTTTCTGCATTGATTTGACATAGCGGTCATTGGCTGACCCGAAGATGGATTTGGCTAGATCGCCGAACATGACATTTTCCAGTTTGTAAATTTATTCGGCCAATGATGGCCGTGAACAGGGTGGATTTAAGAAGCATCTCTTGCCATGCAATAGCAGCAAGATCTGGCGAGGCGCTAAGGCGCGCCTTCTTCATGTTCCAGCTTGTCACC
>NZ_JBGTDD010000184.1:0-9328 GCF_041748495.1 Parasphingorhabdus sp.
TCCTTGATAGGTTGCTCCTGCGTTTTTTCGGCCAGGGCGGCACCGTCCAGACCAACCTCATTGGCGATGGCGATCAGCACCTGAGGATCATCCAGATTGCGCTGTTCTCCATAATAAGCCTTGAACGCAGCGGTCGCGAACTTGTGCAGGGCAGCCTGATCGTCCTCCAGCGCGCAGCAAAACCGCATCGCGTGCACGGACTTGACCGGATGATGCTCGCTCGGGAAATTCATCGGTAGACCAGCCAATTTCGCCCAGTCCTTGAGCACGCGGAGGCTGTGGACGAATTTGCGGTTGTCGGGATTTTCCCGTGCCGCATAGACATCCTGATTCACTGCATTGAACACACCGCCGACCAGAAACGGTTTCCAGATTATCTCTGCGCCGTTGGCTTCGATGATCGGCTGGATATTGTGGAAAGCGAGACAGGTCCACGGGGACGAGAGGTCGAAGTAGAATTCAACAGTGGTCATATATATCAGTTCCGTTTATTCATTGCCCGATTCCGCACGTGATGCGGGCCTCTGATGACGCGCGCACATCCTCCCGAGTTCCGGCATAAAGTGCAGAGCACATTACTCGCTTTACTCCTCCAGCCCGAACAAGGTCTTGCGCACTTGGGCATCGTCCTGCGGATTGCGGTTGATCTTGTCCCGGCCGATCGCCATTCCCCGCCGCAAAGCTTCGCGCTGTTTGAGCGTCTCGTACCAGCGTTGCACATGGGGGAAATCGACGAGATCGATTTCCTGGCGCTTGTAGGTCTGGACCCAAGGGAAGCAGGCGATGTCGGCGATGCTATATTCTTCGCCGGCAAGATATTCATGGCCGCCGAGCCGCCGGTTCATCACGCCAAAGAGCCGCAGCACTTCCTTGCGATAGCGCTCTGTGGCATAGTCGATCCGCTCCGGTGCGTAGAGTTTGAAATGACCGTGTTGGCCCATCATCGGTCCCAGCCCGCCCATCTGCCACATCAGCCATTCGGTCGCGGCGATCTGGCCGCACAGGTCGTGCGGCAGGAATTGCTCCGCCTTATCCGCCAGATAAAGCAGGATCGCGCCGGTCTCAAATATGCTCACCGGTTCGCCGCCGTCGGCAGGGTCATGATCAACGATAGCGGGGATCCGGTTGTTGGGGCTGATCGCCAGGAAGTCGGGCTCGAACTGCTCCCCTGCCCCGATGTTCACCCATTTGATATTATAATCCAGCCCCGATTCCTCGAGCATGACCGAGATTTTCCAGCCATTGGGCGTGGGGGCAAAATAGAGATCAATCATGAACGAAAAATTCCCGGAAAAGTTGACAATGATGACGCAGCATAGCGGAGAAATTCAGTTGAAACGAGGGGAAGCCAAGGCGGATCGGCAACAGTTATCAATCGAGCGAACTTTGGTCATACCAGATGGTTGCACAAAAGCCTGTCTGTAGGACAGGAAAAAAGGAGCTAGTTGGCTTACAAGAAAGAGAAGAGTGATCGCCTGGGAAGCGACATGGCGGCCATCCTTGCGCGTGGTTCCAAACCTCGCTGTACCGCCTTCGCAGCGGCCGGGAGTCGCTGCAGTCATCAGCACGCGCTATCCGGTAGCAGTCTCATTTCCCACCCTTTTTGCGCTCATACCATTGGCTAAGTATAAGCACGGATATCACCTATCGTAATTAGCGATAGCGTCGGCCAAAATATATCGGAGACACAGAAAATAATGGCAAAAATAATTCTGATAGCTTCGGATCTGAATGCTCGTGGCGACAGGCCTTTTGAACGCGCCAGGCTTCTGGCCGAGGCATGGAATGCAAAGCGCACGCTATTATTTGTCAACGACAGCAAAAAGCCGGCTGACGAAACCAAAGTCCGCGCGTCGCTGAACCGCAATTAAGGAGACGAAGCTGCAGAATGTGATTTGATCGTCGAGTCCGGAAGTCCGCCCGATATTATCGCCAAGACGGCATCACGCCTGGACAACGATCTTATCGTCGTTGGAACGGCTCGCCACAACAATATTTCGGACTTTTTCCTCGATAGCGCCTTTGATCATCTGGTCCGTTACGCCCATGCGCCGGTGCTTGTTGTCAAGGAACGGCCCCGGTCGAACTATCAAAATATAATGCTGGCAACAGATTTTTCGGGCTTTTCCCGTCGCGCGCTGACAACCGCGATGTTCTGATCGTCGGAAAATTTGGCTAGCCAGGCCAGCTGGGGTTGTCGGGCCTGAGGGCCGAAGCCCCAATCTATCCCGGCCGATCAGATCAACTCATTTTGTCCCGGTGTATTGACGCCCATTTTCTGCAGATATTTCTTCACATTGCGCGCGGCTTGCCGGATGCGCTGCTCGTTCTCGACCATCGCAATGCGGACAAAGCCTTCACCATCTTCGCCATAGCCAACGCCGGGCGCGACCGCGACTCCGGCCTGGGTCAGCAGCTGCTTGGAAAATTCCAGGCTGCCCATATCGGCGAGCTGGGGCGGCAACGGGGCCCAGGCAAACATAGATGCAGCCGGTGGCGGAATTTCCCAGCCGGCCCGACCAAAACTTTCCACCAGCACATCGCGGCGCTTGTGATAGAGTTCGCGATTTCTGGCGACCTGATCTTGCGGACCATTGAGCGCCGCGCAGGCAGCGGCCTGGATCGGCGTGAAGCTGCCATAATCGATATAGCTCTTGACCCGGCTCAGGGCTCCGATCAGGGTCTTGTTGCCGACCGCAAAGCCGACCCGCCAACCGGCCATGGAGTAAGTCTTGCTCAGCGAGGTAAATTCGACTGCGACATCTTTCGCACCCGGCACCTGCAACAGGGAGGGCGTCGGGTTTCCGTCATAATAGAGCTCGGAATAGGCGAGATCGGACAATAGCCAGACCTTGTTTTCCTTGGCCCAATCCACCAGCCGTTCGTAGAAAGCGAGATCGACAACTTCCGCCGTCGGATTGGAGGGATAGTTTACCACCAGCAATGTCGGGCGCGGCACGGTGAAGGCCATCGCCCGTTCCAGCGATTTCCAGTAAAGTTCGTCAGGTGTTGTCGGTACACTCCGGATGGTCGCACCGGCGATGATGAAGCCGAACGTATGAATAGGATAGCTTGGATTGGGCGCGAGAATACAGTCGCCAGGCGCGGTGATCGCCGTCGCCAGGCTGGCCAGACCTTCTTTCGATCCCAATGTCACCACCACTTCCGTGTCAGGATCGACATCCACGCCAAAGCGGCGGCCGTAATAATTTGCCTGAGCCTTGCGCAGGCCGGGGATTCCCTTGGATGACGAATAGCCATGGGCATCAGGTTTCTGGGCCACTTCGCACAACTTGTCGATGACATGCTGCGGCGGTGGCAGATCGGGATTGCCCATGCCGAGGTCGATAATATCTTCACCCGCCGCTCGCGCCGCTGCCCGCATGTCATTGACTTCAGCAATCACATAAGGTGGCAGACGTTTGATACGGTAGAATTCTTCGGACATTATCGATCGTTTCTTGCGTTAAATTTTATGGAGCCGCTGCTTTGCGTAATTTTGGTACGAATGTCGAGGGTTTGAAGCCGGTTTCGACAATTTGTATCTCGCAACCCGGCGGTGCTGGCAACAGTGGCTCTCTGTTGGGCCGCGCAAGCCGCGACCTATCCGGAACGAGTTACATCTGGAGGCGGTTTGCACCTCGCAAAACCGTCTGACTGGCACTGCCCCGCATCGACGTCGACTTGGCACGGATCGTATCGAGGAAATGCCATGTCGATATAGCCTTTTCCGGGGTAAGCGCCACGGTCATATAGCCGCGATTGGAGGTGTCGGTCCATTGCAACTGGCCATTGGCTTCCCGCAATGCGTTCGCCGCGACTTCGGGGCTGGCACCGGACAAATAGGATTCGATACCGGGCGAGGTCACGCTGTGCCCGCCAAATTCGACGCCGGCCTGGCCATCAGCCGTTTCGAGATTGAACGCCCAGCCATTGTGACTGTCGCCCGACAATACGATCAGATCGGCATCGGCTGCCTGTGCGTTCTTCAGCGCCCGTTCGCGGGCCTTGGGATAGCCGTCCCAGCTGTCGAAATTGATCGGCAGACCCATTTTCGCTGCCAGTGCCCCTACTGCCAGCCGTTCTTTCGCAAAGGCCGGTGCATCGGGCGAAACCCAGTTGGTCGCTTCCTGCGGCAGCTTTAGTTCGCCCATCACGCATTGCTGCGACCAGACCTGCCATTTGGTGCCCGATCCCTTTGATTTGCGCATGGCGGATGCCAACCAGGCTGTCTGCTCACTCCCGATCATTTCACGCGAAGGATCCTGCCATATATTGTCACGGAAGCTCTCGATCACCTTCTGGATATTTTCCTGTCCTGCCAGCGCTTCGCCCAGATCAAGCTGCTTGTCCCGCGCACTGATCCGGCTTTCGGTCACGAACAGAGTGGCGAGATCGCCTATCTGATATTCACTCCAGCGCGGCAGGCCATAATCCTTGTCGCTGACCGGCATCCATTCCCGGTAGACGCGTTCGGCGATCCGTTTGCGCACTTCCCAATCGCCTTCGCTGGCGTCGTGGTTTTCCGCGCCATCCGTATAGGCGTCATTGGTGAATTCATGATCGTCCCACATCGCTATCATCGGCAACACCTGGTGGAGGCGCTGCAAGTCCGGGTCGTTGCGGTAGGCAGCATAGCGCAGGCGATAATCGGCAAGCTCGATGATTTCGGAGGTCGGATATATTACCCGTCCACTCAGGGCCTGTTCCTTCGAGGGATAGGTTCCAACCGGATATTCATACAGGTAATCGCCAGTATGCACCATCAGATCCAGCTCGCGATTCTGGGCAGCATGGGCGTAGGCGTTGAAATAGCCGAACGGCAGATTGGAACAGCCGACCACGCCAATATTGAATTGCGCGGTTGGTCCCTCCGGCAAGGTCCGGGTCCGGCCGACCGCCGATTTCGAACCATCGGGGGCGATGAATCGATAGAAATACCAGCCGTTCGGGTCGAGACCGTGGGCGGTGATCTTTGCGATATGGTCACGATCGGCCAGCGCTTCGACCTCTCCTGCAATTTTGGCACCGGAAAAATCGGCGTTGGCGGATATTTCTGCCGTGAGCTTGACGTCGCCATTGCCGACGTAGCGCGTCCACAATAATATCGAGCTTTGTGATGGCTCGCCGCTGGCCACCCCGTGGGTAAAGCCCTTCGCGCCCAATAGCGCCGCCGAAGCCGGCACGCTGAGTGCGCCAAGGCCAAATGTTCCCAGCGCCATCAACTGGCGGCGATCGATGTTCATGCTCATGATTTTATCCCAAGATTCCTAGAGCCAGCAAAATAACGAAGAATAAAGTCAGGCTGATGACGGTGAAGGTCAGCAGGAACGTCACCCGGATCAAGGCTTCCGGTCGGGACATTTGATAGGCGTGACGGAGCTGCCGGTACATATGGAATATCGGATATATCAGTAGCGCCCACCCCCAGACGGCGACGCTCACACCCAAGGCTGCAAGAATAGCACAGCTGATGAACAGCAGCGACATGAAGCTGATCGAATAGGTGGTGAAGACGGCATGATCGTAAAAATGATATCCGCGCCGGCCGATTGTGGCCAACCAGACAAAGGGCAAGGAAATCGGGATCAACAACCAGGCAAATTTATAGCCATTGGCTTTCAGCTTATAGATCAGCAGACTCGGATCCTTGTTCGCCTGATTGATGCCGGCCAGCAATTTTCGTCCGAATGCGGATTGCTCCCATCCCTTCCAATTCTGAAAATTGTCATCGGTCTGGATGATGTTGCCAGACGCGTCTGATCCGTCACCCAGACCCACTTCCGGGTAAGGCATTTCGTTGAGAGTCATTGAGGCCATCACATTGCGGCCCCGCTTAAGATCGAGAATATTTTCGCGCAATGTCGCCGCTGCCGGCGAACCCTCGGGCTGGGCAGCCAATTCAGTCTCGGCGGCTTGTATCTTTTCCTCCAGTTCGTTCGATTCGATCGCAACCGTTTCCGGGAAACTGCCCGCGCCGCTCAACCCGCCGAGATCACTCGCACCCGTGAATGGCGTTCCGATGAAGGAGAAAACCGCAAACATCGTGAAGACCGAAAACAGGAACAGCGCCATCGGTGAAATGAATTTTGCCCGTTCGCCGTGGATGTAGCGCCGGGTCAGATGGCCGGGTTTCCACATCAGCAACGGCAATGTGCGCCAGAGCTTTCCTTCAAAATGCAGAACACCGTGCAAGATGTCGTGCCAGAAGGCTGCGATCGACCGGTGGACATGCAGCGGTTGACCGCAGTCGGCGCAATAGCTGCTGGTTACAACGGCACCGCAGTTGAGGCAATTTCCGCCTTTGCCCTGCGCCATCGGGAAGCGCTCATCTTCCAGCGCCTTGGCGATCAGACCACCTTCGACAGCGGTTCCCATTGCTTCGATTCCTTCCGACATGCGGCAGAGTTTTGGCTTATTCAATCAATAAGGCAAGCGGGATTTTGCAATCAAGCCAGCGCCATGCAATTTGATATGTCCTGTCCTGATAGGGGGATTATATCAGCAGCAAGACGATGAGATTAGGCAAATAGTAGAGCCCATCCGACTGTCGCTGGCGGCCTGCTCCCTTAGATTTTTGACTATACATCCACGGCCGGTTCCGCCACATATCGGGTCATGGAACTGAATCTGAAAAACAGGATCGTGCTGGTTACGGCCGGCAGCAAGGGCATTGGTCTGGCAACGGCAGCGGGATTTCACGCCTGCGGCGCGAAAGTAGCAATTTGTGGCCGATCGCAGGACAAGCTTGATGCCGCTGCGATGCAAATGCCGGGTTGCCTGGCGCTGACCGGAGATGTGTCAAATTCCGGGGATATCGACCGGGTGGTTGCATCGGTGACCGAGCAATTCGGCGGGATTGACATATTGGTGAACAACGCCGGCGGTCCCCCGCCGGGACTGTTTGAAGATCTGGCGGACGAGGACTGGGAAAAAGCGGTGGAGCTGACCTTGATGTCGGTCGTCCGTACATCGCGGCTGGTATTGCCGCATATGCGGGCTCAGAAATGGGGCCGCATCATCAATATTTCGTCCTCCGGCATAAAACAACCGGTGCCGGGCCTTACCCTGTCCAATAGCATCCGGATGGCTGTACTGGGTTGGGCCAAGACGCTCGCCAACCAGGTCGCGGGCGACAATATATTGGTCAATACCGTGTGTCCGGGGTTTACCCAGACCGATCGAATCGCGCAAATTCTCGAGCAGCAGGCCGCCGCTTCCGGCAAGAGTATCGAGGAGATCGCCGCTGCGCTCGCGGCACAAATCCCGATGCAACGGATAGGGCAACCGGAAGAAATCGCCAATCTTGCGGTTTTTCTGGGATCCGATGCCGCCAGCTATATCACGGGCACAGCGATTCAGGTCGATGGTGGTTCGGTACAGGGTTACTGAACACATCATCTTCCAAATGGCAGGCGTTCGCGCGTTGCCACATAACTAATCTTTCCCGCCGGCAAAAAGCCCGCTAGTGGGCGCGGATGACCGCAGAAAAACCAAAGCTCATCATCCGCATGGCGGAACTGGAAGATGCCAGAAAAATATCCTCTTTGTCCCGCAAGATTTATGGCAAGGGCGAAGGCTATACGACCGAGGAGGTACGCGGACAGATCAACAATTTTGCCGACGGGCAATTGGTCGCTGAATATGAAGGCAAGATTGTCGGCCATTGCGCGACTTTCCAGATTTCCGAAAAAACCGCTCGCACATCACATAGCTGGGCAGAAATCACCGGCGGTGGCTTCGCCGCCCGGCATGATCCCAATGGCCAGATCCTTTACGGCATGGAAGTCAGTGTCGACCCGGACTATCGGCGGCTGCGGATCGGGTTGCGCTTCTACAAGGTTCGCCGAGAACTCTGCCAGCATCTGGGATTGAAGGGAATCATCTTTGGCGGGCGCCTGCCGGGCTATGCGCGGCGCAAGCGAAAATATCCCGAACCGGCGGATTATCTGGCGGCTGTCGTTGACAAGCAATTCCGGGATCCGGTGATCAATTTTCAATTGAATCAAGGCTTTGTTCCCTTGGGCATTTTGAAAGACTATATGCCGAGCGACACCCCATCCGGCGGCCATGCCGTGCATATGTTCTGGGAAAATCCGCTCGCTGCCGAAGCCAAGCTCGGGACCCAGACGCCGCACGACCGCCTCCCGCAATCGGTCCGCGTTGCGACCGTACAGTTCCAGATGCGGAAGATCGCCTCACAGTCAGAATTTGAAGAACAGGTGGAATATTTTGTCGATGTCGCAGCCGATTATGGTGCGGATTTTGTCACATTTCCGGAGCTGTTCACGCTGCAATTGCTTTCCCTGGAAGGCGAAAAGCTGGAGCCAGCCCAGGCGATCGAGAAAATCGCCGAATATACCGACCGGTTCAAGGAATTTATGGAGAAGCTGGCGGTTTCCTATCATATCAACATCATCGGCGGATCCCACCCGACCCGCATGGACAATGGTGATATCCGCAATATTTCCTATGTGTTTCTTCGCAATGGCGCGATTTACACTCAGGACAAATTGCACCCCACCCCGAGCGAAGTGCGCTGGTGGAACATCAAGGGCGGCTATGGCGCGGAGGCCATTCCCACCGACTGCGGACCGATCGGGGTGATGATCTGCTACGACAGCGAATTTCCGGAGATGGCGCGCCATCTTGTCGATCAGGGGGCGATGATCCTTTTCGTTCCCTTCTGCACCGATGAACGCCGCGGCTATTTACGCGTCCGCTACTGCTGCCAGGCGCGGGCCGTGGAGAACCAGTGCTATGTCGTGATGTCAGGCGTGGTCGGTAATTTGCCCAACGTCGAGAATATGGATATTCACTACGCCGAGAGCGCGATCTTGACACCATCTGATTTCCCGTTCGCCCGCGACGGCGTCGCAGCGGATACGGCACCCAATACGGAAACCATCGCGCTTGCCGACCTGTCCATGACGAGCTTGCTGACCAGCCGACAATCCGGCGCGGTGCAGAATCTCAAGGACCGGCGTTTCGATCTGTATCGGGTTTTGTGGAAGGGATAGGCAATGAAGCCAGTTGCTGAGGGAAAGCACGATCAAATCAGCAAGAGTGTGACGACCATCTCGCAGCCTTTGTCCGACAGATAGATCAAAGTCATTCGATCAGGTCTTTCCCGCTTCAGGAATTTACTGACGGTGTCACAGATGACGATATATATCTAGCTTACAAAGTGGTGCCCGAGGGCGGATTCGAACCACCGACACAGCGATTTTCAGTCGCTTGCTCTACCAACTGAGCTACTCGGGCTTGCGGGGTCGGCGAGAGGTGCTGACCCGGTTGGGAAGCGACGCTATAGGCGGGGCCCTTGCCG
>NZ_JBGTDD010000185.1:0-21221 GCF_041748495.1 Parasphingorhabdus sp.
CTACGCGACTGATTTTGGCGAGATTACACCGGAAATGCGGGCGTTGTACCGGAATTGCGATCTGTTCATTGTCGACGCCTTGCGCGCCAAGCCGCATCCCACCCACGCGCATCTGGATATGACCTTGGCATTGATCGGGGATGTTGAGCCGGGATTGAGCCTGTTGACGCATATGGACAAGTCGATGGACTATCGCCATCTTGTGAGCATATTGCCGGACCAGATCCGGCCAGGCTATGATGGCTATGTGGAAGAAATCTGACCGGTGACCGAAGATCAAAATATCAATCTCGTTTTTGCCATCGGTGCGTTGGTTCTGGTCGCCAGTGCATTATTCTCCCGACGTATCGGATTTGGCGAGATCGTACGCAATATATTGATATGGGTCGCGATATTTGCGGCGTTCATCGTCATGTTTTCCTATCAGCGCGAAATAATGGCGGTCTGGAACCGGGTGTCTGGCGAAATGAGCGGTGCGAACCAACAGACGGTTGTGGGGGACACGATCAGAATTCAGCAATCTGCAGATGGCCATTTCTGGGTTGATGCAAATGTAAATGCGCAGCCGGTCCGCTTTCTGATTGATAGCGGTGCAACGACGACGGCGATGAATTTGCGAACGGCGCAGATGAGCGGTGTTGACGTCAGCGACAGTCCGTTTCCGGTGATTTTGAGCACCGCCAACGGATCGGTGCAAGCGCAGCGCGGGAGCATAGATTCGTTGCAAATTGGCCCGATGGAAGTTCGTAATTTGCCAGTGGTAGTAGCGCCGGAATTTGGCGATTCGAACGTGATCGGGATGAATTTTTTATCAAGTTTGCGAAGTTGGCGCGTAGAGGGGACGGAAATGGTGTTGGAACCGCGGGGTGGCGACCCGGCGGAATGATATTTAATTTAACATAATATATATTATCAACCTTAATGACGAGTGCCTGTCGATGTACAATCCAGCGATCCCCTGCTCGAAATCACATGCTCATCTGATGAGCAGCCATGGACGCAATTGTCTGATGATCAGCCAGGCTCGCAGCTTCTTCACTTTCAATGCCAACCATGCGCGCAGCCGTTTCATTTTCATTGTCGGCCAAGTTCGCAGTGACTTGTTTTCATTACCAGCGAGGCCCGCGGTTGCATCATTTTCATCACCAACCAAGCCCGGGATTGCTTCTGTTTCATGGCCAAACATATTCGCGAACGCCTCATGAACAGGCAAATATGCGATGGTCTCATGAGCAGCGCCGCACGGGATGATGCCGAAATCAGCCAGGAACAGGATTATCCCATGAGCCGCCATGTGCAGGATTGCCGCATCGTCACACAAGATCCGCCGCAAGGTCGTTTTCGCCTGCTTCGGACAGCGCTCAGGCCGGGCGGGATTCTCCGTTGATCGATCCGTTGCTGGAAATCATGCGGCGTTTGCGCGATCCGGACGATGGCTGCGAATGGGACAAGGTGCAGACCTTCCAGACGATCGCGCCTTATACGATCGAGGAAGCCTATGAAGTTGCCGATGCCATAAAACGTGACGATATGTTGTCACTCAAGGACGAACTGGGTGATCTGCTGTTGCAGGTGGTGTTTCACAGCCAGATCGCAGCCGACCGCGACGCGTTTGATTTTGCCGATGTGGTCGAGTCGATCTGCGACAAAATGACCCGGCGGCATCCGCATATTTTCGGTGCGGCCGAGGCCAGTCCGGGATGGGAGCAGATCAAGGCCGGTGAACGGGAGCAATCGGGCCAGTCAAGCGCGCTGGATGGCGTGGCGCTGGCCCTGCCCGCCCTGTTGCGCGCGCAGAAAATACAGAAGCGCGCGGCGCGGGTGGGGTTTGACTGGCCGGACACGGCGCAGGTGAGGGACAAGCTGCTGGAAGAACTGGACGAGGTCGCAGCCGCCCGGAATGAAGAAGAAATATATGAGGAAATCGGCGATCTGCTTTTTTCCGCAGTCAATCTTGCCCGCCATTACAAGGTCGATGCGGAACGGGCGCTGACCGATGCGACGGATAAGTTTACCAAGAGATTCAATCTAGTAGAGGCCAGTCTCGGTAAAGAATTGCAAGATTTCACGCTCGAAGAGCTGGAAGCGGAATGGCAGAAAGCCAAGGCGCGCGCGGCTGCGAGCTGATCACTCAGTCCAGTGCACGGTAGCGGCCCCAGTTTCGCGGCGACATTTCCACCTTCATTCTGAGATTGTCCGCCTGCGGTTCGCTGCTGAGGACCCGGCCATTTTCGTGCAACCAGGCCATCCGCATGCCGTCGGAAGCCGGGATGGTGATATGTTCGGACTTGTGACCTTCCGACAAGGTCTTCGCGATCAGTTCGACCAGTTTCTCAATACCGGCTCCGGTCTCGGCCGAGATCGTGCAGATATTTTCCGGCAAGGGCGAAAAGATACGCGCAAATTGCGGGTCGTCCGGATCGATTCTGTCGATCTTGTTCCAGGCTTCGATCACCGGTGGCCCCTCGCCCGCTTCCTCGGACACACCGAGATCGGCCAGAATTTGCCTGACATCCCGCGCCTGTGCGTCGCTCGCTTCATGCGAAATATCACGCACATGGATGACAATGTCGGCGACACTCACCTCTTCCAGAGTGGCGCGGAAGGCCGCGACCAATTGCGTCGGAAGATCGGAGACGAATCCAACCGTGTCGGACAGAATCGCCTTGTCATATCCGGGTAGGGAGAATTCCCGCATCGTCGGATCCAGCGTTGCAAACAGCAGATCCTCGGCAAAGACGTCCGCACCGGTCAGCCGGTTGAACAGGGTCGATTTTCCGGCATTGGTATAGCCAACCAGGGCAATCACCGGCCAGGGCGCCCGCTGTCGCCGTTCGCGGTGTAGCGCGCGGGTCTTGCGCAGATGGTCGAGATCCTTGCGCAGTTTTGCCATGCGGTCACGGATCATCCGGCGATCGGACTCGATCTGGGTTTCACCGGGACCGCCAAGAAAGCCAAAACCGCCGCGCTGCCGTTCGAGGTGAGTCCAGCTCCGAACAAGCCGACCGGCCTGATAATCCAGATGCGCAAGCTCTACCTGCAGACGTCCCTCTGCCGTCGCTGCCCGGGCGCCGAATATCTCGAGGATAAGCCCGGTCCGGTCAATCACCTTGACGTCGAGCTTCTCTTCCAGATTGCGCTGCTGGATGGCGCTCAAGCTGCCGTCCACGATCAGAATCGTGGCGGAATGCTCCTTCATCATCTTCTGGATCTGGTCTACCTGACCCGACCCGAACAAGGTTGCCGGCTTGGGTTTGCGCACCGAAAAATAGTGAGGCGCGGTGGCAACCAGGCCGATGGCGAGGGCAAGGCCGACCGCCTCGGTCAGCCGATGTTCGAGCGCAGACTGGCTGAGCGACGCCATGTCAGGATGAACGATGAGCGCCCGGCGGCTCTTGCTGTCGAGACTTTCCTTCTCAAATGGTATCAATGCGCACCATCATCACTGTTGTTATAGTCGGCAAGATTGATCGGGCCGCCCGGTTGCACCGTAGAAATCGCGTGCTTGTAAACCAGTTGCGACAGGCCTTCCCGCTCGAGCAGGATACAAAACAGATCATAAGCAGAGACTTCGCCCTGCAACATCACACCATTGACGAGAAACATCGTAACCGGATCGGTGCTGTCGCGAACGGCGGTCAGGAAGACCTCCTGCAGCACCCCTGCCCGGCTTTTTGCATTGTTCATCAGATCGGCAAAGGGCTGTGTGTCAAGCGCTTCTGACGGCATGATCGTCGAAATCGCATGCTTGTAGACCAATTGGGATTGCCCGTCGCGTCGGAGCAGCACAGAAAAATTGTCGAACCAGGTCACAATGCCCTGAAGCTTGACTCCCTTGACCAAAAACATCGTCACAGGGGTTTTCGTCTTGCGGAGGGAGTTGAGAAACAAATCCTGTAGATTGTTTGATTTATCGGTCATATTTGACTCCAGTTATTGGCGATCTTTGCGATGGCATATTATGTTTTCGGCGGCGGCATCTTGTTTTTTCGACGACCCTTCCCGTGCCTATATGAAATTTGTCCGCCAACGACAACAGCCTGATGATTTCGGCGCCTAACCATTGGGGTGGATGATGACTTCGGTCACTCCTCGTCCGATTTCTTTCGCGAGGTGAGACCCAATATCTTCAATTTGCGGTGCAAGGCCGATCGTTCCATGCCGATGAAATTGGCGGTTTTGGATATATTGCCGGAAAAACGCCGGATCTGTACCTTCAGATATTCCCGTTCAAAGCTTTCCCGCGCCTCGCGCAGCGGCGATCCCATCAGCGACGCCACGCCCTGATCGAGATCATCGTCATTTCCCAGCACTTCCGGTGGCAACATCTCAACCTCGATCCTGGTGAAATTATCCTTCGGAGCCAGAATGATCGTCCGTTCGACAACATTACGCAACTGCCGGACATTGCCGGGCCAGTCGCAGGCCTGCAATGCCGCCATCGCTTCATCCGA
Source organism: Parasphingorhabdus sp. (assembly GCF_041748495.1). Classification (GTDB taxonomy): domain Bacteria; phylum Pseudomonadota; class Alphaproteobacteria; order Sphingomonadales; family Sphingomonadaceae; genus Parasphingorhabdus. The sequence continues at coordinate 4,455 of NZ_JBGTDD010000185.1, forward strand.
AATTTCAGGAGGCTGCAGCCGCTGTTCTGCGGCAAAACGGGCGGCATAATGGTCGACCAGCACCGGAATATCTTCGCGCCTCTGATTGAGGGGCGGCAAGACAACCGGCACGACGTTGAGGCGATAGAACAGATCTTCGCGGAAGCGCTTTTCGCTTATCTCCACTTCCAGGTCGCGCGACGTCGCCGACACGACGCGGACATCGACATTGACTTTCTGCGAACCCCCGAGCCGGTTGAAGCTTTGCTCGGTCAGCACCCGCAAAATCTTGCCTTGGGTATCGAGCGGCATATCCGCAACCTCATCGATGAACAGAGTCCCGCCATGGGCCTCTTCCATCAGACCAGTTTTGACGATCTTGCCGTTGAGTTCGGTCCCGAACAGCTCCTCTTCGACGCTTTCCGGCGACAGCCGCGCGGCGCTGATCGTCACGAAGGCTGCGTTGGAGCGCGTGCTCCAATTGTGCATCAACCGCGCGGCAACTTCCTTGCCAACCCCTGCCGGTCCGGAAATCAGCAAGCGGCTACCGGTGCCGGCAACGCGTTTCAGCGTCGCGCGGACGTTGTTTACAGCGGCAGAATTGCCGGTCAGTTCATCGGCGAAGCCAACCCTCGCCTTCAAAATCTCGTTCTCGCGGCGTAGGCGCTCGGTTTCCGTCGATCGCGCTACCAGATGCAGCAAATGTTCCGCTTCGAACGGTTTCTCGATAAAATCGACGGCACCTTGCGAAATGGCGGCAACAGCCGTGTCGATATTGCCATGTCCGGAGATCACGATGATCGGCATTTTGGCATCGAGTTGCTTCAGTTCGGTCAGCAATTCCAGCCCGTCAAGGCGCGACCCCCTGAGCCAGACGTCGAGCAACACCAGCGACGGTCGCCGCTCGTTGACAGCGGCCAGGGCGGCGTCGCTATCGGCGGCCACCCGGGTGGTATAGCCCTCGTCCTCCAGAACACCGGATATCAGATCACGAATATCGGGTTCGTCGTCGACAACCAGAATATCTAATGCCATGTGGAACCTCTAACTCTCATTTATCAATAACTACCATCTGTTCGTCACTGCCAGCCGGCTCTGATCCCTGTCTGGCGGAATCGGCTTCCGGTCCCTGCGACAGTCGCGCCAATTTGACTGGACTGAGCCGGATGGTTACCCTGGTCCCGCCTGCGGGCGCGTCGCTGAACTTCATCTCGCCAAAATGCTCCTCGACGATCTTCTTGACGATCGCCAGGCCGAGACCAGTGCCGCTCGCCCTTGTCGTCATATAGGGTTCGACGATCCGATCGCGCTCGATCGGCAGGCCGATGCCATTGTCGGTCAATTCGATGACGATCATCTTGTTTTCGGTACGGAGAGCCAGCTCCACTTCACCGTCGGAAACCTGGAATTCGCTGCTTGTCTCTGCCTTTTGCTCGATCGCTTCGGCAGCATTCTTGATGATATTGGTCAGCGCCTGTCCCAGCTGCCGACGATCGCAGACAAGAGATATTGGCTGATCTTCCGAAACGAAGTCAAAGCTGATGGTCGACCATGCCACATCCTGCATGAACAGGGCCTGCTTCAGGATATCGTCCAGATTTTCCTCGCGGAAAACCGGTTTGGGCATGCGCGCGAAAGAGGAAAATTCATCAACAATATTGCGCAAATCCCCGACTTGCCGGACAATCGTGTTGGTCAGATTTTCAAATATCTCGGCATCATCGGTGATGCGTTTACCAAACCGGCGCTGCAACCGTTCCGCTGCCAGCTGGATCGGGGTCAACGGATTCTTGATTTCATGGGCGATGCGCCTGGCGACGTCGGACCATGCCGCGCGCCGCTGGTCAAGCAGTTGCTGGGTTATGTCTTCAAAGGTGATGACGTGGCCGTTGGGGCCGCCGACAATCTTTACCGCCAATGTCCGCAAGTCCGAGTCGGAGGCAAATTCGATGATACTGTCTTCCACGCCGTCCTGGATCAGTTCGGCAAATTCTGGTGCCGCTTCGCCAATTCTGGCGTCAAGCAGGTCATCCAGCGGTTTGGACAGCAGCGACAGCGCCTGCGAATTCACCAGCTTGATTTCGCCCTTCTCATTCAGACTGATGATTCCCGCGGTAACAGATTCCAGCACCGCCTCGATAAACGCCCGCCGGCTGCCCAATTGCTCGTTGGCGGTGATCAGCGCTGTGGTCTGGGTTTCCAGGCGCTCGGTCATGCGGTTGAAGGCACGTCCCAGCGTTCCGATTTCGTCGCTTTCGAAGGTGGTGGGAACGCGTGTGGCCAGATCCCCTTCGGTGACCCGCTTGGCCGCATGTACCAGAGCGCTCACCGGCTTGACCATTCGGTCCGCGACCAGCAGGGCAATCCACAACACCAGCCCGACGATGAACAGCGAAACGACGAACAGGGCGATATTGAACTGCAGTTGCAGGCTTCGGGAGCGTGAAAACAGCTCTTCATAATCTGCGAGCACGGCCTGCGCGCGCTCCCACTGGCTCAGCGCCAGCATGTCGGAATCGCGGGCCGCATAGAGAAAGATGCGTGAACCGAGATCAAGAGCGGTCACCGCCTCGATCTTGTTCGGCTGTGCGGTCACGACATAATCCTGCCCCTCTTCCAGCTGCTTCAGTACCGCCGGCGTTATTTTGGCCTGCTGATCCTCGTCATCGGGATCGACGGCGGCGGCTGTCCGGGCGACGCCATCGGCCCCGATTTCGATGATGGCGGATTCATTGAGCTTGCGCGACAGCACCTGAAACACATAGCCTTCGGCGAATTCCGGGCTCTGGAGATCGGCCTGCTGCAAATAATTGCGCAAATCATTGGCCATGGTGATCGTCTCTTCACCCACTTCCCGCTGGTTCTGCTCATAATAGCCACGCGCCAGATCATTGGCATTTTCCAGCATGCCGCGCGCCCGGTCGGAGAACCAGAATTCAACCCCATATTGAAACAAGAGCGAGGCAAAAATCACCACGAGCAGCATCGGAATGCTGGCGACCAGCGAGAACAAGGCGACCAGGCGGACATGCAGGCGGCCCTTACTGCCGATCGACGACTTGGCCGCCCTGCCCTTGGCAATCCGCCGGCCGAACAGCACCAGCAATATCATCGCCGGGATCAGGTTCGCTACCAGCAAAGCCGCGGTCAGCGGCGGAGAAATGAAGTCGGTCTGGTTGGATTGGCCGCGCAGCAGAAAATAGGTGCCGAGCATGATCGCAGCAAACAGCAGCATGACGGCCCATTCGACCCGTTTCATGACGGACTCTTTCTCCGCCAATAGCGCCAGGCGCCGCAGCCAATTGGGGACACGCTGTTCCTGAGCCTGGTTAGAAACCGTCATTGTGCTTTCAATACAACAGTTTCGTTGCAGGAAAAGCACTAATATTGCAAAAATATCACGGTTCAGCGAATCAAACGGTCGCTTCGTCGTGCCGTTCTATTTGGACCGGGCGGGATCGATCTGATATTCGTTGAGTTTCTTGCGCAATGTGTTGCGGTTGATGCCAAGAATCCGGGCGGCCTTGATCTGATTGCCATGTGCGTGGTGCATCATCTCGGTCAGCAACGGCTTTTCGAATTTTTCCAGCGCCCGGACGTATAGATTTTCCTTTTCCGGCGCGACCATCAGATCCAGCACAATCGACTTGATATGGGCTTCAAACTCCATATTGGCCGATTCTGCCCGGTCCTCGCCGCGTTCCGTCGCGAGGATCTGGCGAATGGCGTCCTCGGACAATGTGTCCTCCCGTCCGGTCACGACGAGGCGATAGATGACATTCTTGAGTTCCCGGACATTGCCGCGCCAGTAATTGTGACAGAGCAGGTTCATCCCCTCGGGGGAAATCTGCTTGTGGGGCAGGCCTTCGGTGACCGCGAGCTTCAGGAAATGGTTGGTCAGCGCCGGAATATCGCTGGCGCGCTCCCGCAGCGGCGGCAGTTCGATCGGCACCACGTTGATCCGGTAATAGAGATCTTCACGGAACTTGCCCTGTTCGATCAAGGCGACAAAATCATGATTGGTGGCAGCGATGATCCGGACGTCAAGCTTGACCGGGCCCTTGCCGCCAACGCGGTTGATCTCGCCGGTCTGCAGCGCGCGGAGCAGCCGGGTCTGGGCGTGCATCGGCATGTCGCCGATTTCGTCGAGAAACAGGGTGCCGCCCTGCGCCTGCTCGAATTTTCCCGAGGCGCTGGCGACAGCGCCGGTGAAGGCACCTTTTTCGTGGCCGAACAGTTCCGCCTCGATCAGTTCCGAGGGGATGGCGGCCATGTTGACGGCGATGAACGGCCCGGACTTGCGGTGGCCCAGCCCGTGGATGGCCTCGGCGACCAGTTCCTTGCCGGTGCCCGATTCGCCGAGCACCAGCACCGAGAGATCGTTCTTCAGCAGCCGGGCGATCATCCGGTAGACGTCCTGCATTGCCGGGCTGCGGCCGACCAGCGGCAGGCTTTCCTCGTCCATCGAGGGCTCGATCGGCTGAATATTCTTCGGCTTCAGCGCCTGGCCGACGACGGTGACCAGCTCGTCGAGGTCGAACGGCTTGGGCAGATATTCAAAGGCGCCAGTCTCTGACGCCCGCACCGCGGTGTTGAGCGTGTTCTGGGCGGAAATGATGATGATCGGGATATCCGGATGGGTCGCCTTGACGCTGCCGAGGGAGGAAATGCCGTCGCCCTCGCCCAGCCCGACATCGGTGAGCAGCAGATCATAGCGGCTGCTCGCCATCAGCGCATCGCGTTCGGCGATCGACTTGCAATTTTCGACATCATAGCCTTCGGCGCGCAGGGCGGTGATGATGACATGGCTGACCGAGAGGTCGTCCTCGACTAATATGATTTTTTCTTTGGCCATGGAATGTCCTGCGGTCAGTTTTTCGGGGCAACGGGGAGGAACAGGGTGAAGCGGCTCATCTCGTCCTGATTGGCACGATCATAGCGAATGCGGCCGTTCATATCGCGCATCAGCTTTTTCACGAGGGCGAGGCCGAGGCCCTGCCCTTCCTTCTTGGTCGAGACGAAGGGCGAGAATATCTCGCGCTCCAGTTCTGCGGGGACGCCAGGGCCATTGTCGCAGACCATGATCTGGATCGGCAGGCGGATCGCGGCATATTCGCCCTGGGCCGACAGCGAGGCACCGAAACTGTAGCGGGTGATGATGCGGATTTCCGGGTTGGGCAGATGCTTGGTAGCGTCGACGGCATTGGCCAGCACATTGGTCAAGACCTGCATCATCGCGTCCGGATCGATCAGCGCGTCGGGCAGCGACGGATCGAACTTGTCCTGGATCTTGACGGCCTGGCCAGTGGCGGCCTCGGTCGACCGGCGGGCCTGGTCGATCAGGGTGTGGATATTGACCGGCTTGGTCTGCGCCGGCTGATTGGATGACAGGGTCTGCATCCGGTTGAGCAGATTGACCACGCGCTCGACCTCGGCGGTGATCATCTGGGTCAGCGGCTTTTGCGACTCGTCGAGCTGCCGGTCGAGCAGCTGGGCGGCACCGCGGATCGCAGCCAGCGGATTCTTGATCTCGTGGCTCAATATGTCCGGGGCGCGGATTGCAAGATTGGACGGATCGTCATGCTCGCTTTCGAGAATAGGACCGTCCTGCGGCATCAGCGACAGCGAAATCAGACGCCAGCCGGAGTCCGATGCCAGTGGATGAATGTCGAAATCGGCGATACCGAGCCTGCGGTCATCGCTGGCAACCATCACCCCGCGCGCGGTAAGACTGATATCCGCTTCGGTCAGCGCCGCATTGAGTCTGGGGTCAGCAAAGTGCAGGACCTGATCGATCCGGCGGCCGACCAGATGCTTGGCGCTGGTTCCGAACAGCGCTTCGCCTGAGGGGTTGACCCGGCTGATCAGATGGTCCGAATCGATGACGATCAAGGCGTGGCTGAGACCAGCGAGAATTTGTTCTGCCGGGGGAAACCCGTCCATCAAGCTGCCGCTTTATTCAGCCAAGGCGAATAGAAATCCTCCAGCATTTGCAGAACGACATGCGGATCACTGACGCTGTTCGCCCGATTGCGAAATTCTGCCGAACCGGTCAGCCCCTTGGTATACCAGCCGACATGCTTGCGGGCGACCTTGACGCCGACATCTTCGCCGTAGAGCTTCATCATGTCGCGATAATGTTCGTTGAGAATCGCATATTGCGTGGCAAGATCCGGATCCGGCAGCCGTTCCCCGGTTTTGAACCAGTGCATGAATTGACCCAATAGCCACGGTTTGCCATAGGCGCCGCGGCCAATCATCACGCCGTCGGCCCCGCTTTGCTCGAGCGCGGCCTGGCCGTCTTCGAGGGTGCAAATATCGCCATTGACGATCACCGGCACCGAGACCGCTTGCTTCACTTTGCTTACAAAGGACCAGTCGGCGCTGTCGCGGTACATCTGGCAACGGGTCCTGCCGTGGACGACAATCATTTTCGCGCCGAGATCTTCCGCGATATGGGCGAGTTCCGGTGCGTTCAGGCTCTGATGGTCCCAGCCCATCCGCATTTTCACGGTGACCGGCACATTCACCGCCGCGACCGTTGCCTTGATCAGCGAGGCTGCCAGCGGCAGATCGCGCATCAGCGCCGAGCCGGCATCGCCGTTGACAACCTTTTTGACCGGACACCCCATGTTAATGTCGATGATCTGCGCGCCGCGGTCTTCATTGAGCCTGGCGGCCTCGGCCATGGTGACCGGATCACAGCCTGCAAGCTGCATCGAGACCGGTTCTTCGATCGGATCCCAGGCGCATTTCTGCAGTGACTGGCGGGTTTCCCGGATCATCGCCTGACTGGCGATCATTTCCGTCACATTGAGCCCGGAGCCAAAGCGCCGGACCAGTTTGCGGAACGGCAAATCGGTGACACCGGTCATCGGGGCCAGGATCACCGGGCTTTCAATTTTCAAATTGCCAATAAAGATCGGTTCAAGTTTCATTCGCGCTGCCTAAAATTTAAGCAGCCTCTATCGTCAAATCAAATGCGAGGCAAGAATTGCTTCATCCTTATTCTCGGCGTAGATCGCAATCCATGGTTGAACCCCTTGATCTCTCCGAACAAACCCATGCGCTGATCGTGGCCGCCGGGGTCGGTGCGCGGGCGGGACTGGATGGCCCCAAGCAGTTTCAGCCGGTGGACGGAAAACCGATGGTGCGGCATAGCGTGGAGCGCCTTTCCTCTCACCCCGGGATTGATCATGTCTGGGTGGTGGTGGCAGCGGGACAGGAGAAGCAGATGGACAGCGCCCTTGCTCCGCTGGCGTCGCACCGGATCGTGATCGGTGGCGCTACGCGCCAGCAATCGGTTTGCAACGGGCTGCTGGCGATCCGGAGCGCCGGCGGCGGCAGATATGTTCTGATCCATGACGCCGCGCGGCCGTTCGTGTCGCATGCGGTTATCAACCGTCTCCTCGAACAATTGAAAAGCGCACCGGCGGCGATCCCGGTCTTGCCCAGTGTCGACACTATGGTGCAGATCGGCGACGGTCAGCTGGACCGGACCGTTGACCGGAACATCTTGTGGCGGGTGCAAACCCCGCAGGCCTTTGACTTTGCCAAACTTCTGGCTGCGCATGAAAATTTTGCCGGCGAGCCGAATGCCAGCGATGATGCGCAAGTCTTCAAGGCGGCCGGTCATGCGGTGTCGACCATCGAAGGCGATGAAGCGCTGAAGAAATATACATTGCCGGCCGATTTCGGCGGAAAAGGAACAGAATCCATGCGTCAGATCCGCACCGGAATGGGTTACGATGTGCATCGTCTGGCCATTGGCGAACAGCTATGGCTGGGCGGGCTGAAAATCGACCACGAAAAGGGACTGGCCGGGCACAGTGATGCCGATGTTCTGCTCCACGCGCTGACCGATGCCTTGCTGGGTGCGGTGTCGGCTGGTGACATTGGTGATCATTTCCCGCCCTCCGACCCGCAATGGCGCGGAGCGCCCTCTGCCCGCTTTGTCGAATTTGCCGCTTCGCTCATCCGGGAGAAAGGTGGGATCATCCATAATGTGGATATGACTATCATTTGTGAAGCACCGAAAATCAAACCGCATCGCGAAAATATGCGCAACAGCATCGCCAATCTCCTATCGATCGACATCGATCGGGTCAGCCTGAAGGCGACCACGACCGAAGGACTCGGCTTTGCCGGTCGCGGTGAGGGTATAGCGGCGCAGGCCATTGCGACCATTTCTCTGGAGGAAAATTCATGAAGACCAAAATTACCATCGGCCTGGCGATGCTCAGCCTGAGCCAAGGCGCCGCAGCCCAATCGACCGCACCGGCAGCCTGCCTAAGCGTCGTGCAGGCCGAGGCGCTGGTCACCTATATCCTGCCCAAGGCGGTCGATGCCAGTCGGGCAAAATGCGCCGCCAGCCTGCCGGCGAACGCGCCGCTGATGATTAAAAATTCCCAGCAGCTTGCCAAATATCGGACGGCATCCGAATCCGCGTGGCCCCAAGCCAGAAATGCAGTGAATGTGCTGGCGGGCGACAAGCTGCCACCGGATATGGACGACGCGCTGTTGCGACCAATTGCCGACGCCATGTTAACCCAGCTCATCGGCAACGAAATCAAGCCGAAAGATTGTCAGGCCATCGGGAAAATCTATGGTGATCTGGAACCGATGCCGTCCGCCAATCTTGCCAGTCTGGTGATCACGATCGTGCAGGCTACGGCCAAGGACGGCAAGAAACAGGACATTCCTATTTGCAAAGCACGGGGATGACGCGCTAGACGCACCCGTATATGAACAATCTCCTACCACCGGAAATTGTCGCCCTGGCGACTGAAGTCATCGAGAAGAACCGCGCAGTCGGCAGGCGAATATCGGTTGCCGAAAGCTGTACCGGCGGTCTGGTCGCGGCCGCCTTGACCGAAGTGTCGGGAAGCAGTGATGTGTTCGATTGCGGTTTCACGACATATTCCAACGGCGCCAAGCGGAATATGCTGGGAGTCAGTGGTGACCTGCTGGATACATTTGGCGCAGTCTCCATTGCGGTCGCATGGGAAATGGCACAAGGCGCGCTGGAGCGGTCGGGCTGTGACGTGGCTGTGGCTATCACCGGCGTGGCCGGGCCAGGCGGCGGCACGGAAAAGAAACCTGTTGGCACCGTTGTGTTCGCAAAAGCCGAAAAGGACAAAGGGTCGGATGATGTGGTTGCCGACCGCAAAAATTTTGGCGACGACAAAAGCCGCGCGGATATCCGGCTTCAGGCCGTGCGGGTCGCACTGGAATTGTTGTTGCCCGAAGAAAGCGAATAGCTGTCTCCATATATTTCGCCAGCACGGTCGACAAAGGCGCTGGTCATCTTGTGCAGCGCCCGGGCAAACATCTGGCCGGCGAGTTTTTCGAACATCCGGTTCTTGAAGGTGAACTCGACGTAAAAATCGACATGGCTGCCGCCGCCTTCGCGCGATCGAAACCGCCATTCATTGTGCAGCTGCTTGAGCGGTCCATCGAGATAATCGACATCGATTGACTGGTTGTGCGCCTTGATGACCCGTGAGGTAAACTGTTCTCTCAGCCCCTTGAAACCGACCAGCACGTCCGCCAGCATCTCGGTGTTGCTGTCCGAGCGGACGCGTGTGCCGACGACCCAGGGCAGAAATTCCTGATAGCGCCCAACGTCCGCGACCAGCGCGTACATTTGGGCAGCGCTGTAGGGCAGATCGCGGGTCTCCCTATGAACCGGCATTCGATACACCCGCCCGGGCCAGCTTTTCTTCACGCGCCTGGCGCATTTTGGCGAAATCCTCGCCGGCGTGATAGCTGGACCGGGTCAGCGGACTGGAGGCCACGAGCAGGAAGCCCTTTGCGCGAGCGACCGAGGCATAAGCATCGAACGCCTGCGGCTTGACGAATTCGCTAACCCGGACATGTTTGGTCGTCGGTTGCAGATATTGGCCCATGGTCAGAAAATCGACGTCGGCGCTGCGCATGTCATCCATTACCTGATGCACTTCCAGCCTTTGTTCGCTGAGGCCCAGCATGATGCCGGACTTGGTGAAGATGGACGGATCAAGCCGCTTGACCTGTTCGAGCAGCCGCAGCGAGGCATAATAGCGCGCACCGGGCCGAATCGTCGGATAAAGCCGCGGTACCGTCTCCAGGTTATGGTTGTAGACATCCGGCCGCGCGGCAACGATCGCTTCGACCGCCGCTTCGCTCTTGTTGCGAAAATCGGGGGTCAATATCTCGATCGTGGTGGTCGGTGTGGTGCGGCGCAGGGCTTCGATCACCTTGACAAACTGGCTGGCCCCGCCATCGGCGAGATCATCTCGGTCGACCGAGGTCACGACGATATGCTCCAGCCCCAGCTTGGCGGCGGCATCGGCCGTATGTTGCGGTTCGAGAGCGTCGACCGCCATCGGCATGCCGGTTTTCACGTTGCAGAAGGCACAGGCGCGGGTGCAGACATCGCCGAGGATCATCACAGTGGCATGCTTCTTGGTCCAGCACTCGCCAATATTCGGGCAAGCGGCTTCCTCGCAAACCGTGTTCAGCTTGTGCTCCCGCATCAGCGCACGGGTCTTTTCGAATTCGGCACCCATCGGGGCCTTGACCCGAATCCAGTCGGGCTTGCGCAGTCTCTGTGGTTCGCTATCCGGCGGCGATATCTTGGTAATTTCGTTCATTTCTATCAGATAGCGATGCACATGCCACTTGCCAACCGCGATATGCTTGCCTAGCCGATTTGATAATTGGGACTGTCGAGGCCAGGGAGAAGTTGATGATTGTTGAAACACTGACATCACCGGTCATCCTGTTCTTCATTCTGGGATTCATGGCTGCGGCGATCCGCTCCGATCTGACCATTCCCGAACCCTTTGCCAAAGCCATGTCCATCTATCTGATGACTGCCATCGGCCTGAAGGGCGGCGTCGAGGTCGCGTCGACGGGCTTTTCAGATGCTCTGGCGTCTGCCGCCATCGTGGGCGTCGTGCTGGGATTGACCCTGCCGATCCTGGCCTTTTTCCTATTGAGGACTTTCGGCAAGCTGGACGCCAGCGATGCGGGTGCGGTTGCCGCCCATTATGGCTCGGTCAGCGTGGTCACCTTCGTGACCGCGGTCGAACTGCTCTCCGGTCAGGGTATGCGTCCCGACGGCTTCATGGTTGGCGTCATGGCGCTGATGGAAACGCCGGCGATTATCACCGGATTGCTGCTGGCGCGCGCCTATTCGAAAAAATCCGAAGCGATACCAGCGACTGGTTCCGCGGCGGACGAACGCCCGAACTTAATGCATGAAGTATTGACCAATGGCTCGGTGATCCTCTTGCTTGGCGCCTTCGCGATCGGCATGGTGGCCGGCGAAGCCCGGTTCGAACCGATCAAGCCGCTATTTGCTGTCGGTTTCAACGGCGTCTTGTGCCTGTTCCTGCTTGATATGGGCCTGATCGCCGCCCGCCGCCTGATCCAGACGCGCAAGATCACCGTGCCGCTGGCCATGTTGGCGATCCTGTTGCCGATCATCAATGGCAGCATCGGGACGGTGGCCGGGACGCTGATTGGCCTGGATCCCGGCAGCGCCGCGATTCTGGGCGTTCTATGCGCCAGCGCTTCCTATATTGCGGTACCGGCGGCGATGCGGCTGGCCTTGCCACAGGCCGATCCCGGGATATATCTGTCGATGTCCCTGGGTATCACCTTCCCTTTCAATATTATTTTCGGTATCTCGCTCTTTGCCGCTTTGGCCAATTTTCTGGGGTAATTCATGGTCGCAACCGTAATGCGCAAACGCATCGAGATTCTGGTCGACACGCCGCTGGTGCCGAAAATCATCAGCTATGTGAAAAAAGTCGACATTTCGGGCTGGAGCGTCATCAAAATCGCCTCAGGCGGTGGCCGCGACGGTCGCTGGGATCATGACGAGATCACCGGAGCGGCAGCGAAATCGATTGTCCTGATGATCGCCAGCGAGGAAAAGGCCCGCCGATTCGCAGACGAGGTTGCTCCCCTGCTCGAAAGTCACGGGCTGCTGATCACCATCGGCAACGTCGAAGTCATCCGTGGAGACCGATTTTAATGCCAGAATTCAACGCCTTGCTTGATGGTTACAAGAGATTTCGCGAATATAACTATCCGCGGCAAAAGGCCCGGTTCGACGAACTGTCGCAACATGGCCAAAATCCGCCCGTGATGGTCATTTCCTGCTGCGACAGCCGGGTCGATCCGGCGACGATTTTCGACACCGGGCCCGGCCAGATGTTCGCGTTGCGCAATGTTGCCAATCTCGTACCCCCCTTTGACAGCAGGGGCGGGATCCATGGGGCGTCTGCAGCGATCGAATTCGGGGTCACCGGCCTGAATGTCAAGCATGTGGTCGTCATGGGCCATGGCCAGTGCGGCGGTATCAGCGCCGCGCTCAAGGGTGGTGACCTTGGCGTATCCGGACATAGTTTCATCGATGACTGGATGTCGATCATTACCGATGCCCGCAACCGGGTTCTCGCCGCCAACCCTGACGATCCGCAGCGTGCACTGGAACTGGAAGCGGTCAAGATCAGTCTCGACAATCTGCGCACCTTTCCCTTCATTGCCGAGCGTGAGCAGCGCGGCGAACTCAAATTGCACGGGGCCTGGTACGCGATCGGCGAAGCAACGCTGTTCACACTGGACGAAGCCCGCGGCGCATTTTCAGCGGTGGAATGACCGAAGTCAAAGACGATCCCTTTCTCAATGACTTAAGCCTGTCTCTTAAGCAAGCATGGGAACTTCTGCGCGCGGGGGCTGCGGACCGCCACTCCCCGCTGCATACGCCCGTTGTCGCAACGGTTACCGGCGCGGGCACTGCAAGCCAGCGGATCATGGTCCTGCGCGCGGTCGATCAGCATAGTCGCCGCCTGCGCTTCAACACCGATCTGCGCGGATCCAAGGTCGCCGAGGTCGGTCGGGGTGCCAGCGTTTCTCTGCTCGGCTATCATCCGGAGGCAAAGGTGCAACTGCGTCTCTCCGGAAAAGCTGAAGTCCAGTCGACCGGACCCGACGCCGATGCTGCATGGGAGCAGGCATCGCTCTATGGTCAGCGTTGCTATCTTGCCGAACCTGCGCCCGGCAGCCCGGTCGATGCGCCGACCTCCGGTCTTGCTTCGGCCATCGAGGGTGTGAAACCTACACCGGACCAGGTGCGCACGGGCCGCACCAATTTTGCCATATTGCTGGTGGAGGTGGAAACCATTGAATGGCTGTATCTTGCGCATCGCGGTCATCGACGCGCACGGTTTCACTGGAATGCGGCGGCGGTTCGATGGGAGGGCATCTGGCTGGTTCCCTGATTGTCGGATTGACCTGCCGATGATCCCTGCATATTTTACAAGGCCATGCTGTGAAAAACGCCGCTATCGCTATAAACCGGCCGTTGGCACGCGCCCTGGCGGACAATCGCGGCGGAGGCGATGCCGAAGAGCGACACCAAGCCTGATCGATGCGACCGACTGCTGGAAAGGCCGTTTTTATACTTGAACGCCCTCCCCTCGCGGTCCATCACCGCGCGATGAATCAACATAATGACAATATCGCCCTGCTGATCGATTCCGACAATGCCAGCCACAATGGTATCGATCCCGTGCTCACCGCGCTGGCGGAGCTTGGTACGGTCAATATCCGCCGCGCCTATGGCAATTGGCGCAAGCAGTCGCTCAAGGGCTGGGTCGATATCCTGCACAAATATGGCATCGAGCCGCAGCAGCAGTTCGACCTGACCAAGGGCAAGAATGCCACCGACATGAAAATGACAATTGACGCCATGGACCTGCTGTTTCGCGGCAATGTCAGCGGCTTCGGGATCATGTCGAGCGACAGCGACTTCATGCCGCTGGCGATGCGGATCCGGCAGGAGGGGCTACCGGTCTACGGCTTTGGCAGCGCCAAGACGCCGGAGGGCTTTCGCCAGGCGTGCAGCCGCTTCATCGATGTCGATGCGCTGATCAAGGCCGATAAACGCAACCGGGGCGGTGGCAGAAGTGACGTCAAGACGCCGGCCAAGGTGGATAATGGCGGTAATGTTAGCGACAGCGGTGGCAAGGTGGATGACGAACTGCTCAACCTGCTGATCGATGCCTATCAGGCCACCAAGCGCGATGCGGAAGGCTATGCCAGCCTCAGCGAAGTCGGCAAGATCGCCGGCAACCGGTCGAGTTTCGACGTGCGCAACTACGGTTTTGCCAGATTGTCGGAAATGTTCGAAGCGGTGCCCAATTTCCAGACCAAGCGCGATGATCACGGGCATCTGTTCGTCAAGCGGCTGCGGTAGGTTGGCGCTTCTCTGGTGAGGGAGAAGGATGTGCAGAAGAAACTCCATTCACCCCTCAAAAAAGGCAGGTGGTGACTCGCGGCTCAAAATCGTTATGTATGCCGGATGCAAACCGGAGCCCTGATTTCACTCGCCCTTTATTTCATCGGCATGCTGGCCATCGGCTTTTATGCCTGGCGCAAGTCCACGGATAGCAGCGAAGGCTATCTGCTTGGTGGCCGCAACCTGCATCCGGCGGTCGCGGCCCTGTCGGCGGGGGCGTCCGACATGTCGGGCTGGCTGCTGCTCGGGTTGCCCGGCGCGCTTTATGCGGCGGGACTGGTCGAGGTGTGGATCGGCATCGGCCTGTTCCTCGGCGCGCTGGTCAACTGGATCGTGGTCGCGCCGCGGCTGCGTGAGCAGACTCACCGGATGGGCAATGCGCTCACCATCCCCGAGTTTCTCGCCAACCGCTTTCCCGACAAGGCGCTGGCGCTGCGGGTCGCATCGGCGATCATCATCGTGCTGTTCTTCGCGGTCTACACCGCAGCCGGCCTGGTCGGTGGCGGAAAATTGTTCGAGACCAGCTTTGCCGGGCTGTTCGGCATCTCCGGGATCAGCGATTATATGACCGGCATCTGGATGACCGCGGGTGTGGTGCTGGCCTACACGATGGTCGGCGGTTTTCTGGCGGTCAGCCTGACCGATTTTGTCCAGGGCTGCATCATGGTGGTGGCGCTGGTGCTGATGCCGATCGTGGTGCTGACCCATGACGGCGGGGCGAGCGCGGTGGCGGCGACGCTGAACGGGGTGGACCCTGATTATCTCAGCCTGACCGCGGGCCTGTCGTTCATCGGCTTTCTGTCGGCGATCACCTGGGGGCTCGGCTATTTCGGGCAGCCGCATATCATCGTGCGCTTCATGGCGATCCGTTCGCTGGCGGACGTGCCGAAGGCGCGCAATATCGGGATGAGCTGGATGGGCGTGGCACTGCTCGGATCAATCGGCGTCGGCATCACCGGCCGCGCCTATGTCGAGATGAACGGGCTACTGCTGGAGGATCCGGAGACGATTTTTATCCTGCTGGCGAATCTCCTGTTCCATCCGCTGATTACCGGATTCCTGCTGGCCGCTCTGCTGGCCGCGATCATGAGCACGATCAGCTCGCAATTGCTGGTCAGTTCCAGCTCGCTGACCGAGGATTTCTACCGCCTGTTCCTGCGCAAGAATGCCAGCGAGCGGGAAACCGTCAATATCGGGCGGCTGTTTGTCGCGCTGGTGGCGCTGGTGGCGATCTATATCGCCAGTGATCCGGACAGCCAGGTGCTGGGGCTGGTGAGCAACGCCTGGGCCGGCTTTGGCGCGGCGTTCGGGCCGCTGATTCTGCTGTCGCTAACCTGGCAGCGGATGACCGGCGCCGGGGCGGTTGCCGGGCTGGTAACCGGGGCCGGCGTGGTGATTATCTGGATCGCGATGGGCTGGAACGCGGCCTTCATGGGCGGGTCCGGGGTTTACGAGATCATTCCGGGCTTCGTTGCGGCGATGATTGCTATCGTCGGGGTGAGTCTGGCAGGGAAACAGCCGGAACCGTTATACCAAAGTTGATCCGCTATCCGGAGCGTCAAGGTGGCGCAGTCAATGATCGCGGCTCTGGATGCTGAATAGAGTTCAGCATGACGGATCGAGGCGCCTTGGGGGATTCAATCCTCCACACTATCCTCGATCGCGTGCATATCCGCATCGCTGAGGCCGAAATGATGGCCCACCTCGTGGATAACCACGTGACGGATCAAGCTTTCGAGCGCGACGCCGGTCTGCGCCATTTCGGCCAGCAGCGGCCGGCGATAGAGCGTGATATGATCCCCCTCGCCGCTCGGCGGTGCCCATTGCGATTTTTCACCGACCGGTACGCCCTGATAGAGCCCCGATAATTGATAGGGACTGGTCATCCCGAAATAGTCCAGAATCTCCTGCGCCGGCCAGTCCTCGATCCGCAGCACGATGTCGCCGAGATGCTCGGCGAACGGTGCCGGGATGGTTTCAAACACGCGCCAGGCGATGGTTTCAAAATCGGTGATGGTCGGTGGGTTGGTCATCCTACGGATATAGGTATGGTGCGGTTCCGGGAAAAGGCGGTTTCGGCCGACCGCGACCCTTCTCTCTTACCGGGTCGCAGGTTGATATTATCGGGCACGGATTTCTGAATGATTTGCATTCTCCTTCTCCCTTAAGGGAGAAGGGCCTCATATCATCTGGTCAACTTCTTATAAGCCACCCGGGTCGGCCGATCCGCCGCATCGCCCAAACGCCGTCGCTTGTCCTCTTCATAGCTCTCGAAATTGCCTTCGAACCACTCGACATGACTGTCGCCTTCAAACGCCAGGATATGCGTCGCCAGCCGATCGAGGAAGAAGCGATCATGCGAGATGACCACGGCGCAGCCGGCGAAGTTTTCCAACGCATCTTCCAACGCGCGCAAAGTTTCGACGTCGAGATCGTTGGTGGGCTCATCGAGCAGCAGCACGTTGCCGCCTTCTTTCAGCATCTTGGCGAGATGG